>NZ_JCANSZ010000044.1:0-64911 GCF_059570535.1 Streptomyces sp. CNP082
ACAAGAAGCGCAACGTCGTCGAGCGGGCGATCAATCGCCTCAAGAACCACCGGGCCGTGGCCACCCGCTACGACAAACGCGCCTACGTCTACCTCGGGACCATCACCGTCGCAGCCCTGGCCATCTGGCTCCGCACATGATCCGAGAAACAGAACCTAGCCGCCTACCCGGGCCGGTTCGCCCAGGTCGACCGGGCCCACGCCCGCGCGGCGGGCCAGGGCGACCGCGGCCAGCGTCGAGTGCACGCCCAGCTTGCCCAGCACGTTCTGCATGTGCGTACGGACCGTGTGGGGCGACAGGTACAGCCGCTCGGCGACCGCCTTGCGGCCCAGGCCCGCAACCATGCAGCGCAGCACCTCGTGCTCCCGCGGGGTCAGCGACTCGACCAACTGCTCGCTTTCCGTGCGGTGTTCCCGGGCCGCCGTCAGCTCCCGCAGCACGCCCGTGAGCAGCGCGGGCGGCAGATGCGTCTCGCCGCGCAGCACGCCCCGTATCACCGCCAGCAGCCGGGACAGCGAGCTGTCCTTGGCGACCCAGCCGAACGCCCCGGCCTGCAGCGCAGCCGCCGCCCGTGCCGGGTCGTCGCGGGCCGCGAGGACGACCGTGCGCGTCTGCGGATGGGCCGAGCGGACGCGCGCGGTGAGCGAGATCCCGCCCGGCGCGCCGGCCGCGGAACCGTTCCCCGCGACCGCCTGCGCGGGCACCGGGGCGCCCGCGGGCACGTCCCGGTCGAGGTCGGCGTCGACGAGGAACACGTCGAACCGCCGGCCCTCCGCCGCGGCCCGCTCCAGCGAGCGCAGCGCGGCCTGCCCGCTGCCGGCCGGCAGCACGTCGACATCCGGCTCGGCTGCCAGCGCCGCGGCCAGCGACTCGGCGAACACGCGGTGGGCATCGGCCACCAGGACCCGGATCCGAACCACGGACACCCCCATGTCGCGGACTAGTCAGAACTCGCGGAATACGGAACACGGCGCCTGGGCGTGGCGCGCCTGCCTGAGCTGCGGGCCGCCGCCGCGTCCCATAGCTACCCCGCCCCGTGCGCCGTACCCACGTCTCTCGCCCCCTGAACGGCACCGGCCCCCACCGGCGCTGCCCCACAGCGTAGGGCCAGGGACCGTCAGGGGAAGCCCAACGGCCAACTTTCCGTGGCGAGTGAGCCACAGGGAGTAGAAACCGGCCGGATACGGCCCCGTTGGTGACGGATTCCGGAGTTCCAGCGGGCCCGGGAGCGGTAAGGCTGTACCTTGCCGGGGCAGTAGACCCCCGGGGGGAGGGCGAGATGGCCGTTCGGCTGATCGTGGTCGATGAGCACCGCCTGCTCGCCGAGGCTCTCGCGTCCGCGCTGAAGCTGCGCGGGCACCGGGTGCTGGCCGCGGCTGCGCCCACGGCGGGCGCCGCGGAGCTGGTGGTGAGCAGAGGACCTGAGGTGTGCCTGCTGGGCACGGCGGCCCCGGCCGCGCCCGGGGCGTTCGACCCGGTGCTGCGGATCAAACGGGAGCGTCCGCAGATCGCGGTGGTGGTGCTCGGCCCGGTGCCGAACCCGCGCGGCATCGCGGCGGCGTTCGCCGCGGGTGCCTCCGGGTACGTACGGCACGACGAGCGCATCGAGGGCGTGGAGCGCGCGCTGGTCAAGGCGCGCGCCGGCGAGGCGGCGGTGGCTCCCCAGTTGTTACAGAGCGCGTTCACGGAGCTGCTGAACCCGGCGGCGGAGCCGGACGACGAGGGCACGCGGCTGCTTCAGTTACTGACCCCGCGGGAAGTCGAGGTGCTGGTGCGGGTGGCGGAGGGCGAGGACACGCAGTTGATCGCGCAGGGGATGCGCATAGCCGCGAGCACCGCCCGTACGCATGTGCAGCGGGTGCTGATGAAGCTCGGGGTGGGTTCACGGCTTGAAGCGGCGGCGCTCGCGGCCCGTACGGGGCTGCTGGACCGTGCCGCCGCCCGGCCGGCGGCGGACGGCGGCGCGGGGGCGTAGCGTCCCGGTGCGGGGGCACGGCTTTCGGACAGTCGCGTACGGGGACGGGCGGGCGGCGGGCATACGTGCGGGCGTGCGTGCGTCGGGCGTACGGCGTACGGGCGTACGGGTCAGTGGCCGTCCGGCCGGCCCCGGGGGCCGTTCCCGTCCATCGCCGCCGCCAGCTCCTCCGCCGACGGCGGTCGCACCGGCCGCAGCAACTGCCAGATCAGGAAGAACAGCCCGAGCGCCAGCATCCCCAGACCCGTCCACAGGTTGATGCGCACGTCCTCCGCCTTGGCGATCTCCGCGTCGTCGTCGAAGGCGCCGACGATCACGAGGATCAGCCCGTACGCGACGAACAGGCCGCCGATCAGCCGCCGTACGTCGAACAGCCTGCTGGCCGTCGCCGACTTGCGCTCCAGCTCCTCGACCGTCTCCGCCAGTTCCCCGGTGTCCGGGGTGCGGTGGTCCGGGTCGTCCGGGTCGGCCGGGTCATCCGGGTCATGAGGGCCGTCCGGGCGCTCGTGGGGGTCGCTCATGGTGGTGCGCTCCTAGAAGGAGAAGGGGACGTAGCTCAGGGCGGCCAGGACGATCGCGCCCCAGCCCAGCAGCGCCGGTCTGCGGTACCAGGCGTCGTCTCCCACCGCGGCGGGCTCGGACATGCCCGGGGAGCGGGTCCCGTAGACGAGGCCGGCGAGCTGCTCGGGGGACTGGGGCCGGGTGAACGGCGTGACGACCAGCATCGCGACCGCGCCGGCGGCGAAGCCGACGATCGCGGAGACGAAGTTGGCGCCCTGGTCGCTGGGGATGCTGATGACGCCCTGCTTGTAGATCCAGAAGTAGTTGATCATCGCGGCGGCCGTGCCGACGAGCAGCCCCCAGAAGCCGGCCTTGGCGGAGGCGCGCTTCCAGAACATGCCGATGATGAAGACCACGAACATGGGCACGTTGAAGAAGGAGAACAGCGTCTGCAGGTAGGACATGATGTTGCTGAAGCTGGACGCGATGAACGCCGTGCCGACGCTGGCCGCCACCCCGATCGCGGTGATGATCCGCCCGAAGCGCAGGTAGTACGCGTCCGACTGGCCGCGCTTGACGTACGGCTCCCAGATGTCGGTGGTGAAGACGGTGTTGAACGACGACACGTTGGCCGCCATGCCCGCCATGAACGCCGCCAGCAGGCCCGTGACGGCCACGCCCAGCACGCCGTTGGGCAGCAGTTGCTCCATGAGGTACGGGATCGAGTCGTTGTACGTCAGGTCCGAGCCGGACCCGCCGATCCCGGGCACCAGGGCCGCCGCGACCAGGCCGGGGATCATCACCAGGAAGACGATGAAGATCTTCGGATACGCGCCGATGAGCGGCGTGCGCTGGGCGGCGGAGAGGTTCTTGGCGGACAGCGCGCGCTGCACCTCGGCGAAGTTGGTCGTCCAGTAGCCGAAGCTGAGGACGAAGCCCAGACCGAGCACGATGGTCAGCCAGTTGGCGCCGAGCGGGTTGTCGCTGCCGATGCCGGTGCCGCCCCAGGCGGTCATGAAGTCGCCGCCGCGGGACTCGGTCAGGGTGTCGCTGAGGCCGTCCCAGCCGTCGACCCGCTTGAGCGCGAGAATCGTCAGGGGCAGCAGGGCGGCGATGATGACGAAGAACTGCAGGACCTCGTTGTAGACGGCCGACGACAGCCCGCCGAGGGTGATGTACACCAGCACGACGGCGGCGGAGACGACGATGGCGACCCACTCCGGCCAGCCGAGCAGCGCCTCGACGACGATGGCCATGGCGTAGAGGTTGACGCCGGCGATGAGCACGGCGGCGAAGGAGAAGAGCACCGAACTGAGCAGGTGCGCGCCGCGGTCGTAGCGGTGCAGCAGGAACTCCGGCACCGAGCGGACCTTCGAGCCGTAGTAGAAGGGCATCATCACCAGGCCCAGGAAGACCATGGCCGGGATGGCGCCGATCCAGTACCAGTGCGTGGTGTAGACGCCGTACTGGGCGCTGTTGGCGGCCATGCCGAGGATCTCGGTGGCGCCGAGGTTGGCGGAGATGAACGCCAGGCCGGTGATCCAGGCGGGCATGGACCGGCCGGAGAGGAAGAAGTCCAGGCTGGTCTTGACGCTTCGCCGGGCCAGGAAACCGATGCCGAGCACGACGGCGAAGTACATGGCCATGATCACGTAGTCGAGCGCGTTGGTGTCGAGCCGCAGCTCTGCCGCGAGTGGGTGCATGTGCGGGGTCCGCTTCCGTGCGTGGTGCGTTCAGAAGGCGAAGCCAGACGGGTGACGTTGGATTCCGAAAGCTTCTGTTGTGACTGTTTGCATAGCCGTTTGATATTGCACCCAGAATGTCCGATAAAGGCGCAATTCAAGGCGAGCGACTCTCCGGCGTTGACTCCCCTGTTGGCTTGTGGTTCATTGTGTTCGATTGTGTTGAAGCAGAACCTGACCATGACGATCGGCGGGCAGGGCAGGCCAGAGCCGAGGAAGAGGCTCCAGTGAAGAAGACGCACACCCGGCTCGCGGACGGGCGCGAGCTGATCTACTTCGACGCGCGTGACGACGCCGTCCGGGATGCGGCCGACCGCCGCCCCCTGGAGGCGACGCGCACCGCCTCGGAGGCGCGCTTCGACCCGCTGCGCGGTGAGTGGGTGGTCATCGCCTCACACCGCCAGGCCCGTACGTACCGCCCACCTGCCGACCAGTGCCCGCTGTGCCCGTCCCGGAACGGGCGGATGACCGAGATCCCCGCCGACGACTACGAGGTCGCCGTCTTCGAGAACCGCTTCCCCTCGCTGACCGGCGGCCCGGGACCGGTGACGGGCGAGCCGCCGTTCCTCAGCACGCCGGGCGCGGGGCGCTGCGAGGTCGTCTGCTTCACCTCCGACCACGACGCCTCGTTCGCCGGCCTCTCCCCCGGCCAGGCGGGGCTGGTGCTGGACGCCTGGACCGACCGCTCCGCGGAGCTGGCCGAACACCCCGGCGTCGAGCAGGTCTTCTGCTTCGAGAACCGCGGCGAGGAGATCGGCGTCACCCTCGGCCACCCGCACGGGCAGATCTACGCGTACCCGTACGTCACGCCCCGTACCGCGCAGATGATGCGGTCCGCCGAGGAGCACCGGGCGCAGACGGGCGGGAACCTCTTCGACACCGTCGTCGCCGCCGAGACCGCGGCGGGGACGCGGGTGGTGCTGGAGGGGGCGCACTGGGTGGCGTTCGTGCCGCACGCCGCGCACTGGCCGTACGAGGTCCACCTCTACCCGCGGCGGCGCGTGCCCGACCTGCCGGCGCTGGACGACGCCGCGCGGGCGGAGTTCCCCGCGGTCTACCTCGAACTCCTGCGCAGATTCGACCGGATCTTCGGCCCCGGCGAGTCTCCGACCCCGTATATCTCGGCGTGGCACCAGGCGCCGGTGCGGGCGGCGGGCCGCGATGACTACGCTCTGCACCTGGAGCTGTTCACGATCCGGCGGAGCCCGGGCAAGCTGAAGTACCTGGCCGGATCCGAGTCCGCGATGGACGCCTTCATCACGGATGTGCCGCCGGAGCGGGCGGCCGAGCGACTGCGAGAGGTAGCGAGCGCGTGATGTCTGCCGACGGCGACCGGACGTGCGGTGGCCGGGTTCGGGGCACCCTCCCTGCCCGTAGCGCCGCAGCCGCACCACCCGGTCCACGCGCCCCGTCCCGCTGCGGCCCGCAGGGCGCTGTCTCCACGCTGGCGTACCTGGCGGGCCCGGAGTCCTCGACGTCCTCAACGGACGCCCTTGTCACCGACGTGCCGCCGGAGCGGGCGGCCAAGCGACTGCGAGAGGTAGCGAGCACGTGAGCCATGACGTAACCGGGGGCGAACGCAGCGAGAGTGGCGGGAAGTATCTGGTGACCGGCGGGGCCGGGTACGTGGGGAGCGTCGTCGCGGCGCACCTGCTCGCCGCCGGGCACAAGGTGACGGTGGTCGACGACCTGTCGACCGGGTTCCGCGTCGGGGTGCCGGAGGGCGCCGAGTTCGTCGAGGACCGGATCCAGCACGCCGCGAAGTGGCTGGACTCCTCGTACGACGGCGTGCTGCACTTCGCCGCCTGCTCGCAGGTCGGCGAGTCCGTCGCGCACCCGGAGAAGTACTGGCGCAACAACGTCGGCGGCACGCTGGAGCTGCTGGCCGCCATGCGCGACGCGGGCGTGCGGCGGCTGGTGTTCTCCTCCACCGCCGCCACCTACGGCGAGCCGGAGTCCGTGCCGATCACCGAGGACGCCGTCACCGCGCCGACGAACCCGTACGGGGCCTCCAAGCTCGCCGTCGACCAGATGATCGGCGCGGAGTGCCACGCCCACGGGCTGGCCGCCGCGTCGCTGCGCTACTTCAACGTCGCCGGCGCGTACCTGCCGGAGCAGGGCGGGGGCCCGTACGGCGAGCGGCACGACCCCGAGTCGCACCTCATCCCGCTGGTGCTCCAGGTGGCCCTGGGGCGGCGCGCGTCGATCTCCGTCTTCGGAGACGACTACCCCACCCCGGACGGCACCTGCATCCGCGACTACATCCACGTAGCGGACCTCGCCGAGGCGCATCTGCTCGCGCTCGACGCGGTACGCCCCGGCGAGCACCGCGTCTGCAACCTCGGCAACGGCGCGGGGTTCTCCGTGCGCGAGGTCATCGAAACGGTCCGCCGGGTGACGGGGCACCCCGTGCCCGAGGTGGTCGCGCCGCGGCGAGCGGGGGATCCGGCGGTGCTGGTGGCGTCGGCGGAGGCGGCGAAGGAGCAGTTGGGCTGGAGCCCGTCACGTACGGAGCTGGCGGGGATCGTGTCGGACGCCTGGGACTTCGCACGGCGGGTCGCGGGGGAAGGCGGTGCGGACTGATGACGGCTGAGGAAACGGCGGGGGGCACGGCGGAGATGACGGCCGCGGACGGGACGGGTGCCGACGGGACGGGTGCGGACGGCTCGGGCACGGAGGGTTCAGGCACGGACGCCACGCGCGCGGAAGCAACCGCCGCGGCCTTCGCCGAGCTGTACGGGCAGCGGCCCGCCGGAGTGTGGGCCGCACCCGGCCGCGTCAACCTGATCGGCGAACACACCGACTACAACGACGGCTTCGTCATGCCGCTCGCCCTGCCGCACACCACCCTCGCCGCCGCCCGGCGCCGCGACGACGGCGTGCTGCGGCTGCACTCGGGCGACGGCGAGGCCCGCCTGGTGGAACTGGCCGTCGACCGCATCGACCCTCCCCCGCGCCTCGAAAAGCTCGGGCGGGCGGTACCCCCATCCGTCGGCGGCGACCGCGGCGGCTGGGCCGCGTACCCGGCGGGCGTGGTGTGGGCACTGCGCCGCACCGTCCCCGCTTTCGCGGACTTCGGCGGCGCCGACCTCCACTACGACAGCACGGTCCCCACCGGAGCCGGGCTGTCCTCGTCGGCGGCGCTGGAGGTCTCCACGGCGCTGGCGCTCAGCGACCTGTACGGCCTCGGCCTCGACCCCGTAGGGTTGGCGAAGGTCAGCCAGCACGCCGAGAACGACTTCGTCGGCGTACCCAGCGGAATCATGGACCAGATGGCGTCCGCGTGCTGCACCGCGGGGCACGTGCTCTACCTCGACACCCGCGACCTCACCCAGCGCGCCGTGCCCTTCGACCTCGCCGCCGCGGGGCTCACGCTGCTCGTCGTCGACACCCGGGTCAAACACGCCCTGGGCGACGGCGAGTACGCCGAGCGGCGGGCGGGCTGTGAGGCGGCGGCGCGGGCGCTGGGCGTGCCGGCGCTGCGGGACGTGCCGCACGCGGAGCTGGACGCCGCGCTGGCCCGGCTGACGGACCCGGCGGTGCGCCCGCTCGTCCGGCACGTCGTCACCGAGGACCGCCGCGTCGAGGAGTGCATCGCGCTGCTCGACGCGGGCCGCCCCCGCGACATCGGCCCCGTGCTGCTCGCCGGACACGCCTCGCTGCGCGACGACTTCCGCGTCTCGTGCCGCGAACTCGACGTGGTCGTCGAGTCGTCGGTCGCCGCGGGCGCGCTCGGCGCGCGCCTGACCGGCGGCGGCTTCGGCGGCTCGGCGATCGTGCTGGCCGAGACGGACGCGGCGGACACGGTCGGCAAGGCCGTCGAGTCGGCCTTCGCCGCGGCGGACTTCCGCCCGCCGCGGATCTTCACCGCGGTTCCGGGCGCGGGCGCGCGTCGCCTGGTGTGACGCGGCTGCCCCGCCCGCCGGTGCACGGCGGGCGGGGCCAGCACGGACAGCTCTACGGCTCGCGGAACTCCCCGCGGGCCACACCGGCGACGAAAGCCTGCCACGCCTCGGGGGTCGCGGTCAGGACGGGACCGGTGCCGTGCTGCTTACTGTCCCGCATGGCAACGGCGTCGTGGCAGAACGCCACCTCGACGCAGTTGCCGTTCCCGTTGCTGTAGCTGGACTTGAACCACGCTGCGCTGTGCAGCTCACCCTTTCTCATAACTCCCTGCCACTTCGGCCAGCAGCCGCTTCGACGCCTGCTCATCGTGTGCTACTTCCCAGATTCCCCGGAACGCCCGGTCGTACTGTTCGATCTCGTGCGGCTTGTCGAGGTACAGACCCCCCGTGTAGCCGTCAGCGTAGACCGTGGGCGGCTCTGACTCGCTGCCGTCGCCGTTGAGCGGGAAACGCAGCAGTACGAACGCCCCGGTGAGAACCCCGGGGTGCATCCCCGCGGCGAACGGCACGACCCGGATGGTGACGTTCGGGCGTTCAGCGACATAGACCAGATGCGCGAGCTGCTCTGTCATCACCTCGCGCCCGCCGATCGGCCGCCGCAGGACCGCCTCGCTCAGCGCCACCTCGAACTCCAGCGGCCTCGTGGCCCGGGTCAGCAGCGCCTGCCTGTCGATGCGCAGCCGAACCCGGCCGTCGAGGTCCTCCTCGCTGATGTCCGGCAGGTGCATCCGCGTGATGGCGCTCGCGTATCCCGCGGTCTGGAGCAGACCCGGTACAAGGTCGCTCTCATAGTTGGACGCTCTCCACGCAGCGTCCTCCAGGCCCACGTACACGTCGAATCCCTCCGGGATTGCGTCGCCGTACGCATGCCACCAGCCGCGCGCCTTGGTCTCCTTCGCCAGGCCCATCAGGGCCTCGGTCATCTCTGGCGAAGCGCCATAAACCGTGCACATCGCCTTGACGTCCAGGCTGCGCATCGGGCCTTGTCCGGTCTCGATGCGCCACATCTTGGCCTCGGACCACTCGAACTCACGCGCGGCGGCCCGCACGGTCAGCCGCGCCTGGTTCCGTAAGTCGCGCAGGTAGCGGCCGAGTTGGCGTCGCGGCACGGTCGAGCCGTTGACCTTCTCCCTCATCATCTCCCCCAGCTCCGAGCCCTGTCTGACGGACTCTCATATCCGCGATGAAAGCAACGCCGTCCCCGCCACACAAGACAAGTCATATGTTCGACGACTCACGCGAGTGGGTTCCTTCGCGAAGTCTTGCAGCGCCCGAAACTGCCCCACCACGCTGAAGACCTGTCGCTGTGCGTAGCCAGACTGCCACGCATCGGCGAGTGCTTGGCGATCAATTCCCAAGCTCGCGACCACGGAAGGGGCCCCCACGCATGCCCGCGAAGAACGACACCGCCCCGGCGCCACCCCGCCCGGAACCCGGCCCGCTCGTCCGCTCAGCCACGTTCGTGCACAGCAGGGCGTCGGTCAGGCGGGCCCGCCTGTTCACCACCCGGGTCCTCGCCGACTGGTCCGCCCCCGTCGACGCGGACGACGTCCGCGTCTGCGTCTCCGAGATGTGCACCAACGCCCTGCTGCACGGCGGCCGACCTGGGCGGCTCTTCCTCGTACGCCTGTCACTGTCCGAGACCGCCCTGATCGTCGAGGTCCACGACGCCGGCTCAGCCGCACCCCAGCCCCGCAGCGCCGCAGAAGCCGACGAGTCCGGCCGCGGCCTACGCGTCGTCGCCGCTCTCTCCGACCGCTGGGGCGTGCGTCCACGGAACGGGATCGGCAAGCTCGTCTACGCCGAGTTCGACATCCCGCCATGCTGAAGGCAGGGCCTACGAGGGGTTACCGTGTGTCGCTACGCGAACTCCGGTCGTGTCCCACGGTGTGGTGTAGGCGACACGCATCCTGAGCGCGGCCGTTCCGAGTCCGAGCGCCGGCTTCGCGCTGTGCGCGGCAAGGAGCCGCTGCCCGCGATGGACGTGCCGGCCACGGTCGCGGGCGAGCCCAGCGGCCGGGGCCACGATCCGCGGAGCCATGGCGCCGGGTGCACTACACCACCCCGCGGGACGCCATCCGGCTTCCCGCTGTGCGCGGCACCGCTGTGCGCGGCAAGGGGGCCGCTGCGCGCGGCGGAAGCGCCGGCTGCAGTCGCCGGCGAGCGCGGCGGCGGGGCCACGATCTGCGGAGTCGTGGTGCCGGGTCCGCCACACCACGTCGCAGGACGCCACCGCAGGCCCGGCCGACAAGGGCCCGCCCGGGGTCGCGGTGCCGGGCGGCCCGGGGACGCGCCCACCCCCCTGCGACCGAAGCCCCGCCCACATCCCCCCTCACACCCACCCAAGGGTATGCGGCCCCACCGACAACGCCGGCCGACCACGGCAGCCGCGGGCGGCAGCCCGGCACGCGGCAGGCCCGGTGACCGGCACGCGGCAGGCCCGGCGAGCCATGCCGCCGGCCGCCAGGGCAGTGGCATGGTGCGGGGTAGGCCCGGCGAGACGTGCCGCTGGCCGTGCGGGGTGGGGGGCCGGTGCGGGGTGGGGCGGCTGGCGGTGGGGTTCTCCGGTTCCGGGGTGAGGTGTCGGGGTATGGCGGCGTCGGTGTTCGCTGGGTTGACGTGGGTTTTGGAGCATGGGGCCCACCTCGCACGCCCGCCAGCACCCAGAAGCACACCGGGCTACGACGAGGCCGGCGCCGATCCAGAACCACCGACCCCGAAGCGGGACCTGAAGCCCGACGGGGGCCGCGCCACGGACTCCCGCCCGGCCCTCGCGCCGCCGGCACCCCGCTCTCGGGCGGTGGGATGCGTCTCGTTGAGCAAAACTCGGGTTACGTAGGCGATTTGACCCGGTTTTGAGGGCGGGTTGCCACGTGTTTGTCACGGCGGCGTTCGCCGGGGCGGGGGATGCGGCGGGCTTCAACCGCGGGAGGCGTCGGACACGTCCCTGGTCCCGGGCCGCCCGGCACCACCCGCCCGACTCCACGCCCCCGGCTGGACCTTCGTCGGACCCGCCCGGCACCGCGGCCCCGGCCGGACCTTCGTCGGCCGGGCCTGCGCTGGCGTCCCGCGACGTGGTGCAGCGGACCCCACACCACGACTCCGCGGATCGAGGCCCCGCCGTGCGCTCGGCCACGACCGCAGCCGGCACTCCCGCCGCGGGCAGCGACCCCTTTGCCGCCAGCCGCGCTCGGGTGCGCGTCGTCCCCTACACCTCCGGTGGCTGCTCAATGCAATCCCCCTTCGATGAAGTTATCTGCGTACAAAGCCTTGACGGGCTCCGACCGCCCGCGACGGCGTAGGCCCTCGGCGATGTTGTCTCATCCGGCCAGGCGGAGCGCGCCGATGGCCAGGTTCCGCAGACAGGCCATCACTCGCGGTGCACCGCCGGTCCGCACGATGGCGTCCCGCGGGGTGGTGCAGCGGACCCGGCGCCATGGCTCCGCGGATCGTGGCCCCGGCCGCCAGGCTCACCCGCGACCGTAGCCGGCACGTCCATCGCGGGCAGCGGCTCCTTTGCCGCGCACAGCGCGAAGCCGGCGTTCGGACTCGGGACAGCCGCGCGCAGGGTACGCGTCGCCTACACCACGCCGTGGGACACGGCCGTCCGCACTCGTGAGGCGTCCTGGCCGAAGGTCAAATCCGTGCAAGCGGCGCCCGGCCAAAGGCCGGGCGGGAACTCCCGCCTTCAGGCAGGGAAGCCTTCACTCGTCCTTGCTGCCGAAGGCGAGGGCGAAGTACTCCACGTCGTCGCGGTCGCTGATGAGGTCCTGCGCCAGGTAGAACCGGCCGTGCGCGAATATGTGCGGCAGGTCGTCGCTGTAGGTCATCGTCCTCTCGGACTCCGCCGTGGCGTTCGGCAGCCGGAGCCAGGTCTCCTCCTTGGCGGAGGCCGGGTCTATCGCGATAATCTCGCCGCCCGAGTCGTACGTGCCCTTCCGGTACGCGATGAGCTTGCCGTCTTCCATCCGCAGCGGGACCATCGTCCGCTTCTCGCCGGCGTCGTACTTGTGCGTCGGCTTGCCCGTGGCGAGGTCGAAGGCGACGATCTCGTTCGTGTCGCCGTAGTCGCTCTTGCCCTGGTGCTCGCGCGACGGCAGGTACATCGTGTCGCCGTCGACCGCCACCGTCGTGCAGGACTCGGCGCCGCCGGAGTAGTCGCAGCCGGGCTTGTAGCGCGGGCCCGCCGTCTCCGTACCCAGGGATATCTTGGAGCGCAACTCGCCCTCGTCGAGGGCGAAGATGTCGGTCTCGGTGGTCTTGCCCGCGCCGATCGTGATCACCGGCGGCTCGACGGAGAGCACCTGCACGCTCTGCACCCCGTCCGGCACGTCGTACGACCAGTAGATGCCGCCGGTGGCCGGGTCGACCTTCTGGACCTGCATGTCCTCGTTAAGCGAGCCGCAGAAGACCAGGCTGAGCAGGTTCGTCCCGTCGCTGGCGTAGTCGTGGTCCTTGCACTCGGTGGTGGGCTTGGTCTGCCAGACCGGGTCGCCGCCGGCGAGGGGGAACGCCGCGGAGCCGGAGAGGCCGGAGGCGATGACGGTGCCGTCGGCGATGGTCACATGGTCGAACCGCACGTTCTCGTCGGCGCTCGCGACGTGCTGCTGCCACAGCTCTTCGCCGGAGTTGACGTCGAAGACCACGACCTCGGAGCACGGTGCGTACCCGTCGTCGGGGCCGGAGACCTTGCCGTCCTGCACCAGCATGGCGGCCTTGCCGTCGTCGGTGACCGCCCGCGAGCCGGCGCAGACCAGGCCGTCGGTGGGCAGCTCCCACTTCTCCTTGCCGGTCGAGGTGTCGTAGCCCTTCACGGCGTTCAGCTCGCCCTTGGCGTAGATCTTCTCGGTCGCCCACTGGCCCGCGGCGGGCCACGTCGCGCCCTCTTCGACCTGCGGGTACGGGACGCCGAACAGCAACTCGCCCTTGGTGCTGGCGGGCTTGCTCTGGCTGACGGGCTTCTTGGGACCGCCGCCGCCACCGCCCCCGCCGGCCTGTGCCTCACCGTCGTCGCGGGTGAGGAACCAGCCCGTGCCACTGGCGACCACGAGAATCGCCACCACCGCCGCGATGACCGTCCAGACCGGGACGGCCTTCTGCGCCGCAGGCTTCGCGGACAAGCCCGGGACATGCGCCTGGGGATAGCCGCCGGAGTGCGGCAGGACCGGCTGCGGGAAGCTGTAGTGCTGCTGCTCCTGCGACTGCTGCGGGACCGGGGCGGGGACCGGGGCCGGGGTCGGCGGCTGCTGCGGGGGTTGGGGCTGGGCCTGGGGCTGCGCCGGCGGATAGCCGTACTGGGGCTGCGGCGGGGGCTCCTGCGGTGCGCCGAAGCCGCCGGCCGGTGCCGCCGGCGGCGGCGTCTGCGGCGGGGTCTGCGGCGGGGTCTGCGGATATCCGTAGCCCGGCTGCTGCGGGTCCTCGGGCGGCGGTGGCCCGAAACCGCCGGACGGCGGCGGTGGCGGCTGCGGCATTTCCCTGTCCCCCCGGATGAATGTGCGTACGAGCTACGGTCTCGTGACTTATTTCTACCACCCGCGGGTGACAGCCGCCGCCGGCCTGTGGACAGACCGCGAAGCCGCCCGCCGCCCGCCTGCTCAGCCCTCCTCCGCCGCCTCCGCCAACTCCAGCCAGCGCAGCTCCAGTCCCTCGCGCTCGGCCGCCAGCTCGCGCAGTTGCGCGTCCAGCTCCGCCACCCGCGCGAAGTCCGTCGCGTGCTCGGCGATCGCGGCGTGCAGCTCGCTCTCCTTGCCGCTGATCCGGTCCAACTGCCGCTCGATGCGCTGGAGCTCCTTCTTCGCCGCCCGCGCGTCCGCCGCGGACATCGGCCGGCCGCCCGACTCCCCCGGCTCCGCGGACGGCGCCGCCTGCGCCGACTGCGCCGACTGGGCTTCGCGGATACCCGCCCGCCGGCGCAGGTACTCCTCGATGCCGCCCGGCAGCATCCGCAGCGCCCCGTCGCCCAGCAGCGCGTGCACCGTGTCCGTCGTCCGCTCGATGAAGTACCGGTCGTGGCTGATGACCACCAGCGTCCCCGGCCAGCCGTCCAGCAGGTCTTCGAGCTGGGTGAGGGTCTCGATGTCCAGGTCGTTGGTCGGCTCGTCGAGGAACAGCACGTTCGGCTCGTCCATCAGCAGCCGCAGCAACTGCAGCCGCCGCCGCTCACCGCCGGACAGATCACCCACCGGCGTCCACTGCTTCTCGCGCCCGAAGCCGAACTGCTCGCACAACTGCGAGGCGGTCATCTCCCGCCCCTTGCCGAGGTCCACCCGCTGCCGCACCCGCTCGACCGACTCCAGCAGCCGCCACTGCGGATCCAGCTCCGTGACCTCCTGCGAGAGGTACGCGAGCCGCACGGTCCTGCCGGTGACGATCCGCCCGGCGGCCGGCTGCCGCTCGCCCCCGGAGCGGGCGGCGTCCGCGAGCGTACGCAGCAGGGAGGTCTTGCCCGCGCCGTTGACGCCGAGGAGGCCGACGCGGTCGCCGGGGCCGAGCTGCCAGGTCAGGCCCTTGAGCAGCACCCTGCCGTCCTCGCCGGCCCCGGCCCGTACCGTGACGTCCTCCAGGTCGAAGACCGTCTTGCCGAGGCGGGAGTTCGCGAACTTCATCAGCTCCGCGGAGTCGCGGGGCGGCGGCACGTCGGCGATGAGCGCGTTGGCGGCCTCGATACGGAACCGGGGCTTGCTGGTACGGGCCGGGGCGCCGCGGCGCAGCCAGGCCAGCTCCTTGCGGACGAGGTTCTGCCGCCTGGCCTCCTCGGTGGCGGCGATACGGGCGCGCTCGGCGCGGGCGAAGACGTAGTCGGAGTAGCCGCCGTCGTACTCGTGGACGGCGCCGCGCTGGACGTCCCACATGCGGGTGCAGACCTGGTCGAGGAACCAGCGGTCGTGGGTGACGACGACGAGCGCGGCGCGGCGGGTGCGCAGGTGCTCGGCGAGCCAGGCGATGCCCTCGACGTCGAGGTGGTTGGTCGGCTCGTCCAGGACGATGAGGCCGGGCGTGCCGATGAGCAGCTTGGCCAGCGCGATGCGGCGGCGCTCGCCGCCGGAGAGCGGGCCGATGACGGTGTCGAGGCCGTGCTCGAAGCCGGGCAGGTCGAGGCCGCCGAAGAGGCCGGTGAGCACGTCGCGGACGCGGGCGTCGCCGGCCCACTCGTGGTCGGCCATGTCGCCGACGACCTCGTGGCGCACGGTGGCGGCGGGGTCGAGGGTGTCGCCCTGGGTGAGGACGCCGAGGCGGAGGCCGCCGGTGTGGGTGACGCGGCCGGCGTCGGGGTCTTCGAGCTTGGCGAGGAGGCGGACGAGGGTGGTCTTGCCGTCGCCGTTGCGGCCGACGACGCCGATGCGGTCGCCTTCGGCGACGCCGAGGGAGATGCCGTCGAGGAGGGCGCGGGTGCCGTAGACCTTGTCGACGGCTTCCAGGTTGACCAGGTTGGCGGCGGCCATGGCGGTGCGGTGCTCCTCGCGGGGGTCGGGGGGGGCCTCGGCGGACGGCTTCCAGCGTAGTTCGCGCGCGGCGGGCCGGTACCCGCGGCCTTTCCCCCACCCCGCCCCTCCCCGACCCGGTGGCCGGCCCCCGGCCCCCGTGGCGCGCTCACGCGCCCGATTCGTGGGCTCCGCCCCCGTACCCCCGGAGCGCGCTGGCACGCGGACGCGGATGCCCCTTCCCGGGGCCGGGGCCCCGGCCCCGGGCCCCGGCTGCGCGCTGGCGCGCCGGGGTCGAGGGCTCTGCCCTCGTACCCCTGCGGCGCTGGCGCACGGGTGCAGACGGCGGACATGGACACCGGTGCCGCGCCGCGAACCGGACGCGGCCCGCACCCGGATCGGGGCCCCGGCCCTCCGCGCCGGGGCCGTGCGCTCACGCGCCCGGATCGGGGCTCCGCCCCCGTGCCCCCGCTGCGCTTGCGCGCGGCGACCCGCCGCCGCGCCCGTACATGAGGCGGGCCGTACCCGCTCCCGTGCCCGGGGCTCCGCCCCCGGTCACCCGTCACCGTGCTGGCGCTCCGTCCGACCCGCACGGATCAGCACCCGCCCGACCCCGAACAGAACCGGCACTCCAGCCGCACCCGTACAGAAAGCCCACCCAGCCGCGCCGGCGGCTCAGCCCACCACCGTCGCGCCTCGCGCCGGGGCCTGGGCCACCCGGGCCTCGCGGCACGTGGCCGACGACTCCAGGGCCGCGGCGATGGACGCCGCCGACTGCTCGTCCGCCGCCAGGAACGCGCATGTCGGGCCCGAGCCCGAGAGCAGGGCTGCCAGGGCGCCCGCCGTGGTGCCGGCCGTGAGGGTGGCGGTCAGGGAGGGGCGGAGGGAGAGGGCGGCGGGTTGGAGGTCGTTGCCGCCGGCGATGGCCGTCAGTGCCGCGGCCAGGGCCGTCGGGTCGCCGGAGCCCAGGGCGTCCAGCACCGCCGGGGACGGGTCCGGGTCCGGTACGGGGCGGTCCGCCGCCAGGCGGTCGAACTCCGCGTAGACCTCCGGCGTCGACAGGCCGCCGTCGGCCACCGCGAAGACCCAGGACAGCGGGCCCTTCGCCGACAGCGTCGTCAGCCGCTCACCCCGGCCGCGCCCCAGCGCCGCCCCGCCGACCAGGCTGAACGGCACGTCGCTGCCCAACTCCGCCGAGATCCGCAGCAGTTCGCCGGTGCCCGTCCCGGTGCCCCACAGTTCGTCGCAGGCCAGCAACGCGCCCGCGCCGTCCGCGCTGCCGCCGGCCATGCCGCCGGCGACCGGGATGTCCTTCGCGATGTGCAGGTGCACGTCCGGCTCCCGCCCGTGCCGGGCGGCGAGCAACTGCGCGGCGCGGGCGGCGAGGTTCGAGGCGTCCGTGGGCACGGCGGCGGCGTCGCGGCCCGAGACGGTGACGCGCAGGCCGTCGGCCTCGGTGGCGGTGATCTCGTCGTAGAGACCGACGGCGAGGAAGACGTTGGCGAGGTCGTGGAAGCCGTCCGGGCGCGGCGGGCCGACGGCGAGCTGCACGTTGACCTTCGCGGGTACGCGGACGGTGACGCTCCGCGCCCCGGCGGACGCGGGCGGCGGGGTCGATCCCGGTGTCACGGCGTGCTGCTCCTCGTGGTGGCGGTCCGGTGCCGGGACTCCGCGATCCGCGCGAAGTCCTCGATGGTCAGCGACTCGCCGCGGGCCTGCGGCGAGACGCCCGCGGCGCGCAGGGCGGCCTCTGCCGCGGGCGCCGAGCCGGCCCAGCCGGTGAGGGCCGCGCGCAGGGTCTTGCGGCGCTGGGCGAAGGCGGCGTCGACGGCCGCGAAGACCTCGGTCCTGGTGGCGCCGGTCGCGGGCGGCTCGCGGCGGGTGAGCGAGACGAGGCCGGAGTCGACGTTCGGCGCGGGCCAGAAGACGGTGCGGCCGATGGCGCCGGCCCGCTTGACGTCCGCGTACCACGCGGCCTTCAGCGACGGCACGCCGTAGACCTTCGACCCCGGGGCGGCGGCGAGCCGGTCGGCGACCTCGGCCTGCACCATGACCAGGGTGCGTTCGATGCCGGGGAAGGTGGCCAGCATGTGCAGCAGCACGGGCACGGCGACGTTGTACGGGAGGTTGGCCACCAGCGCCGTCGGCGGCGGGCCCGGCAGCTCGGTGATCCGCAGCGCGTCGGCGTGCAGGAGCGCGAAGTGCTCCGCGCGCTGCGGCAGCCGCGCCCGTACGGTCGCGGGGAGGGCGGCGGCGAGCGCGTCGTCGATCTCGACGGCCGTGACGTGGGACGCCGTCTGGAGCAGGGCGAGGGTGAGCGAGCCGAGGCCGGGGCCGATCTCGACCACGACGTCGTCCGGCCGCACGCCGGCGGCGCGCACGATGCGGCGGACGGTGTTGGGGTCGATGACGAAGTTCTGGCCGCGCTGCTTGGTGGGGCGTACGCCGAGGGCCGCCGCCAGCTCGCGGACGTCCGCGGGGCCGAGCAGCGGGTCCGGCTCGCCGGGGGTGGCGCTCACCGCTCCAGGTTATGCCCTCCGGCGTGGCGGACTCGCGGTGCTACGGGGTCTTCGCGGCGTAGCCGAACGCGCGGGCGGTGTTCGCCGCTGTCGCCGCCGCCAGCTCGTCGGGGTCCTCCCCGCGCACCGCCGCCATGGCCCGCAGCGTGAGCGGGATCAGATACGGCGCGTTGGGCCGGCCCCGGTACGGCATCGGCGTCAGGAACGGCGCGTCCGTCTCGACGAGCAGCAGCTCCGCGGGCGCGACGGCGACCGCCTCGCGCAGCTGTCCCGCGTTCTTGAAGGTCACGTTTCCCGCGAAGGACATGAAGTAGCCCTTCTCGGCGCAGGTTTCGGCCATCGCCGCATCCCCGGAATAGCAGTGGAATACCACCTGCTTCGGCGCCCCCTCTTCCTCAAGAATGCGCAACACGTCGTCGTGCGCCTCCCGATCGTGAATGACGAGGGCTTTTTGCCGGCGTTTTGCCATCTCGACATGCCGGCGGAAGGAGTGCTGCTGCGCGGCCACGCCCTCGGGGCCGGTCCTGAAGTAGTCGAGGCCGGTCTCGCCGACGCCGAGGACCTGCGGCAGCGCCGCGAGCGCGTCGATCTCGTCGAGGGCGGCGTCCAGCCCGGCGCCGAGCCGCGGGGCCTCGTTGGGGTGCAGGGCGACCGTCGCCCACACCGCGTCGTGCGCGGCGGCGGTCTCCGCGGACCAGCGGGAGCGCTCCAGGTCGCAGCCCACCTGGATGAGCGTGGTGACGCCCACGCGGGCGGCCTGCGCCACCGCCTCGGCGACCGTGCCGGACTGCATGTCGAGGTGGGTGTGCGAATCCGCCGCGGGGTGGCCGAGCGGGTCGGGCGGCGGCGGCGCGGACGGGGCGTCCGCGCCGCCGGTGGTGTGCTGAGCCATGCCGGGGACTCTACTGGCCGGGTACGACAACCCTGCCGGACCGCTGCCGGCACCGCTGCCGGCACCGCCGTGCGGGGCGGTGAACGCGCAGGCCGGGCGGGGTCCCGCCGGGGTCAGTCGCGGCGTGAGCGCTGCCGCACCGCCTCCACGGACCGGACCTGGCCGGCGCGCATGATGCGTACGACGTGCTCGCCGCAGTTCAGGCACGTGGGCCGGGTCAGCGGCGAGGGAACCCGCTCCCCGCCGGTGTGGTACGTGACGAAGGGCCGGCCCTTCGCATCGACGTGGTGGTGGATCTCGTAGCTCTGTTCCCAGCCGTGCCCGCACATCATGCAGGCAAAGGCATATGACTCGGTCACTGGCTCGGGCTCGGACATCGACAGCTCCTCTTGTCCATATGAGGGACAAGTCGCCGAAAGGCATCCCCTATTCCAGTGGACACCCATTCGGCGCAGCCCGCAGCCGCCCATACCGACAATTGAAGGAGTTTTGGTCCGGCTACTCTGAGTTGTTTGCCGAGTTTTTCGCCGCCACCACCGCATCAAACACCTCGCGCTTGGGTACCCCGGCGTCCCGGGCGACCGCCGCGATGGCCTCCTTGCGCCTCTCCCCCGCCTCCTCACGGACGGTGACCCGGCGGACCAGCTCCGTGGCGTCCGGCCGCTCGCGGGCCGCCGCGGGGGCGCCCTCCACCACCACCGTGACCTCGCCGCGCACGCCGCCGGCCGCCCAGTCCGCCAGCTCCGCCAGCGGGCCGCGCCTGACCTCCTCGTACGTCTTGGTCAGCTCCCGGCACACGGCGGCCCTGCGGTCGGCGCCGAAGACGCCGGCCATCGCCGCGAGGCTGTCGGCGAGCCGGTGCGGGGCCTCGAAGTACACCAGGGTGCGCCGCTCGTCCGCCGCCTCGCGCAGCCGCGCCAGCCGCTCCCCCGGCTTGCGCGGCAGGAAGCCCTCGAAGCAGAACCGGTCCACCGGCAGCGCCGAGACCGCGAGCGCCGCCAGCACCGCGGACGGGCCGGGCGCGGCGGTGACGGTGATGCCGCGCCGCACGGCGGCGGCGACGAGGCGGTAGCCGGGGTCGGAGACGGAGGGCATGCCGGCGTCGGTGACCAGCAGCACGCGCGCGCCTGCGGCCAGTTCCTCGACGAGGTCGGGGGTACGGGCGCTCTCGTTGCCCTCGAAGTACGACACGACGCGGGCGCTCGGCTGCACCCCGAGCGCCTGCGTCAGCCGGCGCAGCCGGCGGGTGTCCTCGGCGGCGATGACATCGGCGGCGGCCAGCTCGCTGGCCAGCCGCGGCGGGGCGTCCGCCGGGTCGCCGATGGGCGTGCCTGCCAGCACGAGGAGTCCGCTCACCGTCATCTCACCTGCATCTTCACCATGTTGCGTCACAGCCACGGGCGCCTTCGGCGACGGTTCATCCTGCCACGTCCGCAGACGACCCCTCGCGCGCGGGAGCAGCGGGCCGCGAGGCGCCGGACGGCGCGAGCAGGGCTGCGCTTGTCACGGTCGGTACCGGCCGTACGGGGCCTTCTGGCCGGTCCGGATCGGTCCGGCCGCCCCCGGCGCGGGCGCGCCTAGGATGGGCCCCCGTGACCAGTGACACCGTGACGCAGCCCGCGCAGAGCCGGTCCGCGCCCGCCCCGGCGTGGCAGCGGCGGCTGCGCGCGTTCGGGTACGTGCCCCGGCGCGAGCCCGGTGTCACGGAGCGGCTGGTGCCGCCGTACCGGCGCTCCGGGGCGCGGCTGTTGCAGGTGGCCGGCGTGCCGGCGGCGACGGCGGCGCGGGTGGCGCGGCTGGGCGCGTGGGGCGGGCCGCTGCTCGTGGCGCTCTTCGCCGGCGTGCTGCGGTTCGTGAACCTGAGCAGTCCGCGCGCGGTGATATTCGACGAGACGTACTACGCGAAGGACGCCTGGTCGCTGCTGCAGTTCGGCTACGAGGGCACGTGGCCCAAGGACGCCAACGAGAAGATCCTCGACGACCCGCAGGTCATCCCGCTCAGCGACGACCCCGGCTATGTCGTGCACCCGCCCGTCGGCAAGTGGATGATCGGGCTGGGTGAGTGGGCGTTCGGCCTGGACCCCTTCGGCTGGCGCGTCGTCGTCGCCCTGCTGGGCACGCTGTCGGTGCTCATGCTGTGCCGCATCGGCCGCCGGCTGTTCCGCTCCACGCTGCTCGGCTGTCTGGCGGGGCTGCTGATGGCGGTGGACGGGCTGCACTTCGTGATGAGCCGCACCGCGCTGCTCGACCTGGTGCTCATGTTCTGGGTGCTGGCCGCGTTCGGCTGTCTGCTCGTCGACCGGGACCGCGCGCGTGCACGACTGGCCACCGCGCTGCCCGCGGGGCGGCCGGACGACGCGGTGGCCTCCGGGCTGCGGCTGGGGGCGCGGCCGTGGCGGCTCGCCGCCGGCGTCTGCATGGGGCTCGCGCTGGGCACCAAGTGGAACGCGCTGTTCATCCTCGCCGCGTTCGGCCTGCTGACGGTGGCGTGGGACGCGGGCGCACGCCGTACGGCCGGATGCCGCCGCCCGTACGCGCGCGTGCTGCGCCTCGACGTCGTGCCGGCGTTCTTCTCGACGGTGCCCGTGGCCGTGGCCGTCTACGTCGCCTCGTGGACCGGCTGGTTCGCCTCCGACAAGGGCTACTTCCGCGGCTGGGCCGAAGACCGGGACACCGCGTTCCCGTTCATCCCGGACGCCGTGCGCAGCCTGTGGCACTACCACTCGGTGGTCTACGACTTCCATGTCGGCCTCACGTCCGGCCACACCTACGACTCCAACCCGTGGAGCTGGCCCGTAGCGGGCCGGCCCGTGTCGTACTTCTGGGACGACCCGCGGCCCGGCGACCCGAACAATCCCGGCTGCCCCGCCGACGAGACGGAGAACTGCGCCCGCGAGGTCCTGGCGCTGGGCACCCCGCTGCTGTGGTGGCTGGGTGTCGCGGCCGTGGTCTACGCGCTCTACCGCTGGGGCCTGCGCCGCGACTGGCGCGCGGGCGCGATCCTGTGCGCGGCGGCGGCCGGCTGGGTGCCGTGGCTCTTCTACCAGGAGCGCACGATCTTCCTCTTCTATGCCGTCGTCTTCGTCCCGTACCTGTGCCTGGCAGTGACGATGATGCTGGGCGCGATGGCCCGCGCCGGAGGCGCCGCCCTCGCGGGCGCGGGCACGTCCGCGGACGGCCCGGGCACCGGCCCCGGCACCGGCACCGGCCTCGGCCAGCCCACCGAATGGCGCAGAGCGGCGGGCGTGGTCGCGGCGGGCGTGCTCGTCCTCCTCGTGCTGTGGAACTTCATTTATTTCTGGCCGATCTACACGGGCGAGACCCTCACGCGCGACGCCTGGGAAGCGCGCATGTGGCTGCCCAGTTGGGTCTGAGCCTGGTCACCACGGGTGGGCGCCGGTGCGGCAGGTGGCTTAATGTGCTTGACGCAGGGTCGTTATGGTCTCGGGGCGCGCAGAGGGAGCACGGCAGATGGCGGGCAGCCACCGGCGCAGACGCGCCCGAACAGGTGCGTCGGCGGGACTGACGCGCACCCGGATCGCAGTGATCGTCGGAGCCGGTGCCGCGGTCGTCGGCGCGGCGGGGTTCGGCGCGTACAGCTTCCTGGAGGACGACAAGGCCGAGAACAGCGGCAGCGCGCTGTCGGCGCCGGCCTCATCCGATCCGGTGAAGACCGGGCCGCCCAGCCCCAAGGAGGCCGGCAGGGCCGCCGACGAGTTCCTGGCCGCCTGGGCCGGCGGCAGGACCGAGATCGCCGCCGGGATGACGGACGACAGAAAGGCGGCGCTCGCCGGCCTCACGTCGTACCGCAAGGACGCGGGCGTCGAGCAGGTCAAGCTGACGCCCGGCCGGCCGTCCGGCACGAAGGTGCCGTTCAGCGTCGATGCCGAGGTGACCTTCGAGGACACCGTCAAGCCCTGGGCGTACAGCTCGGCGCTGGAGGCCGTACGGGACGAGAAGACGGGGGAGGTCGAGATCGCCTGGGATCCCTCCCTCATACACCCCAAGCTCGCTGAGGGCGAGCGGCTGCGCACGGGGTCGACCGAGGCCCCGCCGATCAAGGTCTTCGACCGCAACGGGGCCAGGCTCGGCCCCGGGAAGTACCCCTCGCTCGCGCCCCTCATCACCGACCTGAGCGAGCGCTACGGCGCCAAGGCCGGCGGCAGGGCGGGCGTCAGGGTCTGGACGGAGCCGGCCGGCAAGCAGAAGGGCAAGGGGAAGGACGACGACAAGGCGGCCACGCCCGAGACGCTTCTGGTGCTCGCCAAGCCCAAACACGGCAAGCTGAAGACGACGCTGGACGCGGACGTCCAGAAGACCGCGGAGGCGGCCGTCGCCAAGCACGGCGGCGCGGCGCTGGTGGCGCTGAAGCCCAGCACCGGCGAGGTGCTCGCGGTCGCCAACCAGGTCCCGGGCGGCCTCAACACCGCGCTGCAGGGCTCGCTGCCGCCCGGCTCGACGATGAAGGTCATCACGGCCTCGATGCTCATGGACAAGGGGCTGGCCGCGCCCGACGAGCCGCACCCGTGCCCGCGGTACAAGGCGTACGGCGGCTGGGAGTTCGAGAACGTCGGCGACAACTCCTTCACCATCGAGGGCGGCACGTTCGCGGAGTCCTTCACCGCCTCCTGCAACACCGCGTTCATCTCGATGGCCGAGGAGCTGGAGAACGACGACCTGACGAAGCAGGCCCGGGACGTCTTCGGCATCGGGCTCAACTGGCAGACGGGTGTGCGCACGTTCGACGGCGCGGTGCCGGTGCAGTCCGGTGTCGAGATGGCGCTGTCGCTGATCGGCCAGGGCGGCGTACGGATGAACCCGCTGACGATGGCGTCGGTGTCGGCGACCGCGAAGGCCGGCGTCTTCAAGCAGCCGTATCTGGTGCCGCAGGAGTTCGACGGGCGGCAGTTCGCGACCGCGCCGCGGACGATGGAGCCCGAGACGGCGCAGTCGCTGCGGGAGCTGATGGAGGCGACGGCGTCGTACGGGACGGCGGCGGGCGCGATGAGCGGGCTGACCGGGCAGGTGGGCGCGAAGACGGGCTCGGCGGAGATGGGCGGGCAGGAGGAGACGGACGCCTGGTTCACCGCGTACCGCGGTGACCTGGCGGCGGCGGCCACGGTGCCGAACATCGGGCACGGCGGGGAGTTCGCGGGCCCGCTGGTGCGGGACGTGCTGGCGGCGCACGGCGGCTGAGGCGTACGGACCGGGGCCCGGTCGCGGACGGCGCCGGGTCCCGGGGGGCGGAATGGGTTCGCACGGCCCGGACACCGGGGGTTAACGTCGCCTCCATGACGACAGCCGACGCCGCACACCCGCTTTTCGCCGCCGCCCTCGCCGAACTCGGCCTGACCGTCCCGGTACGCCGCTTCCCCGACGCCACCCGCACGGCCGCGCAGGCGGCGGAGGCCATCGGCTGCGAGCTGAGCCAGATCGTCAAGTCCCTGATCTTCGCCGCGGACGGCGTACCGGTGCTCGTCCTGATGGACGGCGCCTCCCGCGTGGACACCGAGCGCGTACGCGCCGAGTTGGGCGCCGGGGGCGTGCGCCGGGCGGACGCGGCGATGGTGCGCGAGGCCACGGGGTACGCCATCGGCGGCGTACCGCCCTTCGGGCACGTGACGCGGATGACGGTGCTCGCCGACCGCGGGCTCCTCGACCACGGCGAGGTCTGGGCCGCCGCCGGCGACCCGCACACCGTGTTCCCCCTCGCCCCCAAAGACCTCGTCGCGCACGCGGGCGCGCGGGTCACCGACGTGTCCGAGGTGCGCGAGCCCGGGGAGTGACCCCCCTCATAGCCGCGGCGGTCCTGCTGGCCGCCGTGATGCACGCCTCGTGGAACGCCATCGCCCACGGTGTGAAGGACCAGTTGGTGGTCTTCGCGCTCATCGGCGTGGGCGACGTGGCGATCGCGGGGACCGCGGTGTTCTTCGTGCCGTTCCCGGCGGCCGGAGCCTGGCCGTGGCTGCTGTCGTCGGTCGGCCTCCACCTCGTGTACATGACGCTGCTCATGCAGTCGTTCAAACTGGGCGACTTCGGGCAGGTCTACCCGATAGCCCGCGGCACGGCCCCGCTGGTCGTCGCGGCGGTCGCGCATCTCTTCCTCGACGAGCGGCTGGGCCTGTGGCAGACGGCGGGCGTCGCCGTGGCGTGCGCGGGGCTGAGCGGCATCGCCCTGTGGGGACTGCGCGGCGCGGACACCCGGCCGCACTGGCCGGCCCTGGCCGCGGCGTTCGCGACGGGCCTGTCCATCGCGGCGTACACGATCGTCGACGGCGTCGGCGTCCGCGACTCCGGCAGCGCGATGGGCTACACGGCGTGGCTGGTGCTGCTGATGGGCCCGTGGATCCCGCTGGCGGCGCTGGTGCGGCGCGGGCCGGGGACGGTGCGCGAACTGCGGCCGGTGGCGGTGCGCGGGCTGCTGGGCGGGGCGATCTCCATCACGGCGTACGGGCTGGTGCTCTGGGCGCAGACGCGCGCCCCGCTGGCGCCGATAGCGGCGCTGCGGGAGTCGAGCATCGTGGTGGGGGCTGCCATCGGGGCGGTGTTCCTCAAGGAGCGCTTCGGCGCGCCGCGGATCGCGGGGGCGTGCCTGATGGTGGCGGGGATCGCGCTGGTGCTGCTGCCGGGGTAGCGGGGCCGGTGGCGGGGCTCGTACGCCCCGGAGGTTTGCCGCGGTTCGCCGCGGTCCGCAGGTGTGTCGCGGTTCGCCGCGGTTCGCCGCGGTTCGCCGCCGGTGACGGCGGACCGCGGCACCTGCGCGGGTGCTGCTAGGCGGGACCGATGCGGTAGACGGCGCCCTGGGGCGTGCCTCCGCCGCCGCCGAAGCCGCCCATGTCGATCACGTACAGCTCGTTGTCGCGCGTCTGCACGAACGTGCTCACCCAGCCGGCGTTGGCGCCGAGGTCGAGCACCTCGGTCACCTGGCCGTTCTCCGTCTGCAGGGCTTGCAGACCGCCGCTGCAGTAGTCGGCGAACACGAACGCGCCCTGGAGGTCCGGGATCTCCTCGCCGCGGTAGGCGTAGCCGGCCGTGACCGAGTCGCAGGCGCCGGTCAGGCCGTGCTGCCACTCGTGCACGGGCGGGGCGTGGTCGTCCGGTTCCGTGCCCTGGTGCGGCCGGGTGGCCTCCATGAGGGGCCAGCCGTAGTTCTGGCCGCCGGTGGCGGCGGGGGCGAGGTTGATCTCTTCGCGCTCCAGGTGGCCCACGTCGCCGATCCACATGTCGCCGGTTGCGGCGTCGAAGGAGAACTGCCACGGGTTGCGCAGGCCGTAGGCCCAGATCTCGCCGCGGGCGCCCGGGACGTCGACGAACGGGTTGCCGGCCGGAATCCCGTACGGGTCGCCGGCGTCCAGGTCGACGCGCAGCACCTTGCCCAGCAGGGTGCCGAGGTTCTGGCCGTTGCCGTACGGGTCGCCTTCCAGGGAGAAGTCGCCGTCGCCGAGGGAGATGTAGAACATCCCGTCGGGGCCGAACGCGATGTGGCCGGAGTTGTGCGCGGGGCCCGGCTGTTCCTGGAAGAAGACGGTGCGCCGGGTGTCCGCCTGCACCTCGCCGTCGGCCACGTCGAACTCGTCGATGGTGCTGTGGCCGTCGATGTCGGTGTAGGACAGGTAGAAGCGGGTGAAGTCGGGGTTGAACTCGATGTCGGCGATCCCGCGTTCGCCGTCGGTGGTGGTCTCGCCGGTGATGTCGATGACCGGTTCACTCAGCCCCTGGTCGTCGAGCACCCGTACGGCACCGGCGCGTTCGCCGATCCACACCGTGCCGTCAGGCCCGGCGGCGCCGGCGGTGGGCGCCGCCGCGGTCGCGACCTGGGTCAGCGCTACCTGGACCTGCTGTGATCCGGCTGGTGACGCCGGGGCCTGTGACGCTGAGGCAGCCGCCGGCGCCAGGCCCGCGGACAACGTCAACGCGAGCCCCAGAGCGACGACTGCCGATAATTTTCTGCGATTCATGGGTAGCCGGGGGCGGGTGCCCGTGGAGGTCCCGTCCCCAACCTCCTTCCGCATGTGGGGGGGCGGTCATACCACGTACCGAGATGCCGGATCTGGCGCGGGACCCAGGCCCCTGCAGGCGTGCTCCATGCCTGCGGAATGCCCCACTACGGAAACGGTAGCACCGGATGTGGCGGCGGCCGGGGGTGTGCGGGTGCCGCCGGCCGCGCAGCCGGCCGGTCCGCAACGGTGACAAGTACGCAACAGGGGTTATCCACAGGGGTTTTCTCCGCGGACGATCCCCCGCACGATGGAATCTCTGCAAGACGGACAACGGGGGATGACCATGACAGTGCTCGGTCAAGGGGCAAAACGGCAGCCCGGGACAGCGTCGGACCGGCATGCGCCGCGGCACCTGGGCGCATATCTGGCCGTGGCGGTGCTGCTCACGGTCCTGGGCCGCCTCGTGGTCGTCTGGCTCTCCTACGACTTCGACCATGTGAGCACCGGGGTCGGCGACTTCCTCAGGGCGCTGTACGACCCGCGCGTTCTGCTGGAGCCCGAGCTGTTCAACCCGTACGTGTGGGCGTTCACGGCGGCGCTGCTGGTGGCGGGGCTGGTCGTGGCGATGAACCGGCGGGCGGGGCGGGGGGCCGCGCTGCTGTGCGGGCTCGTGATGCTGTTGACCGCGGCGCGCGAGCTGATCGGCCTGGCGACGAGCGACCAGTTCCGGCAGTGGTACATCGGGGGCAACGACCTCGAGGTCGCGATCATCAGCAGTTGGTCCGTCGTCCTGCTGTACTCGGCGGCGGTGGTCGTGCTGATGCTGCGGGCGGGCGACCGGCCGGCCGCGGGGACGGCGGCGGCGCCGGTGCGGGGGTCCCAGGTCTATCTGACGGCCGGTGGGCTGACGCTGGTGCTCGGGCTCGCGCTCGTCGGCTGGATCGTGCGCATGCTGACCCGGGACGGGGCCGACGCCGGGGCGTACTTCAAGGGGCTGGTGGACGCCGGCGAATCGCAGTTCCCGGTGCTCGCGGGCACCACGGAGTACTGGGAGGCGGTGCTCGCGGGCGCGCTGCTGGTGGTGGGCGTGCTGGCGCTGATGCGCAGGCCGGCGGCGCGCGGCGCGGCGATCACGGTCCTCAGCGTCTACCTCTACATCTACGTCCGCCGCATGATCGGCATGACGATCACCGACTACCCGAACGAGGTTCCCGAGGGGAACAGGGTTCCCGTTCTCGGCTGGGACGAGTACACGAAGGACACGGAGGGCTGGCTCGTGCTGGCCACCTATGTCGGCGGCTCGCTGATAGCCGTCACGGTGATCGCGATGATGCTGCGCGCACCGGAGACGGCGGCGGGGGCGTCCGGGTCGCCGGTGGCGGGCGGTGGCGTACTGCCGCAGCCGACGGGACAGCCCGCACCGCAGTTCCTGCAGCAGCCGCAGCCGTACGACGCGGCACCGCAGGCGCCGGCCATAGCCGCGCCGCCGGCTCCGGCCGCGCCCCCGCCGATAGCGCCGCCGGCTGGTCCGCCGCCCGCGGCTCCCCCGCCGGCGGGCTGATCAGGGGCGGTCTGACCGGCGCCGGCGCCGGTCAGACCGGACGTACCGTGTCGCCGGGGCGTACGGTGCCGGGGGTCAGGACCTCGGCGCCCACGCCGATGCACATCCCGCGGTCGGCGGTGAGCGTCTTGAGGACCCGGCGGTCCTCCGGCAGGTCGCGCTGCGCCATGGTCGTCATCACACAGCGCTTCACGCGCTTGGTGATCCGCAGCCGCACCTCGTCGCCCACGGCCACCTCCCGGCCCACCCAGTCCTCCTCGATCCACGGGTCTTCGGTGTGCAGAAGGATGTTCTTGCGGAAGCGGTGGGCGTCGGCCGGTTCGGTATCGCCGAGGAGATGGCCGAGCGCATGCAGGGAGGCGGTGCCGATCAGCGTCACGCCGCACTCGTCGAAGTGCGAGACGGCGCCCTCGCGGGCCAGCCGTACGTCCACGCCGAGCAGCTCGGCGAGGTGGGCGTCGTCGCGCAGGTCGGACCCGTCGGGGGTGACGACGTGCGGGCGGCCGGTGGCGCCGTCGCGGGCGGGGGCGTAGGAGGCGGAGAAGTGGAGCAGGCCCTCGGTGCGGCGGAAGCGGCGGGAGTTCTTGCCGCTGCCGAACTTGCCGTCGCCGTAGGTGACGGCCCAGAGGCGGTCGCCGACCGTGCCGCGCTCGTCGATGACGAGCTCCGGCAGCCGTTCGCCGAGCATGGACTTGACCGGGAAGCGCCGGAGCACGGCGACGGTGGCGTCGGAGGGTTCGGGGGAGAGCGACGGAGCCGGTATCACGGGAGGGAGTTCGGGCATGCTTCGGACCCTATGCCCGCTACGGGCCCGGCCGAAGGGGATTTCCAGGCGGCAGGCGGTGGCCGGCGCGCCCCGGCCTGCGCGACGGCGCCCGCCCCGCGGCCCGCGCCCGGCCCGCCCCGCACCCGGCGCCCGGCCCGCCCCGCACCCGGCGCCCGGCCCGCCCGGCGGCCGGCGCCCCGGCCCGCCCGGTGCCCCGGCCCCTCCCGGCCAGAGCGGCGGCGGCCCGGCCCGCGACGGCCTCCGCCCGACTTGCCGTGTCCCCTTACGCCGCGAAATATGGAGATTGTGACAGCCGGTTCCGACAGCACCGCCGCGCCCGCCCCCGGCCTGCCCTACCTCCGCTTCCCCCACCTGCACGGCGACCTCCTCTGCTTCGCCGCCGAGGACGACCTGTGGGTGACCCCGCTGCCGGCCCCCGGCGCCAAGCCCGAACGGGGGTGGCGGCTGACCGTCGACCGCACCCGCGTCGGTCACCCGCGGTTCTCGCCGGACGGGCGGTCCATCGCGTTCACCAGTTGGCACAGCCTCGACGCCGAGATCCACGTCGTGTCCGCGGAGGGCGGCGGGGCCCGGCGGCTGACGTACTGGGGCAGCCCGGACACCCGGGTGTGCGGCTGGACGCCGCCGGGCGCCGGCGAGGACGGTGCGGCGCAGATCCTCGCGGTGTCCTCGCAGGGCCAGCCGCTGTCGTACCAGACCTGGTCCTATCTGGTGCCGACCGACGGCTCCCCCGGGCGCCGGCTGCCCTGGGGCCCCGTCGACGACATCGCCGTCGCCGAGCTGGCCGGCTCCCGCAGGACGCTGCTGCTCACCGGCCGCCCGCCGCACGAGCCCGCCGCCTGGAAGCGCTACCGCGGCGGGGCCACCGGCCGCATCTACCTGCACGGCCATCGGCTGCTCGCGGACCTCGGCGGACACGTGGAGTGCGTGATGTTCGTCGGCCCGCCCGCCGCCGTCCGGATCGCCTTCCTCTCCGACCACGAGGGCGTGGGCAACCTCTACTCCTGCCTCCCCGACGGCACGGACCTGCGCCGGCACAGCGACCACGCCGAGTTCTACGCCAGGAACGCCGCCACGGACGGCCTCCGGGTGGTCTACCAGTGCGCCGGCGAGCTGTGGCTCGCCGAGGACTTCAGCCCCGCGGGCCAGCCGCGCCGCCTCGACGTGCGGCTCGGCAGCCCGCGGGTCGGGCGGCGGCCGTACCAGGTGGCCGCGCAGAACAACGTCCAGGGGCTGACCGTCGACACCACCGGGCGCGCCAGTGCAATCGCGGTGCGCGGCGCGCTGTACTGGCTGACCCACCGCGACGGCCCGGCGCGCACCATCACCGACACCCCCGGCGTGCGGATCAGGCTGCCGAGGATGCTGGGCGACACCAACCGCGTCGCGTACGTCACGGACGCAGCCGGCGACGACGCCATCGAGATCGCCGACCTGCCGCGCACCGGCGCCGTGGGCGAGCCGCTGCGGCTGGCGGCGGGACGGCTGGGCCGGGTGCTGGCGCTGGTGCCGTCGCCGGACGGGCGGCAGATCGCGATCGCCTCGCACGACGGCCGGCTGCTGCTGGTGCGGGTGCCGGAGCGGGTGCGCGCGGACGAGCGGATGTCGGCGGAGGTGGCGGAGGAGTTCGCGGAGGCGGTACGGGCCGCGGAGGAGCTGTCGCCGGCGGAGGCGGCGGGCGACTGCCAGGTCACCGAGCTGATCCGGTCGGTCAACGGGCCCGTACGCGACCTGTCGTTCTCGCCGGACTCGAAATGGCTCGCCTGGGCGCACCCGGGCATCGGCCGCTCGCTGCGGCAGATCAAGATCGCCCGGATCGCGGACCGGACGATCGTGGACGTGACGGACGGCCGGTTCGAGGACGAGGAGCCGGTGTTCACGCGTGACGGGCGCTATCTGGCGTTCCTGTCCTGGCGCGGCTTCGACCCGGTGTACGACGTGCACACCGGAGACCTGTCGTTCCCGCTGGGCTCCCGCCCCTACCTCGTGCCGCTGCACTCCGCGACGCCGTCGCCGTTCGCGCTCTCCGCCGAGGGCCGGCCCGCGGCCGGCGGGATGGACCCCGTCGGGCCGGCCGCGGCGGAGGCGACCGGCCCCGGCTCCACCGTGCTGGTCGAGCCGGAGGGGCTGGAGAGCCGGGTGACGCCGATCCCGGTGCCGGCGTCGAAGTACTCCTCGCTGGTGCCCGTCGCGCGCGGCGGGCTGGTGTGGCTGCGCTGGCCGATCTCGGGCGCGCTCGGCGAGACGTTCGCCAACCCGGCGGACACCTCCGGCCGCCCGACGCTGGAGCACTTCGACATCTCCACCGCCCGGCTCACCGAGCTGACGTCGCTGGTGACGGAGATCGCCGTGAGCGGCAACGGCAGCCGGCTGGTGGCCAACGACGGCGGCTCGCTGCGCGCGATCCCGGCGACCGACCGGGCCGACCCGGACACCACCGTCTACATCGACCTGCGGCGGGTCCTGCACACCGCGGACCCGGTAGCCGAGTGGCACCAGGCGTACGCCGAGGCCGGCCGGATCATCCGGGCGTACTTCTGGGAGCCGCACATGTGCGGCGTCGACTGGGACGCGGTGCTGGCGCAGTACCGGCCGCTGCTGGACCGCGTGGCCTCGCCGGACGAGTTCGCCGACCTGCTGCGCGAGGTGCTGGGCGAACTGGGCACGTCGCACGCGTACGTCACCCCCGCCCGCCGCAACGAGGGCCCGCCGCACTACCAGCGCCCTATCGGCTTCCTCGGTGTGAACTTCGTCCGCACCCGCGACGGCCGCGGCTGGGCGCTGGCCCGCATCCTGCCCGGCGACTCCTCCGACACCCGCGCCCGGTCCCCGCTGGCCGGCACCGGCATCCCGGACGGCTCGGTGCTCACCCACGTCGACGGCCGCGCGGTCGACCCGGTCACCGGCCCGTACCCGCTGCTGGACGGGGCGGGGGGCACGTCGGTGGAGCTGACGTTCGCGCTTGAGGGCGGCGGCGGGAGGCTGCGCCGGGTGGCCGTGGTGCCGCTCATCGACGACCGGCCGCTGCGCTACCAGGACTGGGTGGCGGCCCGCCGCGCGGTGGTGCACGAGCTGAGCGGCGGGCGCTGCGGCTACCTGCACATCCCGGACCTGGTCGCCAGCGGCTGGGCGCAGTTCAACAGGGACGTGCGGATGGAGATGAACCGCGAGTCGCTGATCGTGGACGTCAGGGGCAACGCGGGCGGGCACATCAGCGAGCTGGTGCTGGAGAAGCTGACCCGCTCGATCCTGGGCTGGGACCTGACGCGCAACGCCCAGCCCGTCTCGTACACCTCGACCGCGCCCCGCGGGCCGATGGTGGCGCTGGCCGACGAGGCCACGTCGTCGGACGGCGACATGATCACGGCGGCGTTCAAGCTGCTCGGCCTCGGCCCGGTGGTGGGGTTGCGGACGTGGGGCGGGGTGGTCGGGATGACGGGCCGGCACCGGCTGGCCGACGGCACGGTGATCACGGTGCCGATGAACGCGGCCTGGTTCGACGAGTACGGCTGGGGCGTGGAGAACGCCGGCGTCCCGCCCGACGTGGTCGCCGAACGCACGCCGCTGGACTGGGCGGAGGGCCGGACCTCCGAGCTGAACGTCGCGGTGGCCACCGCCCTGGACCTGCTGCGCGAGCACCCGCCGGCGGTGCCGCCGGACTTCACGGACGTGCCGGACCGCAGCCGGCCGCCGTTGCCGCCGCGCACGCGGCGCGCGGACGGGACCCGGAAGAGGCAGGATGCGTAACGGCACTTGGCCCCGAAATGCGGCATTCGCCCATCCATGTAAGCCTGATGAGAGCCCGAAACCCTCTCTCACTAGGAGTGACAAGAATGGGCGCATTCGACAAGGCGAAGGACATGGCCGGCGAGGCGGCGGAGAAGGCCAAGGAAGCCGCGCAGAAGGCGCAGCAGAGCCGCGAGCGCGGGCAGGAGTCCGGCCAGGACAAGTCGCAGCGCGCCCAGGAGGGCGCGGAGCAGGACCGTGACCGTATGCAGGAAGGCCGCGGCGACGCGGAGCGGCCCTGACACGGCCTGGCTGAGCCACGTACGAGGGGCGCGCTCCCGCGCGGGTGCGCCCCTTCGCCGTGGTCCCGCGCCGCGCTACGCGTCCCGCGTCTCCCGCAGCGACCGCGTCCGCTCGTCCGCCGCGCCGCCCGCGCCGACCAGCCCGCCGCGCGCCGCCCGCGTCGCCGCGAGCCGCGGCGCCAGCTTCCGCATCTCCCGCCGCGCCACCGGCCCGCTGACGACCGACGGCAGCGCGCCGCGCACCGACTGCATGCCGCGCAGCCACCACTGCCCGTAGACGTGCGGCGAGCGCCGCTCGATGCCCGCGACCAGCCGCTCGACGGCGGGCGCCAGCGGATACGTCTTGTTCGACGGCCACGGCAGCCGCCCGCGCATGTCCCGCAGCACGTCGTCCTCGTCGGCGCCGCGCACCATGTCGGTGTCGGTCCAGCTCAGATAGCCGACGCCGACGTCCACGCCCTGGTGGCCGACCTCGCCGCGCAGGCAGTGCGCGAACGCCTCCACGCCGGACTTCGACGCGCAGTACGCGGCCATCATCGGCGCGGGCGCCAGCGCGGCGAGCGAGGCGATCTGGAGGTGGTAGCCGCCCGCGCGGACCAGCGCCGGCAGGAAGGCGCGGGCGGTGGCGACGCTGCCCAGCAGGTTGACCTCGATGACGCGGTCGAAGGAGCGGGTGTCGGAGTCGAGGAACGGGCCGCCGGTGGCGACGCCCGCGTTGGCGACGACGACGTCGACGCCGCCGAAGTGCTCCTCGACCTCGGTGGCGGTGCCCGCCATCGCCTCGTGGTCGGTGACGTCCGCATGCCAGTGGGCGGCGTCGCCCGGCAGCGAGTCGGCGACCTTCTTCAGCTCGTCCGGCTCCAGCCCGACCAGCGCGAGCCGCGCCCCGCGCGCCGCCAGCCGGCGCGCCAGCAGCGCGCCGACGCCGCGGGCGGCGCCGGTGACGACGACGGTCTTGCCCTCAAGTCCGCGCCGGCGGCTCATGCGCCCGCCTCCTCCTTCTCGGTGGCCGCCGCAGCGGCCGGCCCGGCAGCCGTATCGGCAGTCTCGGCAGTCGTCTGGGCAGGTGTCCCGGCGGTCCCGGCGGTCCCGGCGGCCGTGCCGCCGTCCCCTTCAGCCTGCGCCCCCGCCGGCGTGCCCGCCAGGTGGTCGCGTACGAGCCCGCGCAGCACCTCCGCCACCGCGTAGGGCGCCTCGATCGGCGTCATGTGCCCCAGGCCGTCCAGCTCGGTGAACTCCGCGCCGTCCGGCAGCAGCTCGACGATCCGCCGCGCCAGCCACACCGGCGTGAGCCGGTCGGCGCCGCCGTGCACCACCGCGGCCGGCACCGGCATCCGCGGCACCTCGGCGTCCAGGTCGAGCGCCGCCAGCACCCGCCCCCACGCACCCCGCGCCTTGCGCGGGGTGGCGAAGACGATACGGGCGCTCGCCTCGATCTGCGCCGGGGTGGCGCCGCGGCCCACGATCGCCGATGCCAGCACCTTCTTCGACAGCGGCGTCACCGGCCCCATCGGCAGCCGGGAGACCAGCAGCGCGCGCTGCACCGCGGAGCGCAGCGCCCGGGCCCGCAGCGGCACCACCCGCGCCTCGGGCACCAGCCCCGCGCTGCCCGTGCTGCACAGCAGCACGGCGGCGGCCCGCTCGCGCAGGTACGGCCGCCCCGCGGCGGCCATCAGCGTCATGCCGCCCATGGAGTGACCGCCGATCACGGCCTTCTCGCCGGGCGCCAGCACCGCGTCGAGCACGGCGCCGAGGTCGTCGGCGAGGGTGTCGGTGTGGTACGAGCCGCAGTCGCCGGCGGCGCTGCGGCCGTGGCCGCGCTGGTCGTACACGATGACGCGGTGGCCGGGCGCGAGCTGCCGGACGACCGGCGCCCAGAAGGCCGTCGAGCAGCACCAGCCGTGCGCGAGGACGACGGCGGGCGCGTCCTGCGGGCCGTGCTCCTCGACGTGGAGCCGGGTGCCGTCGGCGGAGCGGGCGGCCAGCTCGCGCCGGGGTACGGGCGGGGCGTACGGGCCGGTCGTGACGTGCGTGCGCCGGGTCATCGGACAACCCCCTCGTCCCGGCGCGCGCCGGCGGGTTTCGGGACGCGCAACGCCCCTCCTCCGGCGCTTCGCGCCCCTTCCCCGGTGCGCAGCCCACCTTCCCCGGTGCGCAGCCCACCTTCCCCGGTGCGCAGCGCCCCCTCCCCGGTGCGCAGCACCTCGTACTCGTCCGCGTGCACCTTCCTCGTCACCCTCCGGAACTCGGTCGTCGTGCCCGGCCACACGGTCGTGTTGCGCCCGTTGGCGTCCAGGTACCAGCTGTCACAGCCCCCGGTGTTCCACACCGTGCGCTTCATCCGCTCCTGCACCCGCGCGTTCCAGTTCCGCACCGCGGACGGCCGCGCGTCGAGCGCGACCCGGCCGCCGCGGCGGTCCAGTCGGTCCAGGCTGCGTACGAAGTCGGCCATGTAGTTCAACTGCGCCTCGATGATGAGGATCATCGAACTGTTCCCGAGGCCGGTGTTGGGGCCGATGATCGTCAGCAGGTTCGGGAAGCCGGCCGCGCTGGCGCCGCGCAGCGCCTCCATCCCGCCGCTCCACGCCTCCGCGAGCGTCGTGCCGTCGCGGCCCTTGATGCGGTCGGCGACGGGCATGTCGGTGACGTGGAAGCCGGTGCCGAAGATGATCGCGTCGGCCTCGGTCTCGGTGCCGTCGGCGGCCACGAGGGTCGAGCCGCGCACCTCACGCAGACCGGAGGCGACCAGGTCGACGTTGGGCTGGGCGAGCGCCGGATAGTAGTCGCTGGACAGCAGGATCCGCTTGCAGCCGATGCGGTAGTCGGGGACGAGCTTGCGGCGCAGCTCGGGGTCCTTGACGGCCCGGGCCAGGTTCCGCTTCGCCATGCTCTCCACGAATCCCAGCTCGTCGGGATGTTTGGTGAACGCCTGCACCTGAAGTTCGCGGAGGCCCCACAGGATGCCGCGGCGCAGCTTGGTCGTAGCGGGTACGCGCGCGTGCAGCCACCGCTCGGGGCCGCTGATGGCGCGGTCCACACGCGGCAGCACCCACGGCGGAGTGCGCTGGAAGACGGTGAGCCGGGAGACCTCGGGCTGGATGGACGGCACGATCTGGATGGCGGAGGCGCCGGTGCCGACCATGGCGACGCGCTTGCCGCCCAGCGGCACGTCGTGGTCCCAGCGCGCGGAGTGGAAGACCGTGCCGGGGAACGTGTCGAGGCCGGGGATGTCCGGGACCTTGGGGTCGGACAGCGGGCCGGTGGCGGAGACCACGACGTCGGCGGTGAGTTCGCCGTGCGCGGTGTCGATCTCCCAGTACAGCTCGTCGTCGTCCCAGCGGACGCTGCGCACCTCGTGGTCGAAGCGGATGTGCTGCCGTACGCCGAAGACGTCGGCGACCTGCTCCAGGTAGTCCCAGATGTGCTCCTGGCCGGAGAAGGTGCGCGGCCACTCGGCGTTGGGCGCGAAGGAGAACGAGTAGAGGTGGGAGGGGACGTCGCAGGCACAGCCCGGGTAGCTGTTGTCCCGCCAGGTGCCGCCGAGCGCGCTCGCGCGCTCCAGCACGACGAAGTCCGTGATCCCCTCCCGGCGCAGCCGTACGGCGGCACCGAGACCGCCGAAGCCGGAGCCGATCACCGCCACCCTGACGTGTTCGCGCGTCATCGCCGTCGTCCTCCCAGCAGTGGAGTCGCGATTGCGCCAGCGTTTACTGGCACAATGAGAGCGTAGGACGTGCTCTTACCGATGGGTAGGGGGGCGGCGTGATCGATTTCCGCCCGGGGGCGGGGTGTCGGCGGGAGGTCCTACCCTTGGTGGTCAAGACCAGCGGAGGGGACAGACGGTGGGACGCGAATACCGGACGGAGGAGCTGGCCGAGCGCGCCGGCATCACCGTCCGCACCCTGCGCTTCTACCGCGAGCGCAAACTCCTCCCGCCGCCGCGCCGCGAGGGCCGTATCGCCTGGTACGGGGAGGGCCACCTGTCCCGGCTGCGGACGATCGCCGCGCTGCTGGACCGCGGCCACACCCTCGGCGGCATAGCGGAGTTGATCTCCGCCTTCGAGAGCGGGCGTGACGTGCGGGGCGCCGCCGAACTCCTGGGCTTGCAGGAGACGCTGACCAAGCCGTGGTCGGAGGAGACCCCGGTGCGCGTCACGCCGGAGGAGCTGGCCGACCGGTTCGCCGGCGAGATCTCCCCGGAGAACCTGGCGACGTCCATCGACATGGGCTATGTCGCCGTGGAAGGCGAGGAGTTCATCCACGTCAGCAGGCGGCTGCTGGAGACCTCGTCGAAGCTGGTGGCCAAGGGCGTGCCGCTGACCGCCGTGCTCGCCGCCGCCCGCGAGGTGCGCGCGCACGCCGACGACCTCGCCGAGCTGTTCACCGCGCTCATACGCGTCCACGTGCTGGCCGACGTCTTGGAGACACCCGCGGACGAGCTGACAGGTGAGCAGGTGGAGCGGCTGACGGACGCGCTGGAGCAACTGCGGCCGGTGTCGATGGAGGTGCTGGAGGCGGAGGTGGCCATGGCGATGGACCGGCGGGTGCGCAAGGAGTTCGAGGAGTGGATGCGCACGCGCGCCGGGTCCACCGCCGAGGAGCCGGGGGACTGAACCGGCCGGGCCGGCACCGGCGTTCGGGGCACCGGCTTCAGAGCACCGGCTTCAGGACCCCGGCGTTCAGGGCGCCGGCGTCACCTCACCGGAGGTCAGGTCCGGTGCGGGGCCGCCGGCGCGGGGTGACCGGGCCCCGTCACCGGGGTCCGGCGGGGTTCAGCGGGGTTCCGACTGCCACCAACGGGCCTTGTAGATCCCGCTGTCCGGGAGCTTGAGGGCGCCCTCCGGGTTGTGCGTCGACACCGTCGTCGTCCACCACGTCTTCTCCAGGCCGGGCTCCGGCACGGTCGTGGCGACCCGGCCGCTGCCCCGCACGTCGGTGACGGCCTTCACGCTGCGCCGGCTGATCTGCGCGGCGCCGGCGTAGTCCTCGCGGAACTCCCGCGTGGCGGTGTCGTACTGGTACACGCCGTAGCCCGTGGTGATCCACATCCGGCCGGGGCTGCTCACGACCAGGCTGAGGTCGTGCCCGCTGGCCGAGACGCCCTCCGGGTGCGGCAGGGCGACGGCGTCGACGCGGGTGAGCGTGGGCGCGGCGGGGGTGCCGCCGACCTTCAGCGCGATCAGTTCGTCATGGCCGATCGCCCACAGCACGCCGCGGGTGTCGTCCCACTGCAGCCCGTGGGCGTCGGCGAAGCGGTACTCGGCGTACGTGTCGCTGGCCGGGCCCTGCGAGGCGGTGTAGAGGCGGATGGTGCTGCCGGTGCTGCCGGCGACGGCGACGTTGCCGTCCGGGAGCAGCTCGATGCTGTGCGGGTTGACCGTGTCCGTACCACCGGCGAGGGCACCGGCCCAGTAGCGGCGGCCGGTGGGCACCTCGACGACGGCCGCGAACCCGAAGGAGGCGGTGGTGAGCAGGTACGTACGGCCCTCGCGGCGGCGGGCCTTGGCCTCGTCGACGTACGTCCAGCTCGCCTCCGGCGCCAGGTCGGCGTACCTCTCGTCGCCGTCCGGCGAGAAGGCCCACTGCACGGCGTCCGGCGAGTCCCACGGCAGGCGGGAGTCGAGGATGAGGACGCGGCGGGACTTCTGGTCGGTGACGGCGACGGGCGGAGCGGGCTTTCCGCCGGCCGCGTGCGCGGCGGCGGCGGGAAGGGTGACTGCTGCGCCCGCGCCGAGCGCGGTGAGCAGGGCCGTACGACGGGTAGGTCTACCGCTCATGGGCACTCCTGTCCGGTTGCTCTGATCAACAACATCCGCACAGTGCCACGACAGGTGACTATATGTAAGACCTTGTGACGACTGGCCGTTGAATTCTGTGCATCTTCGTGACCCACGACCGCTGTCAGTGCCCGCCCGTACGATGGCAAACGTGACCAGACACCCCGTGGCGGAGCCCGCCGCAGAAGAGCCGGTGGAGAAGCGCCTGGAGTCCCACCGCATCGAACTGACCGGGTACTGCTACCGCATGCTCGGCTCCGCCTTCGAGGCGGAGGACGCGGTGCAGGAGACGATGGTGCGCGCCTGGAAGGGCTTCGAGCGCTTCGAGGGCCGCGCGTCGATGCGCTCGTGGCTGTACCGCATCGCCACGAATGTCTGCTTCGACATGCACGGCAGCCCGCAGCGCCGCGCCCGCCCGATGGACCTGTCCTCCCCCGGCTCGGCCGCCACGCCCCCGGAGGCCGCCCTCGGCGGGGCCCTCCCGGAGGTCACGTGGCTGGAGCCGATGCCGGACGCGAAGGTGCTCCCCGAGGGCGGCGACCCCGCCGAGGTGGCGTCCCAGCGCGACTCCGTGCGTCTGGCCTTCGTCGCCGCGCTGCAGCATCTCCCCCCGCGCCAGCGCGTGGTGCTCATATTGCGGGAGGTGTTCGCGTGGAAGGCGAGCGAGGTCGCGGAGCTGCTGGAGACCTCCGTGGCCTCGGTGAACAGCGCGCTGCAGCGCGCCCGCGCCACCCTGGCCACCGAGGCGCCGGCCGACTCCGAGCCGGCCAAGCCGCTGGACGCGGAACAGCAGCGCTTCCTCGAGCGGTATGTGGACGCCTTCGAGCGGTACGACCTGGATGCGCTCACGGCGCTCATGCGTGAGGACGTCATCCTCTCCATGCCCCCGCTGCCGCTGTGGCTCCGGGGCCAGGAGGACGTGCGCACTTGGTTCCTCGGCACCGGCTCGGTCTGCCGCGGCTCCCGCCTGGTCCCCTGCTCGGCGAACGGCATGCCGGCCTTTGCGCAGTACCACCCGGATCCCGGGAACGGCGGCTACCGCGGCTGGGCGATCCAGGTCCTGGAGATCGAGGACGGCAAGGTCACCGGGCTCAACAACTTCCTGGGCGTGGACCGGCTGTTCCCGCTCTTCGGCCTCCCGATCACGCTGGAGGAGTAGGTTCCGTCCGGCGGGCGATCACCGGCCCGCCCAGCCCTCACCTCAGGCACACAGGGTGATGGATCCATCACCCACATTCGCGATCATGGCCGTGGCACGCTTCGGTCATTGACGTGAACTCGCCACTGCGCTCAGGATGCGCAGCATGTGGGAGGCCCTTGATCTCGACCCTGTCCAACAGCAGGTCTACGAGGCGCTGGTGGACGGCGCCGTCACCGTGTCCGAGCTGCGTTCGGGACTCGCGCTGAGCGCGACCCGGGTGCGGGCCGCGCTGACCGCGCTCGAACAGCTCAACCTGGTGGGGCGGTACGCCGCCGAGCGGGGGCGGCGAGAGGAGCGCTATCTGCCGGTGGCGCCCGAGGTCGCCTTCGAGTCGCTGCTGCGCGCGCGGGAGGAGCAGATCCACCGTACGCGCCGTCATATCCAGTTGCTCGCCGCCCGGTTCCGGGCCAGCACGGCGGGCGGCGATCCGCTGGACCTGGTCGAGATCGTGACAGGGCGGGTGGCGGTGATTCGCCAGGTCGAACAGCTCCAGCACAGCGCCCGTCAGCAGATCCGGGGCATCGACCGGCCGCCGTACGCGAACGGCGACCCGGACCGGCTGGATCCGAAGACCGGGATGATGCCCTCGCAGAAGCAGACGCTGCGGCGCGGTATCGGCTACCGGACCATCTACGACACCGCGGGGCTGGCTCACGCGCGCCGCCTGGACACCGAGATCGAGGCCGCGGCCGAACTCGGCGAGGACGCCCGGGTGATGGCGGACACGCCGACGAAGCTGCTGATCTCGGACGACCGCCTCGCGCTGATCCCCCTGCGCGCCGCGCCGCACGAGATGGCCAGCAGCGTGGTGGTGCACCCCTCCGGGCTGCTGGAGGTGCTGTGCGCGTTCTTCGAGGTGCTGTGGGCGCGGGCGCTGCCGATCTCGGACTACCTCACGGGCCGCCCGCCGGGTGCTCCGGACGGCCCCTCGCCGGACGAGGCGAAGCTGTTGACGCTGCTCGTCACGGGGATGACCGATCAGGTGATGGCCCGTCAGCTCGGGATCAGCTACCGGACGTTCCAGCGCCGGCTGCACGGCCTGATGGAGCGGCTCGGGGCCGCGACGCGGTTCCAGCTCGGGATGCACGCGGCAAGCCTCGGCTGGGTGGTCCAGCCGTCGGACAACAGCCGTGCGGAGGACGGCGGTCCGGCCGGCGGACCCGGCGGTTCCGGGGGCGACGTCCAGATCCGTACGAACGACCGGTCGGACGCGGCCGAACTGCGGTGAATGGCATCTGACGAGGGATATGCGGCATTCCCGGTTCCCTTGTCCCGCTGGGATCCCACGTGTTGTGCTTCCGATCGCGCCCCACAGCGCACCCCCCACAGTGCACCCCCCACGAGGAGGAACCCCGCAATGGCAGTGATGCGCAAGAAGGTTGCCGTCGGGATAGCGTCGGCGGTGGCCGCGGCGGCGATCGGCACGGTTGTGGCGCTTCCCGCGAACGCCGCCCCGGCAGAAGGCCGGATCGTCGGTGCCGGCTCCGCCACGGCCGTCAAGGGCACCTACATCGTCACGATGAAGAAGTCGGCCGTGAACGTGAAGTCGGCGGCGGCGGAGGGCAAGTCGGTGCTCGCCGAGCACGGCGGCACGGTGAAGCGGACCTTCACCGCGGCCCTGAACGGCTACTCTGTGAAGATGACCGAGCAGGAGGCCAGGGAGCTGGCCGCCGACCCGGCCGTCGACAAGGTCTACGCCAACCAGAAGCACGAGGCGGTCGGCGAGCAGATCGACCCGCCCTCCTGGGGCCTGGACCGTATCGACACCCCGGAGCTGAACCTCGACGACAAGTACGTCTACCCGGACACCGCGGGCGAGGGCGTCACGGCGTACGTGATCGACACGGGCGTCGACATGGCGCACGAGGACTTCGGCGGCCGGGCCACGAGCGGCATCGACACCATCGACAACGACGACGACGCCACCGACGGACACGGGCACGGCACGCACGTCGCCTCGACGGTCGCCGGGGACATGTACGGCGTCGCCAAGCAGGCCGACATCGTGGCCGTCCGGGTGCTGGACGACAACGGCTCGGGCACCACCGAGCAGGTCGTCGCCGGCATCGACTGGGTGACCGAGAACGCCACGAGCCCCTCCGTCGCCAACATGTCGCTGGGCGGCACGGTGGACGAGGCGCTCGACACGGCGGTGCAGAACTCGATCGCGGCCGGGATCACCTACGCGGTCGCCGCGGGCAACGAGAGCGACGACGCCGGCAACGCGTCCCCGGCCCGGGTGCCGGAGGCCATCACGGTCGGCGCGACCGACGACACGGACGCGCAGGCGTACTTCTCCAACTACGGCGACGTCCTCGACCTGTACGCGCCCGGTGTCGACATCGTCGGCGCCGCCATGGGCGGCGGCGAGGCGGAGATGTCGGGCACGTCGATGGCCTCGCCGCACGCGGCGGGTGCCGCGGCCGTCTACCTCGGCGCCAACCCCGACGCCACCCCGGACGCGGTCGCCCAGGCCCTGACCGAGGGCGCGTCCCAGGACGTCGTCGGCAGCCCGGGGCCGGGCTCGCCGAACCTGCTCCTCAACGTCGTCGAGTAACCGCGCACGGACCAGCGCACGAGCACTGCCTGAACCGCAACCGCCGCCCGGTGCCCCACACACCGGGCGGCGGTTGTCGTTCGTTTCCGTACGGGGCTTACGCGGATCCGTTCCAGTGGAGCGCCGGACGCCGCGGAGACAGCCGGGGCTACGTCCCGTCCGGCGAGGACTCCGCCCGGGTCTGGAGCAGCGTGCGCTCCTGCGCGTTGCGCGTCAGCTCCGCCGCCCGCGCGAACTCCTCCCGCGCCTCCGCCGCCCGCCCCAGCCGCCGCAGCAGGTCGCCGCGCACGCTCGGCAGCAGGTGGTAGTCCTTCAGCGCCGGCTCGTCCGCGAGCCCGTCGACGATCCGCAGCGCGTCCTCAGGCCCGTACGCCATGGACACCGCCACCGCCCGGTTCAGCTCCACCACCGGCGACGGCGCCGTCCGCGCCAGCGCCTCGTACAGCCGGACGATCTGCTCCCAGTCGGTGTCCTCGGCCCGCGGCGCCCGCGCGTGGCAGGCGGCGATCGCCGCCTGCAGCGCATACGGCCCGGGCCCCGGCGCCCCGGCGGCGACCAGCGACTGCGCCCGTGCCAGCGCCGCGAACCCGCGGCGGATCAGCAGGTGGTCCCACCGCCCGCGGTGCTGCTCCAGCAGCAGCACCGGCTCGCCGTCGGGCCCCGTGCGCGCCCCCGCCCGCGACGCCTGGATCTCCAGCAGCGCCGCCAGCCCGTGCACCTCCGGCTCCTGCGGCATCAGCCCCGCCAGCACCCGCACCAGCCGCAGCGCGTCCTCGCACAGCCCCGGGCGCATCCAGTCGTCGCCGGCGGTCGCCGAATACCCCTCGTTGAAGACCAGATAGATGACCTCCAGCACCGACGCCAGCCGCTCCACCCGCTCCGGCCCCTGCGGCTGCTCGAACGGCACCTCCGCCTTCGCCAGCGTCCGCTTGGCCCGTACGATGCGCTGCGCCACCGTCGGCTCCGCAACCAGGAACGCCCGCGCGATCTCGTCCGTCGTCAGCCCGCCGAGCAGCCGCAGCGTGAGCGCCACCCGCGCGGGCGTGGACAGCACGGGATGGCAGGCCGTGAACACCAGCCGCAGCAGGTCGTCCTCGATGTCGTCGTCGAGGACCGCGGCGAGCTGCGCCTCGCCCTCCGGGGGGCGGCTCTCCAGGTCGTGGCCGATCTCCGCCAGCTTGCGCGCGTAGCGCTCCTTGCGGCGCACGAGGTCGATGGCCCGCCGCTTGGCCGCGGACGTCAGCCACGCGCCGGGGTTGTCGGGCACGCCCGCCGCAGGCCACTGCTCCAGGGCGGCGACCAGCGCGTCCTGCGCCAGTTCCTCCGCCACGCCGACATCGCGCACGATACGGGCCACGCCGGCGATGATCCGCGCCGACTCGATCCGCCAGACCGCGGCCACGGCGCGGTCGACCGCCCCCCGCGCGGCGGCGGGCGGCTCGGGTGGGTCCTCCCGCCGGGCGCGGGCGTCCTGCGAAGCCGTCACAGCCCCACATCAGAACAGCCCGCCCCGGCCGAAGGCAACTCGCAACGGCCCTGACCTGGGCCGTCGCGACCCGCTACGGCTCCATGATCTCCCGCAGCTCAAGGGTGATGACCCACTCCTCGCCGTGCACCTTCAGGAAGCGGTTGGCCCACTCCTGGGCCTCCTCCTTCGACGCGACCTGGGCGATCAGATAGCCGCCGACCATCTCCTTGGACTCGGTGAAGGGCCCGTCGACCACGGACAGCTTCCCGCGGTCGGAGGTGACCCGCACGGCCTCCTCCGCGGGCTTCAGCCCGGCGGTGTCGAGCAGCACGCCGGCCTTGGTCATCTCCTCCAGCAGCTTGCCCATCTCGTCCATGATCTCCTGGCTGGGCATGCCGTCCTCGGGGCTGCGCTCCAGGTCCGGCTCGATCAGCATCATGTAGCGCATCGCGCGTCTCCTCGTTCTCGTCGTTCACGTCGTTCTCGTCGCGGGCGGCCGGGTGCCGTCCTTCTGCCCATGCGTCGAACGGCACCCTGCCGGATCGACATCCGCGCGAATTTTTTTCCGCAGCCTCAGCGCGGCCTCACCGCGGCACGAACTCGACCCGGAACATCCGCGGCCAGTACTTGCCCGTGAGCAGGAACTCGTCCCCGCCGGGGACGGCGGCGACGCCGTTGAGCTGGAGCGCCCCGGCCCGCAGCTCGGCGGGCTTGAGCAGCCCCGACGCGTCGATGCCGGCGGTGACGGCGCCGGTGTCCGGGTCGACGCGGACCAGGGTGTCGGTCTGGTAGACGTTCGCGTAGACGCTGCCGTCGGGGGTGCACTCCAGCTCGTTGAGCTGGTCGACGGGTACGCCGTCGCGGGTGACGTCCACCCGGCCGGTCAGCTCGAACGTCTCGGGGTCGCGGAACGCGAGCTGGGAGCTGCCGTCGCTCATGACGAGCCGGCCGCCGGCGCCGCCGCCTGTACGGTCCAGGCACAGGCCCCAGCCTTCGCCGGCGTAGCGCACGCGGCGCAGCTCCTCAAGGGTGTCCGCGTCGCGCTCGATGGCGATGCCGTTCTGCCAGGTGAGCTGCCAGAGCCGGGGGCCGACGAGCGTCAGGCCCTCGCCGAAGAGCGGGGCGGGCAGGTCGCGGCGGACGACGGGCTCGCCGCCGACGGGGCCGCGGCGTACGGAGGAGCTGCCGGCCAGGCCCGTGCCCTCGTAGAGGACGTCCCCGCGCAGCTCCAGGCCCTGCGTGAACGCCTCGGGGTCATGCGGCAGGCGCTCCAGCACCCGCACCCGCAGCTCCTGGACGCCCTGATCCGTGGGCGCCGGGCTCGGGCTGGTCCTTGCCCCGCCGGCTACGCCCTCACTGGTGGGGGTACCCCCTCCCCCACCGGCTACGCCCTCACTGGCGGGGGTACCCCCATTGGCCGCCTCGGGGTCCCCCGTCGAGCACGCGGCCAGTACCGCGGCGAGGAGTGCGGAGGCGGTCACGGTGATGCGACGCATGGGGCCACCATGGCACAGCCTCCGCGCAGCACGGATACGGGGCGGCTTCGGTGTCGCCGTCGGGGGTACCGCCGGCAGGCGCTGCGGGGGCGGCCGTCCCTGGCGCCATGGCCCGGCGCGGGCCGGGCAGGGCGGATAAGCGGGAGCAGCCGACGTGGTGCGGCGTCAGCGCGGCGCCGCCGGAGGCCACCGCACCGGCGACGATGAGCGCCGTCAGCGCGGGAGACGGGCCCGTGGCGGCGGGAGCCTCCGGCTCCGGGGCCGCGGGCTCGGGCGCCGGGGCGGGGGAGGTATCGGGGGTCTCGGAGGTACGGGGCCCGGCTCCCCGGGTCTCGGCGCGCGTGGCGGCGGCACGACCGGTTTCGGACGCGTCCGTCCCGGAGACGTCCGCCGTCGACACGTCCGGGCCGGGCACATCCGTCCCGCGCGTCTCCGTCCCGCGTACGTCCGTCCCGGACTCCGCGGCCGGGGCGGTCTCGTAGAGCGCCGCCGCCGCTGCCACTCCCGCGTGGTACGCGGGCGTGGGCGCGGGTACGGAGCCGGGCGGCACCCCGGGCTCGTCCGGGACCGGGGCGGCCGGCTCGGCCAGGGTGCGCACCTCCGGCGACACGGCGGGTGCGGGCACCTTGCCGGTGACCGGCGCCGCTGCCACGCCCTCCGGCGCCGGAGCGGGCCCGGCAGCGGGCTCCCCGTCCGCCGGCGCGCGGTGCGCCTGCACCGTCAGCTCCACCAGACCCGCCGCGGCGACCGCGCCCGCCCCGACGGCGAGCAGGGCGCCCACCAGCCCGTACCGCACGGTCTCGCCCAGCGCGGTGACGCCGACCGCCGCCGCTATCACGGGGTTGACCACGGTCAGCGTCGCCAGCGGCGCCGACAGCCCCGCACCGCGGTACGCCGCCTGCGCCAGCAGCAGCCCGGCCGGGGCGAGGATCGCGATCATGCCGATCGCCAGCGGATCGGTGTAGTCCGCGGTGACGTCCTTGGTGAACACCGACGCCATGCCGAACGCCGCGCCCGAGCCCACCGCCAGCGTCACGCTGCGGGCCGCCGCGTGCCGGATCCGGATGCCCGCCAGGGTCAGCACGGCCAGCACGCTCACCGTCGCCACGGCCAGCGCCACCGCCGTCGTACCGCCCAGCTCCCCGGATTCCACGGGACCCACCAGCATCAGCAGCACCACGAGCCCCACCGTCGACAGCAGCGCCCCGCGCCAGGCGGCCCGCCCGGCGCGGCGGCCGAGGAACACCGCCGCCATCGGCAGCGCGAAGACGATGGTCAGGGCGCCCAGCGGCTGGACCAGGCTCAGCGGCCCGTACGCGAGCGCCACCACGTGCAGCAGCGCGCCCGAGGCGTTGAGCACGACGGAGGCCCACCAGCTCCCGCGGTGCAGCGGCGCGAACGCCCCGGCCGCGCCGTCGGCGTCGGTCGTGGTGGCCGCGACACGCTCCTGGACGAGGGCGGCGCCGGCGTACGCCACCGCTGACACCAGCGAAAGCAGCACCGACAGCATGAGTGGGCTCATATAGCAACGATCCCGCGATCGGTGGCGAAAGTCGTCATCCTGGCGGATGCTCTGCGTCGTACTGCCGGAGCAGTACGCCCCCGCGGGGGAACCCCTCCCGGGTCGCATTTCCCGCGCCGGTCCGGACCGCCGTCCGCCCGGGGCGCCGCCCCGCCGGGCACGCCCGCGCCCTATGCGCTACGGACCGGAGGAGCCCGTACGGCCCGCGCGGGCCGTACGGGGAGCGCGCCTCACGGCCAGGCGTAGAAGCCCTGCCCCGTCTTACGCCCCAGCTCACCCCGCGCCACCTTCGCCCGCAGCAGCTCCGGCGGCGCGAACCGCTCCCCCAGCGTCCGGCACAGGTGCTCGGCGATGGCCAGCCGCACGTCGAGCCCGACCAGGTCCGTCAGGCGCAGCGGGCCCATCGGGTGCCGGTAGCCCAGCTCCATCGCGGTGTCGATGTCCGCGGGCGCCGCCACCCCCTCCTCCGCCATGCGGATCGCCTCAAGACCCAGGGCCACCCCGAGCCTGCTGCTGGCGAAGCCGGGCGAGTCCCGTACGACCACCGCCGTCTTGCCCAGCGTCCGCACCCAGCCGCGCGCCGCGGCCAGCGCCTCGGGGCCGGTCTCCGGCGCGGTGACCAGCTCCACCAGCTCCGAGGCGGGTACGGGGTTGAAGAAGTGCATCCCCAGGAACCGCCCCGGCCGGCCCAGGGCGGCGGCCAGCTCGGCGACGGACAGCGAGCTGGTGTTCGTCGCGAGCACCGCGTCCGGCCCCACCGCCCGCTCGGCGTCGGCCAGCACCCGCGCCTTCAGCCCCGCGTCCTCCGGCACCGCCTCCACGACCAGCTCAAGACCCGCCTCCGCCGGCAGCTCCGCGACCGACGCGACGGCCCGCACCCGCGACAGCACCTCCCGCGGGTCCGCCCCCGCCGCCAGCCGGCCCCGCTCCGCGGCCCGCCGCAGCGCGCCGGCGATCCGCTCCACCGCTGCCGCCGCCGCGTCCGCGCCGCTCTCCACGATCACGACCTGCGACCCGGCGGTCGCGAACGACTGCGCGATCCCGGCGCCCATCCGGCCGCCGCCGACGACCGCCATGGCGCGGGGCGCGCGGGGCGCGCGAGGGGCGTCCGGCGCAGTGCTGTGCTCCGTCATCTCGTACGTCCTGTCGTACCTCTTGACTGGGATCCGGCCGCTCCGCAAGCTAACCGAATGATCGGTCGGGCCACAAGGGGAGTCAGGCGGTGCAGCGCATGACCTCGCCGCACGACGGCACGAGGCCGCACGACGGCACGACGGTGTTCGCGGCCGACGCCGCCGCCCGGCGCCACGGCATCGAGCTGCTGGAGGCCGTGCCGGGCGCCGCGACGCTGCGGATGGCGATCACGGCGGAGATGGCCAACGGCCACGGCATCGCCCACGGCGGCTACGTCTTCCTCCTCGCCGACACCGCCTTCGCCTGCGCGTGCAACAGCCGCGGGGTCGCCGTCGCGGCGAGCGCGGACATCACGTACGCCGCGCCCGCGCACGTCGGGGACGTGCTGGTGGCGCGGGCCGAGGAACGGGTGCGCTTCGGGCGGAACGGGGTCTACGACGTGAGCGTGCTGCGCGGCGACGAGGTGATCGCGGAGTTCCGGGGCCGGAGCCGTATCGTCCGCGACCCGGTGGCGGGGGCGTACGGGCCGAACGGAGCACACGGCGGGCACCGCGGGACCGGCACGGCGGGCGCGGGCGACGAGAACGGCGCGGAGGGACAAGCGTGAGCGACGCGACGACCGGCACGCCAACCGATACGGCGACGGGCACGGCCGATACGGCGACCGACGCAGGAACCCCCCTGCTCGACGCCGGCGAGCGCATGTCCCCCGGCGAACTCCGCGCGTACCAGCTCGACCGCCTCCGCGCCACGCTCCGCCACGCCTACGACAACGTCCCCCTCTACCGCCGCAGGTTCGACGCCGCCGGCGTCACCCCCGACGACTGCCGCACCCTGCCGACCTCGCCCGCTTCCCCTTCACCACCAAGGACGACCTCCGCGAGGACTACCCCTTCGGCATGTTCGCGGTCACCGTCGCCGACGTCCGCCGCCTGCACGCCTCCAGCGGCACCACCGGCCAGCCCACCGTCGTCGGCTACACGGCGGCCGACCTCGACACCTGGTCAGGACTCGTCGCCCGCTCCATCCGCGCCGCGGGCGGGCGGCCTGGCCACCGGGTGCATGTCGCGTACGGCTACGGCCTGTTCACCGGCGGCCTCGGCGCCCACTACGGCGCCGAGCGCCTCGGCTGCACCGTCATCCCCGCCTCCGGCGGGATGACCGCGCGGCAGGTGCGGCTCATCCGGGACTTCGAGCCCGAGGTCATCATGGTCACGCCCTCCTGCATGCTCACGATCATCGACGAGTTCGAGCGCCAGGGCATCGACCCGCGCACCAGCTCGCTGCGCGTCGGCATCTTCGGCGCCGAGCCGTGGACGGAGGAGATGCGCCACGAGATCGAGGAGCGGTTGGGGGCACCGGGACGCGGGGCGGGGCGTGCGGCCGTACGGGCGGGAAGGCCGCGCCGGCGTACCGGCCGGGGGTGTGGCCCGTAGCGCGGGGGGCCGCCTCCGCTCAGCGCGCTGCGGCGCCCTGCGTCTACCCGCCCTCCCGCTGCTGGCCGACCCACACCGCCCGCAGCGGCTTCGCGAAGCAGCGGCTGTCCGGCTCGAAGCGGTAGTAGCCGAACTTCTCCGTCGGCTCGTATCCCTCGGACCGGTAGAGACCTATCGCCTCCGGCTGCTTCATGCCCGTCTCCAGCACCATACGTATCCGCCCCGCGGCCCGCGCGCTCTCCTCCAGCGCCGCGAGTATCCGCCGGGCCAGCCCGCGCCCCCGGGCCTCCGGGACCACGTACATCCGCTTCAGCTCCGCGTCGCCGGCGCGGTGCCCCTCCGGCGTCGCGTCCATGGCCCGCCAGCCGCCCGTGGCCAGCGGGGTGCCGTCGGCGTCGTACGCGAGCAGGTAGAGCCCCTGCGGGGGCGTGAACTGCAGCGGGTCCATCACCGTGTGGTCCCCCTCGCCGTACCGCTCGGCGTACTCGATCTGGACCCGGTCGTTGAGCATGACCGCGTCGGGGTGGTCGTAGGGCACGGTGACGATCTCCATGGCGGCAATGGTACGAAGCCGCCGCCGGGTGCCGAACCGGGCATCCCGGTGCAGGTGGCCGGACCCGGAGACCGCGAGGGGGGCCAGCAGCCATACTTTGGGACCGTGGAGCAGAACAAAGGTCTCAACGTCACGCCCGTGAACGCCGCCGCGACGGACCCGGCCGCTCTGCCCGGCCTCGTATCGTCGCCGCTGGACGAGAAGGAGAACGACGAAGCACCAACGACCGACGAGAAGATCGAACCCGGCGCGGACACCGCGGACACCGCGGACGGCGCAGACGGCGCGGACGGCGCAGACGGCGCGGACGGCGCAGACGGCGCGGACGGCGCAGACGGCGCAGACGCCGAAGAGGCCGAAGAGGCCGGGGAAGCCGCCGCTGACTCCGCGGACGGCGACGGCGACGGCGACGGCGGTAAGGACAAGGACGCGGACGAAGCCGCGGACGGGAAGTCCGCGGCCGGCGACGGCCCCGTCTTCGAGGCCGCCGACCGCCGCGGCTCCGTGATCGTGGACGGCACCGGCGTCCGCTTCCAGCTCGACGACACCGAGGCCGAGTTCACGTGGCCGGAGATCGGCGCCGTCGAGTACAAGACCTCCCGGTTCGGCCGCCGCCTCGTCCTCAGCGTCCACGACAGCCGCGGCATCTGCCCGGCCGAGGTGGAGGCCCCGGACAAGGCGACGCTCAAGGAGTGGGCGGCCGGCCTGGAGTCGGCCCTCGACGCCTACTTCGAGGAGGCGTCGCCGTAGACGACCCCCCGTCCGTTGGTCGACACGTACACCCGGCCGAAGACCCGCGGGTCTCCGGTGATGGCCTCGCCGGTCCGGCCCCACTGGTGGGCGTCGTCGTTGATGCGCTCCCAGGTGGCGCCGGCGTCGGTGGAGCGGAAGATGCCGCGTACGCCGTCGATCTTGGCGCTCGTGTAGAGCGCCTGGTACGTCGCGCCCGGCGCGGCCTTGCCGAAGCCGATCGTGTCGGCTTCGTCGACGCCGGGGACGGCGGTGAAGGTCGCGCCCGCGTCGGTGGAGTGCCACAGGCCATACGTGTCGCCGCTGCCGCCGGCGAGCCAGACGTTGCCCTCGCGGCCGGGGACGGCCTTGAAGCGCACGTTGCCCGCGGCGGGCAGGCCGGCCGACGGCTGGGCGGTGAACGTCGCGCCGCCGTCGGTGCTGACGTAGAACGTGCCGGCGGCGAAGCCGTAGAACGTCTGCGGGTCGACGCGGTCGGCCTCCACGGTGGCGCCCGCGGGGATGCCGGTGGCGGCGGTCCAGGAGGTGCCGAAGCCGGTGGTGGTGTGGACGCCGGCGCCCTGCGGGCTCCATACGAACCGGCTGCCGTCGGCCGCCGCCGCGACCGTGCCGCCGCCGGTGACGCCGCCCGGGTCCTGGCCGGCGAACCAGTTCGCGCCGTTGTCGGTGGAGAACGCGACGTGCGGGCCGGTGTCGGCGTTTCCGGTGCGTACGACGGTATCGGGGCGGGTCTCTGCGTAGTCGAGGCTGGTCGTGGTAGTGAAGTTGGGCTGGGTGTACATCAGGTCCGGCACCTGGGTCAGGTCGGTGTGCCGGAAGCCGCCGATGTCGCCGAGCGCGCTGAGCAGCGGGGCCCCGGAGGGCGGTGAGATCAGGTCCAGGACCGCGGTCTCCTCCAGGCCGCGGACCATCGGTGTGACGGTGAACTTCGCGCCCGTGTCCCAGGCGGTGAGGTTTTCGGTGCCGTAGATCGTGGCGCCCGTTCCGTACATCATGCGGTCGGAGTCGAACGGGTCGATCTCCAGCGCCTCCGTCATCCAGCCGAGCTTGGGGGTCTGCTCGGGCGGCTGCGGGTTGGCGCCCCAGGACAGCCAGGGGGTGGAGGAGACGTCCATGGTGAAGCGGTTCTCGCGGTCGGGGTACGAGGTGTAGTCCCAGGCCCGGGTCCAGCTTGCGCCGCTGTCGGTGGTGCGGAAGATCTGGGTGTCGGGCCACCAGGAGCTGTAGCCGGTGACCATGACGGTGCCGGGGTGCTGGCGGTCGACGGACAGGCCGCTGTAGCCGAAGTAGGTGTCGGCCGCGGGGGCGGGGCTGATGTCGAGCCACTCGCCGGTGGCGGTGGCGTAGCGCCAGACCTTGCCGGTGCCGCCGTCGTACGGCCCGCCCTTGTCGCTGTACGCGAGGTAGAGGTAGCCGTTCTCGGCGTCGAGGACGCCCTTGTGGGCGAGGTGGCCGGTGGGCTGGCCCGGCAGGCGCTCCCACGTGGCGCCGGCGTCGGTGGAGCGGTAGACGGAGTTCTCCAGGTCGGCGACGCCGACGTAGACGGTGCCGGTGGGGCTGCCGGCGGAGCCGGTGGACTCGTCGAAGGTGACCCAGACGACGCCCTGGTTGTCGGAGGCGTAGCCGCTGGAGTCGTCCGGGTTCTCGACGTAGTTGCCGGGGTTGGGGAAGGCGGTCACCTCGGCCCAGGTGGCGCCGGCGTCGGTGGAGCGCCACAGGCCGTGGCCGCTGGGTGCGCCCAGGTAGAGCACGTCGTTGTCGTGCGGGTCGACGGCGAGGCGCTCGCCCATGCCGCGGCCGGGCATGTTGCCGCCGAGCTTGAAGGGCAGGTCGGCCTTGCTCCAGGTGGCGCCGCGGTCGGCGGAGCGGAGGACGGCGCCGTTGCCGGGGTCCCAGTCGTTGGTGTACGTGCCGACGGCGGCGTAGACGTTGTCCGGCTCTACGGGGTCGGAGGCGATGCTGGCGACGCCGGTGTGGCCCCAGTCGTCCCAGCCGACGGAGTCGAGGAGGGGGGTCCACGACTTGCTGGACTGCTGCCAGCGGTAGGCGCCGCCGATGTCGGTGCGGGCGTAGGCGAGGTCGGGCTCGGTGCGGTTGAAGACGATGCCGGGGACGAAGCCGCCGCCGTCGATACGGGCGTTGCGCCAGTCGTACGGGACGGCAGCGGCGGTGTCGGCGGTGACGGCCGCGGCGTTCTCGGGGCGGTGTCCGGCTGCGGAGAACGGCTCGGCTGCGGCTGGCCCGGTGACGAGCAGGCCGACGGCGAGCGCGAGCGATCCGGCGAGTCTGATCCTGCGCACGTTGGGGGGTCCTCTCCACGGGTTGGCTGCGGCGCCGCGTGGGAGCGCTCCCGAGAGCGCTCCCAGAATGGCGGCGCCGCCGGAGAGAGGTCAAGATGCGTACAGAATCGAACTAATTCGACAGCGGGACCGCCACCGCGCTGAAGGTGGTGTCCGGCTCCTGCGGAGAGGTGAAGCGCCAGCCGGAGCCGCGGTCGGCGGGGGCCGAGGCGGAGGCGGAGCCGGCCGCCGTCGCGGCCGTGAGCGTCGCGCCGGCGGCGGCGCCGAGCAGCAGGCGGCGGGAGAGTCGGGAGCGGTTCGGAGCCATGGTTGGGGGCCTTCCGTGACGGTAACCGGTCGGGGTGGGCGCACCTGAAGCAACGCTGCGAACATCCGTCCCAACGGGCCGTACGCACCCGGGAGTTCCCTCCGGTTCGTACGCCCCGGGCCGCGCCCTATCCCTTCTCGGCCTCGAACGCCGCCGCCCGCAGTTGCGCGGCCCGTACCCGCTCCACGTCCAGCTTCCGCGACCGGTCGAACCGGTAGATCCCGTTCTGCTCCTGGAAGACGTCCGTCAACTGCGTGTAGCAGTACCCGAACATGTCCGGATCCCCCAGCAGCACCCCCGTAAGACCGGCGAACCGCTCGTGGAACTCCTCCTCGTCGCGCGGGCGCCGGCCGTATCCCCACGACACCCGCCGGTCCGCCCCCGCCGCCGCGGCGTCCTGCGGGTTCCACCAGATGCCGCCGAACTCGCTGCAGAAGTAGGGCTGCCCGCCGTACGGCAGCGACCAGGTGCTGCCCGCCGCCTCGTCCTGCGGGTTGACGAAGGGCGTGCCGGCGCGCAGACCCGCCATCAGCTCGCCGAAGACCGCCGGGTCCTGCTCGTAGCAGTGCGCGTCGTACACGTCGGTCTCCGGTACGCGGTGGGCGTAGCCGGAGGCGTCGAGTACGGGCCGGGAGGTGTCGGCGGCCTTGGTGGCGAGGAACATGGCGCGGGTGACGTCGTCGAGCACGCTCTGCCGGTCGGTCAGCTCCTGCCGGGTCTCGTTGAGCGGGCACCAGCCGATGAGGGCGGGGTGGGAGTAGTCGCGTTCGACGGCCTCCAGCCACTGGGCGACGAAGCCGGCGGTGGGCTGCTGGTTGCCGGGCCCGACGGGGCCGCCGGTGCTGGCGCCCCAGTCGCCGAACTCGCCCCAGACCAGGTAGCCGAGGCGGTCGGCGTGGTGCAGGAAGCGCTCCTCGAAGACCTTCTGGTGCAGCCGGGCGCCGTTGAAGCCGGCGGCGAGGGAGAGTTCGATGTCGCGGACGAGGGCGGCGTCGTCGGGGGCGGTCATGAGGCCGTCGGGGTACCAGCCCTGGTCGAGCACGAGCCGCTGGAAGACGGGCCTGCCGTTGAGCAGGATCCGCTTCCCGTCGATCGTGACCGCGCGCAGGCCGGCGGTGCAGACGGCGCGGTCGGTCACCGTGCCGTCGGGGCCGGTGAGTTCCAGCGTCAGCTCGTACAGGTGCGGGTCCTCGGGGGACCAGGGGCGGCGCCGGCCGTCGGGTACGGGCAGGACGAGGCGCGGCGCGAGGTCGAAGTCCGCCGCGGCGTCCGCCTCGGCGACGACGCCGTGCGCGTCGCGCAGTTCTGCGCGGACGCGGTGCCCGGTGCGGCGGCCGGCGAGGGGGACTTCGAGGTGGAAGCAGCCGGCGGCCAGGTCGGGGGTGATGCGGGGCCGCTTGAAGTGCGTGTCCGCGACGGGCTCCAGCCAGACGGTCTGCCAGATTCCGGTGGTGCGGGTGTAGAAGCAGGCGTGGTTGCCGTACGCGGTCGACTGCTTCCCCCGCGCCTGCGGGCCCCGCGCCGCGTCCCGCGCCCGTACGACGACGACGGCGTCCTCACCGGCCTGTACGACGTCGCCGAGGTCGGCGCTGAACGGCGTGAACCCCCCGCTGTGCCGGACGACTTCGCGCCCGTTGACCCACACGGTGGCGTCGTGGTCCACGGCCCCGAAGTGCAGCAGGACCCGCCGCCCGGCCCACGCGCCGGGTATCCGCACGGTGCGGCGGTACCAGACGGCGTGGTGGAAGTCGGTGTCCCCGATCCCGGACAGCTCCGACTCGGGGCAGAACGGCACGACGATGCGCTCGGGCAGCTCGGCCCCGGCGAGCCCGCGTTCCAGCCCGCTGTCACCGGGGTCGCGGGCGAACTGCCAGGTGCCGTTGAGGTTGAGCCAGTCCGTACGGACGAAGCTGGGCCGGGGGTACTCGGGCCGGGGAGTCCCCGCGGGTGCGGGGGCGGGGACGTACGAATCGGGCATGGCGAAGGGGCTCCTGGGCGGGGACGTCGGGGCGGACGAAGGGCGTCCGAGCCATCACAACACCAAGATGCAACGTTGTAAACCACACCCGGAGCCGGCCGCCGCACCACCATCGGCACCTTTTGTCACGATTGCGGGACTTTGCGGCCGACGCCAGGATGAGGGCATGGTTCCCACGGGTCCCGCGGACCGCTTCGACGCCTTCCGCGCACTGGCCGGCCGCCGCGGACGGCCGGGACACCGGCTGCTGGAGTCCCTGGCCGCGACCAGGGCCGGTACGGCGCAGGACCCCGGGGCCTGGGCCCCGGCCGTCGCCACGGGCAGCGGGCTGCCCGCCGCCGCCGGGCTCGGCCCTGCGACGTACTACGAGGACCTCGCCGCCCCGCACGGCCGCCGGCACGTGCGCGTCTGCACGGCGACGGCGTGCTTCGCCGCCCGGGCCGGCCGCCATCTCGCCGAGACGGAGCAGGCGCTGGGCGTGCGTGCCGGCGGGGTCTCGCCGGACGGGGGGACGTCGCTGCAGTCCGTCCGCTGTCTGGGGTACTGCTACGCGGGCCCCGCCGCGCTCGACGGCGACACCCCCTGCACCGGCCCGTCCCTCGCCCGCCAGCTCACCGGAGGTGCGCCCGCCCGGGCGCCGGAGATCCCGGCGGCCGACGACACCGGCGACCCCGTGGTGCTGGCCGGTGCGGTGGCCGGCGAGCCGCCGTGGCGGGTGTGGCCGCGGACCGTCACCGCCGGCGCCGCCGGCGAGGTCCGTACGCGGGTGGCCGCCTCCGGGCTGCGGGGCCGCGGGGGCGCGGGGTTCGAGGTCGCCGCGAAGTGGCAGGCGGCAGGGCGGGCACCCGGCAACGTGGTGGTGGCCAACGGCGACGAGGGCGACCCCGGGTCCTACGCCGACCGGCTGCTGCTGGAGACGGACCCGGAGCGGGTGCTGGAGGGCCTGGCGCTGGCCTGCTTCGCCTGCGGGGCCGAGCGGGGCGTGGTGCTGGTGCGCTCGGAGTATCCGTACGCACTGGCGCGGATGCGGGCGGCAGTCGAACGGGGCTACGCCGACGGGCACTTCGGCCCGTCCGTGCACGGGACGGACGTCACCCTGCACGTCACGGTGGCCCGGGGCGCCGGATCGTACGTCGCGGGCGAGGAGACGGCGCTGATCGCGGGTCTGGAAGGGGACCGGGGCTGCGCCCGGCCGCGTCCGCCGTATCCGACCGAGCGCGGCCTGTGGGACGCGCCGACGGTGGTGAACAACGTCGAGACCCTGGCGGCCGTCCCGTGGATCGTCGCCCGCGGCGGGGAGGCGTACGCCCGTCGCGGGGTGCCGGGCGAGACCGGGACGAAGCTGGTGTGCCTGTCGGAGCGGTTTGCCCGCCCGGGCGCGTACGAGGTCGAACTCGGCACGCCGCTGCTGCGGATCGTCACCGAGCTGGGCGGCGGCCTCAAGGACGGCGGCCTGCCGGCCGCGGTGCAGGTCGGCGGGCCGCTCGGCGGCTTCCTCGGCCCGGACGACCTGGACGTGCCCCTGTCCGCCGCCGGCCTCGCGGCCCGTGGCGCCGCACTCGGCCACGCCGGGCTCGTCGCCTTCGACGGCCGCGTGGCCCCGGAGGAAGTGCTGCGGCACATCTGGCAGTTCGCGGCAGCAGAGAGCTGCGGCGCCTGCTCGCCGTGCCGCGTGGGCGCGCACCGCGGGCTGGAGCTGGCCGCCGCGGGCGTCCCGCCCGCAGGGGAGTGGGAACGGCTCGCGCGGGTGCTGGCCGAGGCGAGCCTGTGCGCCTTCGGCCGGCGGATCCCGCCCGCCGTGCACAGCCTCGCCCGCGCCTACGGGGACCGCCTGGCGGGGTGGGCGCCGTGACCGCGGCCGGCAGGCTCCGGATCGACGTCGACGGCGTCGCGGTCACGGTGCCCGAGGGGGCCTCGCTGCTCGCGGCGGCGCAAGCGGCCGGAGCCGAGCTGCCCGCGCTCTGCGCCGACGACCGGCTCAGCCCGGCGGGCTCCTGCCGCACGTGTCTCGTACGGGCCGACGGGCGGACCGTCGCCGCCTGCGTGACCCCGGCCGAGCCTGGCGTGCGCGTCGAGACCGGCACCGACGGCCTCCGGCAGCTCCGCCGGGACGCGGTGGCCCTCATCGCCTCCGCCCTGCCGCCCCGCGCGCTGGCGGACGGCAACCCCAGCGAACTGGCGCACGTCTGCCGGACGGTGGGCCTCGGCCCCGAGACGGCCCGGGGAGCCGGCGGGCGGGGCTCGGACACCTCCCACCCGTACGTCCATCTCGACCGGGACCTGTGCATCGCCTGCGGGCGGTGCGTGCGCATGTGCGCCGAGGTCCAGGGCACCTTCGCCCTCACCCTGACCGGCCGCGGCGCAGACACCGTCGCCGCACCCGGCACCGGCGGGCCCTGGGCCGAGTCGGACTGCGTGGCCTGCGGCGGCTGTGTCGACGCCTGTCCTACGGGCGCGCTCACCCAGCCGGGCCCGGGGCGCGGGCTCACCTCCGCCAACCGGCCGGCCGCGACCCGTACGACGTGCGGATACTGCGGCGTCGGCTGCTCCCTGGACGTCGTCGCCGCCGACGGCGCCGTCACGGCGGTCCTGCCCGCCCCGGACGGGCCCGTCAACCGGGGCCACGCCTGCGTCAAGGGCCGCTTCGCCCACGGCTATCTCACCTCCCCCGAACGGCTGACCAGGCCGCTGCTGCGCCGCGACGGCCGCCTGGAGCCCGTCGGCTGGGACGAGGCGCTCGGGCACGTCGCCCGCGGGATGCGCGCGGCCGTCGCCGCCGGCGGCGCGGACGCGGTGGCGGCGATCTCCTCGGCCCGCGCCACGAACGAGGAGAACTACCTCGTCCAGAAGTTCATGCGGGCCGTGATCGGCACCAACAACGTCGACAACTGCTCCCGCCTGTGCCACTCCCCGTCCGCCGCCGGCCTGACCGCGTCCTTCGGCCTGCCCGGCGGCACCGACTCCTTCGACGACGTACAGAAGTCCGACTGCCTGCTGGTCGTCGGGGCCAACCCCGTCGAGGCCCACCCGGTGGTCGGGGCGCGGCTGCTGCGGCAGGTGCTGCGCGGCGCCGGGCTGGTCGTCGCCGACCCGCGCGCGGTCGGCCTCGCCCCGTACGCGGACGTCCACCTGCGGCCCCGGCCCGGCACCAACGTCGCGCTCTGCCACGGGCTCGCCCACGTCCTGCTCGCCGAGGGGCTGGCCGACGAGACGTTCCTGCGCGAACGCGCCGCGGGTCTTGCGGAGTTCACCGCCCTGCTCGCGGACTACCCGCCCGACCGGGTCGCGGACCTCACCGGAGTGCCCGCGGCCGACCTGGTCGCCGCCGCCCGGCTGTACGGCCGCGCCCGGCGGCCCGCGATCGTCTACGGCCTCGGCGTCACCGAGCACCTGCACGGCACCGACGGCGTACGGTCCCTGGCCAACCTGGCGATCCTGCGCGGCGCCGTCGGCACCGGCCGCGGCTACGGCGTCAACCCGCTGCGCGGCCAGAACAACGTCCAGGGCGCCTCCGACATGGGCGCGCTGCCCGACCTCCTGCCCGGCTACGGCCGCGTCGCCGACCCGGCCGCACGAGCCCGCGCCGAGGCGGTCTGGGGGGTACGGGTCCCGGAGCGCCCCGGGCTGCGGATCCCGGACATGTTCGCCGCCGCCCGCGCGGGAGCGCTCCGGGCGCTGTGGATCATCGGCGAGGACGTGTGCGCCACCGATCCCGATACCGACCAGGTGGCCCGCGCGCTGGCCGCCTGCCCGCTGGTGGTGTGCAACGAGCTGTTCCTGTCGGAGACCGCCCGCCGGGCCGACGTCGTGCTGCCCGTCGCGTCCTGGCTGGAGAAGGACGGCACCTTCGTCAACTTCGACCGCCGCTTCCAGCGGGTCCGCCCCGCCGTGTCCCCGCCGGCCGGGACGCGCGGCGACTACGACGTCGTACGCGCCCTCGCCGCCGCGCTGGACGCGGACCTGGGCTGCCCCGCCCCGGCCGACGCGCTGGCCGAGTGCGGCCGGGTCGCGCCCGTCTTCGCCGGTCTGACCCACGGCCGGCTGGACCGGGAGGGCGCCGTCCCGTGGCCCTGCCCGGAACCCGGCCGCCCGGGTGAAGCCACGCTGTACACGCGGGAGTTCGCCACGCCGGACGGGCGGGCGCACCTGGCCGCGGCGCCGTACCTCCCGCCGGGCGAGCAGCCCGACGACGACTACCCGCTGCTCCTGGTCACCGGCCGGCGCTGGGCGCACTACAACTCCGGCAGCATGACCCGCCGCGGCGCCAACCTCGCGCTCGACCCGGTCGACGTCCTCGACCTGCACCCGGACGACGCCGCCCGGTACGGGGTCCCGGACGGCGCGGGACTCACCGTGGCGAGCCGGCACGGCGAGGCCAGGCTCGTCGCCCGCATCGGCGAGCACACGGCCCCCGGCCAGGTCTTCTGCTCCTTCCACTTCCCCGCGAGCGGGGTGAACCGCCTGACCTCCGCCCACGCCGACACCGTCACGTCCTGCCCCGAGTACAAGGTCACGGCCGTACGGGTGACGCTGCGCTGAACCCGCCGCCGCGCGGCCCGTACGCGGTGATCCGGCGGGCGTGCGGGGGTCACTGGAAGGCGGCGTGGATCTCCTGTTCGGTCGCCGAGTGCGAGACGAGCAGCAGCTCGTCGCCGGGCCGGAGCAGCACCGACGGGTCCGGCACGGTGGGCTGTCCGTCCCGTACGACGGTGGCGACGATCGTCCCCGCGGGCAGCGGCACCTCGCCCAGCGTCCGGCCCGACGCCCGGGAGTGCGCGGTGATGGCCGTTTCGATGACGGCGACACCGGCCCTGCTGAGCCGCAGCAGCGCGACCGTGTCGGTGGCCTCGGTGGCCTCCTCGATGAGGGAGATCAGCGGCGCGGCGGCGGGCACGACGACGTCGACGCCCCAGCGGCTGTCGAACAGCCAGGCGTTGTCGGCCTCGTTCACCCGGGCGGCCACCCGGGGCACCGAGAACCGGCGCTTGGCGAGGAGGCTGATGACGAGGTTGCCCTCGTCGGCGCCCGTGACCGCGACGACCAGGTCGGCGGCCAGCGCCCCGGCGCGCTCCAGGACCGACGGCTCGCAGGCGTCCCCGGCGACCAGCCGGGCGGCGACGCGGCCCTCCAGTTCGGCCACGCGGTCGTCGTCGGCGTCGATCAGCGTGATCTCGTTGCCGGCCGCGGAGAGCACCTGGGCGACCTGGGTGCCGAGCCGTCCGGCACCGGCGATGAGTACCTTCACGTCCCCAGCTCCTTGTCGAGGAAGCCGCGCAGCCTGCCCAGGGCGGTGGCGGCCACGGCGAAGGTGACGAGGTCGCCCGCCTGTACGGACGTACCGTGCGCGGGGACCAGGGAGCGCCCCGCGCGGGTGACCTCGACGACGCGGATCTCACCGTCGACGTCGAACTCGGTCAGCCGCCGCCCGACCAGGTAGGCGGGCACGTCGGAACGGACCAGCAGCGTCTCGCCGTCGCCGAAGCTGAGTTCCGGGCTCAGATGGCGGTGCAGCAGCATGCGGTGGATCTGGTGCACGGTCCAGCGGACGCCGGCGATGGTGGGGATGTCCAGGTCGCGGTAGATGTCGGCGTGCCGGAGGTCGTGGACGCGGGCGAGGACGATCGGCACCCGGTAGACCTCCTTCGCCGTACGGGCGCTGACGATGTTGCTGTTGTCGCCCGAGGTGACGGCCACGAACGCGTCCGCGTGTTCGATCCCGGCGGCCGTGAGCACGGCGCGGCTGAAGCCGTTGCCCTCGTGGAAGCGGATGCGGGAGTTGTCGGGCAGCCGCCGGGCCGCCCTGGCACGGCGGTCGACGACCTGCAGCTCGTGGCCCTCCGCGGCGAGCAGAGCGGCGAGCGTGGCTCCCACCCGCCCGCAGCCGACGACGATCACCTTCACCGTACGGCTCCTTTCCCGAGGCCGGCCTTCCCGAGGCCGGCCTTCCCGAGACCGGCTCTCCCGCCGTCGGCTTCCCCGCGCTCGGCTTCCCGGCGGCCGGCGCGGTGGCGAAGCCACCCCTTCCGGGCCTCGTCTGCGAGCAGCGGCAAGGTGCCGAGCCCGGCGAGGACCGCCCAGTCGGCGGCGTCGAGCGGTGCGGTGTTGAAGACCGCCTGCAGCGGCGGCAGATAGCTGATCGCGGCCATGAGCCCGACGCCGATACCGCCCGCCGCCAGCAGGGCCGGGTTGGACAGCAGCCCCGCTTTCAGGATGCTCTGCCGCTCCGTACGCACCGCGAGCGCGTTGAAGAACTGGCTGAGCACGATCCCCGCCTGGACCATGGTGACCGCCTCCTGGTAGACGAGCGTGTCCTTGGTGAAGTCCTGGAAGGGGATGCCCGAGGACGTGATGTGCCAGAAGAAGACCGCGGTGACGCTGACGGCCTGGATGCCGCCGAGGAACAGGATCCGTCCCACGACGGAGGCCGAGAACAGGTGTTCCCGGCGGGAGCGCGGCGGGCGGTCCATCACGTCGGGCTCCGGCGGCTCCGCCCCCAGGGCCAGGGCGGGCAGCACGTCGGACCCCAGGTCGATCGCCAGGATCTGCACCGCGCTGATGGGCACGAGCGGGAAGCCGGCGAAGGTCGCGGCCAGGATCGGGACCAGCTCCCCGATGTTGTGGCTGAAGAGGTAGACGAGGAACTTGCGGATGTTCTGGTAGACCGCCCGGCCGAGCCGCACCGCCGCGGCGATGGAGGCGAACGAGTCGTCCAGGAGCACCATCGAGGCCGACTCCCGGGCGACGTCGGTGCCCGAGGCGCCCATCGCCACGCCGATGTCGGCGTGCTTGAGCGCCGGGGCGTCGTTGGCGCCGTCCCCGGTGACCGCCACCACCGCTCCCCCGCGCTGGAACGCGGCGACGACCCGCATCTTGTGCTCGGGGCTGACCCGGCACAGCAGCAGCTCGGACGGCCCGGCGAGCTGCGCGTCGAGCGCCTTGCCGGCCATCGTGTCGAGCCGGGCGCCCGTCACCACGACCGGGTCGGGACCCCGTACGATCCCCACCCGGCGGGCCACGGCCTCCCCGGTCAGCGGGTGGTCGCCGGTGACCATGACGATCCGGATGCCCGCGCGGCGGCAGGCGGCGACGGCGCGGGTGACCTCCGGACGCGGCGGGTCGAGCATGCCGACCAGCCCCAGCAGCGTGAGACCGGACTCGGCCTCGTCCTGCGCGGGGCGCGGCCCGGCCAGCTCCCGGCGCGCCACGGCCAGCACCCGCAGCCCCCCGGCCGCCAGCGCGTCCCCCGTCTCGGCAGCCGCCGCCCGGTCCCGCTCGGTCAGCGGCCCGCGCCGCCCCTCCCAGTCCACCGCGCTGCAGCGCGCCAGCAGCTCTCCGGGCGCCCCCTTGACGTACGCCTGGAAGGCCGCGCCGGAGCTGTGCACGGTGGTCATCAGCTTGCGCTGCGAGTCGAAGGGGAACTCCGTCACGCGCGGCGTCTTCGTCTCCTCCGCGCCCAGGTCGAGCCCGGCCTTGGCGGCGGCGACGAGCAGCGCCCCCTCGGTGGTGTCGCCGAACACCTTCCAGTGATCGTGCGGCCCGGTCCCGCCGGGCGGCACCAGCCGCGCGTTGCAGCACAGGCCGGCGACCCGCAGCAGTTCCCGCACCGGCGCCACGTCGGCGACCTCGCCGCTCGGGGCGTACCCCACACCGCTCACCGCGTGCGGTACGCCGCCCGTCCACACCTGGGTGACGGTCATCTCCGCCCGGGTGAGCGTCCCGGTCTTGTCGGTGCACACCACCGTGGTCGCCCCGAGCGCCTCCACCGCCAGCAGCCGCTTGATCAGGGCGTGCCGGCGCGCCATCCGGCGTACGCCGATCGCCAGCGACACCGACAGCGTCGCGGGCAGCCCCTCCGGCACCAGCGCCACCATCACCCCGAGTGCGAACACGAACAGGGTCACCGTGGACTCCCCGGTGGGCAGCCGCACGGCGAACAGCACGGCACCGATCGCCAGGGCCGTCCCCGCCACCCGCCGGGCCATCACCGCCACCTGCCGCTGCAGCGGCGTCTGCTGCCGGGGAGCGGCGGCGGCCAGCCGGTAGATCCGCCCGAACTCGGTGCGCGCACCGGTGGCGAAGACCACGGCGCGCCCGGCGCCGGCGACGACGTCGGTGCCCATGAACACGCAGTTGCGGGCCTCCAGGGGCGGCCCGGCCGCCACCGGATCCGCCGTCCGGCCCACGGCGTTGCTCTCGCCGGTCAGCGGCGCGTTGTCCACCGCCAGTTCGTGCGCCTCGACGACCCGGCAGTCCGCCGACACCGCGTCGCCGGCCTCCAGCACCACCACGTCGCCCGGCACCAGGTCGCGGGCGGGCACCTCGTGCCGCTCGCCGCCGCGCAGCACCCGGCAGGTGCGCGGCACCATCGCCGCCAGTGTCTGCGCCGTCCGCTCGGCCGAGTACTCCTGCGCGAAGCCGATGGCGGCGTTCAGCACCACCACGCCCAGGATCGCCACCCCGAGCTGAAAGGTGCCCGCCGCACACGGCTGCTCCAGCGCGTACGCCAGGAAGGTGATCCCCGCCGCGGCGATCAGCACCACCGCGAACAGGTCGGTGAACTGCGACCCCAGCAGCCGCCACCCGGCGCGGCCCCGCGCCCGGGGCAGTTCGTTCGGCCCGTACTCCGCCAGCCTGACCCGTGCCTGCTGCTGCGCCAGCCCGCGCCGGGACGTGTCCAGCGCGGCGAAGACCTTCCCGGCGTCGAGCTGCGGCACCTCGGTGCCCCCGCCGGGCGGCGCCCCGCCGCTTGCCGGCGGGCCGGCGCCGCCGGTGTGCCGCTCGGCCGTCTCCCGGCTCACGCGGGGACCGAGATGACCGGGCAGCGGGCGTGGTGCAGCACCCCCTGGCTCACCGATCCCAGCAGCATCCCGGTGAACCCGCCGTGCCCCCGGGTCCCCACCACCAGCCCCAGCGCATGCTCCGACGCCTCCGCCAGCACCTCCACCGGATGCCCCCGTACGACCTCCTGATGCACCACCACATCCGGGTACGTCCNCTCCCGCCCCGCGACCGCCTCCGCCAGCACCCGACGGCACTCCTGCACCGCAGCAGCCTCATCCCCCACCCCCAGCAGCGGCGGATGCCACACATACACAGCCCGCAACCGCGCCCCCCGCAGCGCCGCCTCCTCAAACGCCCAGTCCACCGCCACCGCCGCATGC
>NZ_JCANSZ010000045.1:0-60979 GCF_059570535.1 Streptomyces sp. CNP082
AAGGTAGGGCGCAACCCATGCAGCCATACCCAGAGCCCCTGGGCCCACCGATCTTACGAATGACCAGTTCGAACCCACGACTTGAAAGGTAGGGCACCACCCATGTGCCAGCGCACCACCTGCCACACCTGCGGCAAGGCCACCTACCGCGGCTGCGGCATGCACGTCGAGCAGGTCCTCGCCGGCGTACCGCAGTCCCAGCGGTGCACCTGCACCAAGGAGGAGGGACAGAGCGAGAGCGTCTGGAAGCGCCTCTTCGGCCGCAAATAAGCCGCACGTAACCCGGGCGGCGACAAGGCCGTGCCCCGCCGGTGGAGCGGGGCACGGCCGTCAGCGCCGGCGGTGACCGAACAGGGCCATGGACTCGTCCAGGCGGATACGCGCCCAGTCGTACTGCGTGCTGTCGGTGTGCCCGCGGTACACCGTCTCGATGACCATGATCAGCATCATGTGAAGGCAGTACAGGCGCCGGCGCACCGGCTGCGCCCCGGTCAGCTCCGGGTGGCCGTATCCGCGCATGAACGGCGCGGGATGGCCGAAGGCGGCCAACTGGGTGCCCGCGAAGCCCGACTCGATCAACGGGTCGCCGAAGAAGGCGCGTTCGTGGTCGGTGACCCCGACGATCCTGCCGTCGCGGACCATGACGTTGCCGGCCCACAGGTCCCACTCGACGAGGCGCGGCTCGTCACCTCGTCAAGGCTGCCGGCGTGTGACCCGCGCTCGTACGTCAGCACCTCCACCCCCGGCGGCGGCGCGATCTTCACCACCACCTCGGCGCCGTCCCGCAGCCGGATGCGGTACGCGACGTTGAACCACCCGTGCCCCAGCTCGGTGGCCCACCCGTCCCCGTCGGGGACCCGGCCGGCGCCGTAGGCGCGCTCGACCATGGCGCGGAGAACGGCGGGGGACTGCCTGTTCTTGGTGATGCTCTCCATGCCCGGGTCCCTTCGTGGTACGCGGTACGCGCGCGTCTGCTCCCGATCAGATCGTGCCGGACTCCGGACGGCCGTCCCGCGAGGCGGGGTTCGCGAGTCGCCGTTCGACGTCCGCCAGCCGGTCGCGTACCTCCGCCGTCTCGCTCGGCGCCAGCCCGACCAGCAGGTGCAGCGCCTGCCGCAGCGTGTCGCGCGCCTCGGTCAGGCGGCCCGCCGCCTCCTGCGCCTCGGCGAGCTGGGGCAGCGTGCCCGCCTGGTACACCCGCTCGTCCCGGCCGGACAGCAGCCGGAGGCACCGGCGGTAGCTGGTGATGGCCTGCTCCGGCTGGCCCAGCCGCAACTGGATGAAGCCCACGCTGTCCAGCGTGGCGGCCTGGCCCACGGTGTCGCCGAGGTCGACGAGGATGTCCAGGGCCTCCTCGCAGCACTCCAACGCGGTCTGCAGGTCGCCCCGTTGCGCGCGGTACCAGCCCAGGTTGTTCAGGGCCAGCGCCACCCCCGGCCGGTGCCCCGCCCCGCGGCACAGCTCCAGCGACCGCTCCGCGTGCCGCTCGGCGTCGGCGGGGCTGCCGTGCTGCCCCTCCAGCACCGCGAGCTGGGTGAGGACCACGGCCTGCCCGACGGCATCGGAGCGGTCCTCGTACAACTGAAGCGCCCGGCGGAGCTCGGCCCCGCCCTCCTCGGCGCGGCGCAGCCGCACCAGCGCCTGGCCGAGGCCGAAGTGGCAGTACGCCCGCGCCGCGGAGTCGGCCAGCCGCTGTGCCGCCGCAAGCCCGGCGCGGTGGACGTCCGCCTGGTCGGACAGGTGTCCCTGCTGGTAGAGGAACGTGCGCAGCACGCGGGCGAGTTGCCAGGTGTGCACGTCCCGGCCGGTACGTGCGCTGCCGGAGACCGCGGCCAGCAGCGTCTGCCGTTCCCGGCGGAACCAGGCCAGGGCCTCGTGCTCGTCGCGCGGCGGGACGACGGTGACGCCGTCCGCCGGCGGCGGCGGGGTGACGGGCAGTTGATGGTGCCGGTTGAGCAACTGGTCGCCGTGGTAGGCGGTGTGCAGCAGGTGGTCGTCGAGGCGGGCCGCCGCCTCGCGCCGCTCCGCCGCCGGCAGCTCGTCGTCCGCCCGCTCCCGCGCGTAGCTCCACAGCAGGTCGTGCCAGGCATAGCGGCCGTACGGGGACTCCTCGACCAGGTGGGCCCGGCTGAGCTCCGTCAGGGTGCGCCGCGCCCGTACCGGCGTCACTCCCGCCAGGCTGGCCGCGGCGGTCAGCGAGATCTCGGGAACCGGGTGCGTCCCCAGCAGCCGGAACAGCCGGGCGGCGTCCGGGCCGAGGCAGCGGTACGACCAGGACAGCACGGTCCGCAGGTCGGTACGGGCGTCCCCGCCGTCGAACGCGTCGAGCCGGGCGGTCGCCTCGTCCGCCCCGCCGAGTTCGGGCAGCATCGCGGACAGCGGCAGGCCGGGGCGGGCCACGGCGCGCGCCGTCACTATCGACAGGGCCAGCGGCAGCCCCGCGCAGTGGGTGATGAGTTCGGCCACCGCCTCCGGTTCCGCCGCGACCGCCTGGTCGCCCAGCCGGCGGGCCATCAGCTCCCGCGCCTGCGCGGGCGGCAGCGAGGCCAGCGGCACCGGGCGCGCCCCCTCGGCGGCCACCAGGCCGATGAGGTCGTGGCGGCTGGTCACCAGCGTCAGGCAGCCGGGCGCGTTCGGCAGCAACGGCCGTACCTGCTCGGCGTCCCGGGCGTTGTCCAGCACGACCAGCATGCGCCGGCCCGCCAGCAGGGTGCGGTAGAGGCCGACCCGCGCCTCGGCGTTGTCCGGCACCCGCTCGCGGGGGACGCCCAGCGCTTCGAGGAAGCCCCGCACCGCGGCGCCGGTCTCCAGCGGCGCCGCCGAGGGGCCGAAGCCGCGCAGGTTGACGTAGAGCTGGCCGTCGGGGAAGTGCTCCTCGCGGGCCGCGGCCCAGTGCACCACCAGGGCCGTCTTGCCGACTCCGCCGGTGCCCGCGATCACCGCGGTCACGGGGGCGGCGGCCCGTGCCTGGTCGCCGGGCGCGGGCAGCAGCCCGTCCAGGGCGGCCAGTTCCTCCTGCCTACCGGTGAAGAAAGCAGTGGCGGGGGGCAGTTGGCGCGGCACGGGCGCCGCTGCCGCCGGGCTCGCCTGTCCGCCGTTGCCGGCCGCGGCCACCGTGGCGTCCTGGAGCACCGCCTGGTGCGCCTGGCGCAGCTCGTGGCCCGGTTCGATGCCCAGCTCCGCCACGAACCGGCGGCGTACCCGCTGGTACATCTCCAGCGCCTCCGCCCGCCGCCCGGAGTGGTGCAGCGACGTCAGCAGCAGCGCCGCCGGGCGCTCCCGCAGGGGGTGCTCGGCGAGCAGCGACGTCAGCTCCGACACCACCTCCTCGTGCCGTCCGGCAGCGGCCCGGAGCGCGGCCAGGTCCTCCACGGCGGCCAGCCGCTCCTCCTCCAGAGCCGGTGCCACCGTGCCCGGCAGCCAGTCGCCGGCGACGTCGGCCAGTGCCGCACCGCGCCACTCGGCGAGCGCCGCGGTCAGCGCCTTCTCGGCCGCCGCGGAGGCGTTCAGCCGACGCGCCTCGCGTACCCCGGTCCGGAAGTGGTGCAGGTCGATCCGCGCCCCGGCCACCCGCAGGCGGTAGCCCCCCGCCGTCGTGACCAGGCCCACCTCCTCGGCGTCCGCCGCCGCCTCGCGCAGCAGCCGCCGTAACGCGGAGATCCGGCCCTGTACGGCGTTGCGCGCGGAGGCCGGCGGCGTTTCGCCCCACAGGGCCCGCTCCAGCCGCGCCACCGGCACCACATGCCCGGCCTCCAGGGTCAGCATGGCCAGCACCGCCCGGTCCTGCGCGGTGTCCGGCCCCAGGCGCCGTCCCCCGGCCCACACGCCCACCGGCCCCAGCACTCGCAGCTCGGCACGTTCCGGCACGCTCGAACACCCCCATTCTGGTCCGGGAGGAGATCAACCTACACGGTGGATCAGCGCCAGATCAGCGTGAAGTCAGCCCGCTGGTACAGCCTTTCGATGCCGAGGGCGGAGGGGAGGTGCCAGACCATGCAGATCAAGGTGCAGAAGGTGGAGCCCGTCAAGGCCACCGTGTTCTACGTGTGAGCCAGAGCCCGGCCACGTCCCCCGCGTGCGCTGCTCCGCCGGGGGGACTCCGCATCGTCATTTGAGGAGAGCCCGTGCGTGTCAACCTCAAGGAATGCCTGTGGGAGTCGGCCGGGGAAGACCTGGTCGTGGTCTTCGACCCGCGTGAGGCCGTCACCCTCCGCGACCCGGACGGCCGGATCGCGGCCCTTCTGACCGAGCTGAACCGGGCGCCGCAGACCCCCGCGGAACTCGTCGCCTCCCTGGGCGCCCGCGGCTTTTCGGTCACCGAGACGGAGGTGCGCGCCGGCCTCGGCGGGCTGAACTCGCTCGGCTTCGTCGAGATCGCCGACTACCACGATCTGGCCGGCCCGGAGGCAGTGGAACGGCAGTTCTCCAACCTCGCCTTCTTCGGCGGCTACGCCTCCCTGGAGCGGTCGCGGAGCGACTACGTCCGCCGGCTGGCGGACGCCCACGTGCTGGTGCTCGGGGTCGGCGGCGGCGGCTCGTCCCTGGTGCAGTGCCTGGCGGGTCTCGGCGTCGGCACCCTGACCCTCCTCGACCACGACCGGGTCGAACGGCGCAACTTCTCCCGCCAGTTCCTCTACCGGCACGACGACATCGGCCGCTCCAAGGTGGACCGCGCCGCCGCATGGGTCGCCGCCTACGACCCCGATATCCGCGTGCACACCGTCGACCGCTGGGTCTCGGGCCCCCGGGACCTGACCGACCTCACCGACGGCGTCACCCTGATCGCCGGCGGTCTCGACGGGCACCCGGACGCCACCCTGTGGGTGAACGAGGCCGCCGTCCGGGCCGGCGTCCCCTACGTCTTCGGCGGTGCCGGGCGCACCCAGATCTCGTACTCCTCCGTGGACCCCGGCGAGAGCCCCTGCCTGGCCTGCGACCGGGCCGGAGACCCGGACGCGGACAGCACCGCGGGCCGGGCCATGCGGCTGACCGCCCGGATGCCCCAGAGCAACCCGCTGATCGCGCCCGTCGCGATGCAGGTCGGCTCCCTCGTCGCCTACGAGGCCCTGCGCTACCTCACCGGCTTCGAACCGCCCCAGGCCGCCGGGTACCGCGTCCAGGTCGACCTGCGCGACGGCCTGACCCCCACCCGGGTCCCCTTCACCCGGGACCCGGACTGCGCCGTGTGCGCCACGGCCCCGCCGCGCACCGCCCGGCCCGGCCGGACCGCCCGCCCCGCCGCTTCGCCGCCGGTGGCGGTCGCCGATGCCTGAGACCGCGGCCGGCACCGTACGGCTGCGCCCGCTCAGCGTGGTGCAGGAGGGCGACGGCGTCGTCGTCGGGGATCCGGAATCCGGCACCTTCGTCACGATGCCCGCCGTCGGCGGCCTGGTGATCGGCGCCCTGCGACGGGGCGCCACCCTCGCTGGGCTTCCCCGACGACGGCGCCGACCGCGGCGTGGAGCGCACCGCGCCCGTCCAGGGCCGCCGCCGGCTGGCCGGCGTCCGCCAGGAGACCGCCCGGCGGTTCTTCGGCCCGACCGCCTGGACCTGCTACGCCCTGTGCGCCGCCGTCGCCGTCGCCGTTCTGGCACTCCGCCCGGCACTGCTGCCCGACCCCTCCGCGGACGCGCTCGTCTTCACCGACACCGGCCTGGGGCGACTGCTGCTGATCCCCCTCGCCCTGCTGGCCGTCGCCGCCCACCAGGCGGGCCACTGGCTGGCCGCCCGCGCCGTGGGCGTCCGCAGCCGTTTCGGCGTCGACCGCCGCATGGTCATGCTGGTCGTCGAGACGGACCTCACCCAGCTGTGGACCGTCGAACGCCGGCTCCGCTACGGGCCCCTGCTGGCGGGCCTGGCCGTCGACGCGGTCCAACTCGCCGCCGCCCTCGTCGCCCGCCTCCTGATCGACACCGGCCACTGGAGCCCGCCCACCACCGCCGACGAACTGCTGGCCGCCTGGATACTGATCAAGACCGGCCAGATCCTCTGGCAGTGCATGGTCTTCCTGCGGACCGACCTCTACGCGGTCCTGGTCAACGCCCTGGGCTGCCGCGACCTGTGGCGGGTGAAGTCACTGCCGCTCCGCCGCGCCCTCGGCAGGCTGACGCCGCGGCAGACGGCGGAACTGGCCGAAGCCGCCCCCGCGGACATACGCGCCGGCCGGTGGTTCCGCTGGGTGTGGCTGGCGGGCTTCGCCGGGTGGCCGCCTGGTTCGTACTCCTGGTGCTGCCTGCCCTGGCGGAGGTGGCCCGCTGGACGGCAGACGGCCTGGCGGAGGGCCCCCTGACCGGCACGTTCTGGTACCGCGCAGCGTGCGCGGCCCTGCTGGCGATCCCGGTAGCCCTGCCCGCGGCCCTCGCCGCCCGCCAGACGGCAGCGGCCCTCCGGCCACGGCACACGTAGCCGCCTACGGCGCGACACCGGGGGCCGCACACCGCCGGACCGGCGGGCCGACGGTAAGCCTCGGCCCCGCGCGGCTACAGCAGGTGGCCGGGCAGATGCCCTGCACTGTGGAGTGAAGCCACCACCGCGGTACGACGCCCGGTTGCTCGCCGACCACCAGTCCTGCCGGACACCGCGACCACACGGGAAATCGGTCTACGCGCGGCCACCTGCGGAGACGCTCTTGAAGCCAACTGCGCCTGCTGTCACTCTCGTTGGAGGTCCGGCACCCGGCCGGCCCACGTGCCGTGCCCCCCACACCCGGCAGCGGCAGGTGAACTCCCGGAGAGAGGTCCTTCCGTGGACACGTCCCGAATACCGCGCACCGCGCTGATCTCCGCCGTGGCTCTGGCCGCGACGGCCACCGGTACGCTGCCCTCCCTCGCGGCAACGCCCTCCGAACCCGCAACGTCCTCCGTCACGGCGTACGACGACACGTACTACGAGGACGCGCTCGGCAAGGAGGGCGCCCAGCTCAAGAGCGCCCTGCACACGATCATCAGCGACCAGACCAAGATCTCGTACGACCAGGTCTGGGACGCACTCATGGAGACCGACGAGGACCCGGAGAACCCGGACAACGTCATCCTCCTCTACAGCGGTTACTCGCAGAGCAAGGACTCCCACGGCGGCGACGCCGACGACTGGAACCGCGAGCACGTCTGGGCCAAGAGCCACGGCGACTTCGGTACGTCGACCGGTCCGGGCACCGACGTGCACCACCTGCGCCCCACAGACGTGACGGTCAACAGCGCCCGCGGGAACAAGGACTTCGACTACGGTGGCAGCCCGGTCGACCAGGCCCCCGAAAGCCTCACCGACGACGACTCCTTCGAGCCCCGCGACGAGGTCAAGGGCGACGTTGCCCGCATGATCCTCTACATGGCCGTCCGCTACGACGGCGACGACGGCTTCGCCGACCTGGAGCCCAACGACCAGGTCGACAACGGCTCGGCGCCCGCCATCGGCAAGCTCTCGGTCCTCAAGGAGTGGAACGAGCAGGATCCGCCGAGCGATTTCGAGAGGAACCGCAACCAGGTGATCTTCGACCAGATCCAGCACAACCGGAACCCGTTCATCGATCACCCGGAGTGGGTCGACTCGATCTGGCCGTAACGTTCCTCCAAGCCGTGACCGTGAGGCAGCGGGCTGACCCCGGCGGCAGGTGCGGCTGCCGGGGCCAGTGGGCGCGGCCCAGGAGGCGGAGTGCGTAAGCGGGGTACCGGTCTGGTCGCACACGGCGGTGGGGCGGGGCGCCATCCCCGATCAGGTGACTCTGCGCGAGCACGTGAGCGGTGAAGCTTGTACCGGTAGCCCGGCGCGGGGTTGGGTACGTGCCGCCTCGGGCGGTTACAGGAGGTGGTCGGCTTTGCCTGCCTTGATGTCCTGGATAAGGGTGCGCAGGGCTTCGCGGGTGTCGGTGAGGTAGGTGTCCTCCTGGCCCGCTACGGCTACATAGGCGTTGCCGTCAGCGTCGGTCCCGATGCGGAAGCAGTTGTTTCCCTCTCCGCAGAAGGGGGCTTCCCACTTGATGTCTGTCACGGTCGAATCCTTACAGGTCGTTGAGGATGGCGTGGAAGAAGTCTCTTGACGCATTGGCGGGAAGGCTCATCTTGTCCATCCACTCCAAATGGGCTCGATACTTCGAGAGTTGCAGGTCCGCATGCATGAACTCGGGGCTGTGCGCCGAGTCGAGCTGCGCCGTGTCGAGTTGCGGCACGGGCCCCTCCGCATAGAGCAGCGCGTGCCCGGCTCCTGGGAAGCTTCCCAGCTCAACGGGAACGACACGCACGACGACGTTTCGTCGCTCGCTCAATTCGAGTAGCGCGTTGAGCTGGCCCCTGCTCGTGTCCCGTCCCCCGAACAGCATGCGCAACGCGGCCTCGTGCACGTATGCCACGTACGGCACCGGCTCGTCCCGGTTCAGAACGCGCTGTCGGTCCATGCGATGAGCGACGCGCAACTCGACTTCGAGGCGTGACAGAGCGGGGAGAACCGCCGCGAAGACACTCCGTGCGTAGTCCTCGGTCTGGAGCAGCCCAGGCACGTGGACGGTCTGGATCGTTTGGATGCGAGCCGCGTGCCACTCCAGCTCAACGATGTCCAGCAGGCCGGGCGAGATCCTCCCCCTGTACTCGTCCCACCAGCGGTCCTGGGAAGGCTGGATCATGTCCGTGAGCGCGGACAGGTACTGCTCGTCTGCACATGCGCAGTGTGTCGCCAGCGTCCGCAGGCGGTCAGGGCTGATGTTGCGGGTGCCTGTCTCGATGTTCGAGATCTTCCCTCGATCGACTCCCAACAGGCCCGCGGCGTACTCGGCGGTGACGCCTGCCTCCGTGCGCATCTTCTTGATCTCTGCGCCAAGCCTGCGTTGCCGCTGCGTAGGTGTGGTGCGTGGCGCCATCGATCGCCTTCCTCTTCAGGGCGTGTCCCAGTCTGCCGGGTGCGGCCACCGTAATCCATTGGTGGCTAAGTGCCTTGGAGAGTATGGCATATGGGCCACCCGTTGCCCTACCGTAAGTGATGCGACGCTCACGCAAGGCGCATGAGAAGAGCATCGCGCGAGCCTGCCCATGTCCTCCTGCCCTGGGAGGGGTGTGTTCGCGCCAGGGAGACGAGCCACTGCCTCGCCGCGTCGCCCAACTGCCCTGTGCCGCACGGCACCTACCCCCACAACTCATCCCGTGCCGTCAACGACACGCCCCCGTACCGGTGTTCACACCACTGAATGGAGTCGTCATGCCCGAAAACGCATCTCCCACCCGTACTCCCGCAGGGCCACCGCGATCCAGCCTGCCCGCCTACACACTCGGCTCCCCGTACACGCTCCAGTCCGCACCGGCGATCACCCACTGCCCGCCGCCGCCCCCCGACCTCCGCGAGCCCTCCGCCGCCCACTTCGTCTACGGGCTGACCCTCCCCTCCGCCACCGGAACACCGGTGATCGCACACGAAGCGGCGGTAGCCGTCCTCGGCGTACACGGGGTCGAAGACGGACTCATCGAGCCGGCACTCGGTCTCGTCCACGAACTCACCGTCCACGCCTGCCGCTTCACCGGCGCGGGGGGGATGGTCCACCTCGTACTCCGCCGCGACGACGGCGGTGCCTTCCAGGCGGTGGCGTACGACACGCACACCCCGCACCTCAACACCCGTCTCGCCGCCCGGTGCGCCGAGCGCCGCCGGGTGTCCCTCGACGCGGTCCGCGAACTCGCGGAAACCCACGGCGGGGAGAGCGGCTTCGCCGCCTCCTATCCGCCCGCCGCGGGCGTGTGCACCTGGGCCACGGTCGCGTACAGCACGCAGGCCCCTGCGGCGTTGGACGCCGTTCGCGAGGAGATCGCCTGACTGGCCACAGGGCGAGGGCAGCATTGTTGGTGTCCGGGGCTGAAGGAGCGCTCGACGTCCGTCGGAGCCTGCACCCGCCCCGGTCGCCGCACTCGATCGGCTGCTTCCTGCTCGTGCCGCGACGATGGCCTGGTGGTCGGGAGACGGGCTCCGGTTACCTCGAATGGAGTCCGTCCTATCCGATCTCGGCGGAGGGCAGGAGAACGAAGTGCGTTCACGGCAGATGCGATGGGGGCCGCGAGGAGGAACGCGGTGAACCGAAGAGGGCCTCCTCCACCTGAGCCCGGCGTTCCTCGAACGCTAGATCTCCGTCGTGCTTGGTGGCGTCAATGGCCACATCAGCGACGGTGTCAACCGGCAGCACGGGTCAGCAACGCTTCCAGGCGGGAGCGGATGGACGTGGCCCGGGGGTCGATATACGGGGTCAGGCGGGTCAGAGCCTCGATCCAGTGGCCACGGGCAGTCTCGGGGTCCTCCGGGTGAACGGCTGCGGCCAGGTGGTCGAGTTCCAGGGCGAGCTGCCAGGTGTCCCCCAGGTCGCGGTGAACGGCCGCGGCCTGGCGGTGGAAGGTGGCGGCCTCGCCGTGGCGGTCCATCGCGGCATACGTCTGGCCCGTGCCACGCCAGGCCAGGGCCTCGCGGCTGCGGTCGCCAAGGCGTCGGTGGAGCATGGCGGAGCGCTGGTAGGAGGTCAGGGCGTCGCCGTGCTGGGCGGCGGTGCGCTGGATGTCGCCGAGGGTGAGAAGCCAGAAGCCTTCCCGGGTGTGGTCGCGGAGGGCGAGCGCGATGTCGAGAGCCTCGTCGATGGATCGCCGGGCAGCATCCGTGTCGCCCTCTTCGAGTCGCAGGGCGGCTGCGATCCGAAGAAGGTTGCCTTCACCGCCACGATTGGCCAGGGCCCGGTGCGCGGCAAGCGCCTCGTCGATGACTGAGGCGGCTTCAGGCAGGCGGCCGGCGCTCAGGCGAGTGCTGGCGATGTTGGACAGTGCGGTGGCGGCTCGTTGAGCATTTCCCAGGCCTCGGAAGACGGACATGGCCTGCCCGAAATGCGCGTCCGCCAGGTCGAGTTCGCGCTGTCGTAGATGGATCAGGCCCATGAGGTTGAGGGCTTGGGCCTCGTCGAACCGGCTCTGCGAACTGCGAGCCAACGTGACGGCTCGCTTCAAAGCGTCCAGGCCTTTGGAGAAATTGTTCAGAGCCCTGTGCGCGATGCCCGTGTTGATGAGCAGCCGTGTCTGCGTTCTCTGGTCCTCTCGTCTTGTCGCTGCCTCCAGTCCGATTCGGCCCAGCTCCAGCCAGTCCCGCTCCGACGAGGAGGCGGGACGTGCGAACCACAGGACGGTGGCCAACTGCCAAGCCGTCTCGTCCATTCCGTTTCGGGCGGCGTCGCGCACGGCGGGGAGGAAGTTGCCCTGCTCCCGTTCGGACCAGTCGACGGCGGCGTTGTAGTCGGTGAAGACGAGGGGCGTGACTTCCGGCAACGGTTCAGGCAGTGGCAGGTGGTCCTCTGATGGATAAAGCCACGTCTGGGCGGCGTCGGCGGTGTGCAGGTACCAGCTGAGGACGCGTCGTCGTGCAGCTTGCCTTTGGTCGTACGACTCCTCCGCCTGCGCCAGGTCGGTGGCGTACGCGCGTAAGAGGTCGTGGAACTGGAACCGGTCCGGAGCGGTCTGCTCCAGCAGGTGGGCCCCGACCAGATCGTCGAGTAGCTGGCGTGTTCGGCTGGGTGTGACGTCACCGAGGGCGGCGGCAGCGGGGAGGCTGAACGCCGCTCCGGGGTGCAGGCCGAGGAGGCGGAAGAGGCGGGCCGAGTGCGTGGGGAGAGCGCGGTAGGACCAGGTGAAGACCGAACGGATGGCCTCGGCCTCGTCATCGATGCCGGTGCTGAGGGCGTCCCAGAGGGCGGACTCGTCACGCAGATCGCTGATGAGATCGTCAAGTCGCATGTGCGGGTGGCTGGCGGCCCGTTCCGCGGCGATTCGCAGGGCCAGCGGCAGACGGGCGCACAGGCGCGCTAGTTCTGCCAGTTTGTCGCCGTCTTCCTCGGGTCGGTAGCCCCTTGTAACCGCGCGCAGCAGAGCGACCGCCTCCGGCTCAGGAAGCGTGCCAAGGGTGATCCTCTGGGCGCCGTCACGCACCGAGAGACCCGCCAGGCGACTGCGGCTGGTGACCACGACGAGGCTGTCTCCTCCACCGGGGAGCAGCGGCCGGACCTGGCTGACCGTGGCCGCATTGTCCAGGAGGATCAGGACCCGGCGGTCGGCGATCAGTGAGCGGTACATTGCTGCTGCGTCGTCGACGTCCTGGGGTACCTCGGCCGCGGCCACGCCCAGGGCCCGCAGGAAGCGCTGAAGTGCCTGCGCGGCTGTGACCGGTTCTCCGGGATCGTACCCGCGGAGGTTGACGAAGAGCTGGCCGTCGGGGAACTGGTCCTTGACCCGGTGCGCCCAGTGCAGGACCAGCGAGGTTTTGCCCGCGCCCGCCGTGCCGGCCACCACGTGAACGGAGACGACGACGCGCCCGCCGTTTCGGTCGGCAAGCACCGCGTTCAGCTGTCCCAGTTCGTCGGAGCGGTTGACGAAGGTGCCCACGTCGGCTGGGAGCTGGCGTGGGACGGGCCCCGATGGCCCCGAGGCGGCGACGTGGTGGAAGTGGATGTCACCGGTGACGCTCCCGGCCTGTACGACATCGCGAGATGACCCGGAGAGGTCGTTCTGCGAGTCTCCGGGTCGCGCCTGTTGCCCTCTGTAGGCACGTCGATCGATGCGCCCTCCGTCAGGCCGCGGGCGGCGGAGGCAGGTCGGCCACGGCACGGTCGAAGTACGCCTGGACGTCCTCCGCAGCCGCGTACAGTTCCCGGAGATACTCCGCCCAGTTCCTCACGGTGCTGGGATCTGTGAAGCGAATCGCCCCGTCCGGTTGACCGGCAGCGGTGTACAGCACACGGTAGAGAACCCGATTGTTCAGAAGGTTCAACTCCGGCAGCAGCACATTGCCCTCCGCGGCAGCGACCGCGGAAGCAGGCAGGACGCGAACGGAATGCCCGCATTCCGCGCTCAGTCGTAGCCAGTGCAGCTCCCACTGCAGGTACGGCGTCAGCGGCTCCTCAACCACACGAATACGATGAAAGACCGCCCTGCGCGACACTTCATCCCTGGCCTTTCGAACCAAGGCGTCACGGTCGGCCTTGAACAGCCGTAACACTGCTGGCCAGTCCCCCTGACGCAGCGCCTCCCGGCTGTCGTCGTTCGTCTCCTCGAAGTGCTGCAACCGCTCCAGTTTCCAGGACTCCCCATCGCGGATCGCGGCGCGCCGCTGCCGGAAGTCCAGCTTGTAGTCCTGGCGTGTGAGCCGCTCACCCAGCTCGTCCGGGAGTCCAGGAGCGAGGAGATCAAGCATCGGGAATGTCCACCTTCGCCGCACTCAGCATGTTGCCCGGGATGACGACCAACCGCTCGTCCGGCCCCAGGTTCACCTCGCTCGGCAGGCGCGACCGGTAGTGCGCGGTGAGATCGCGGCCGATCACGGCAACGTCACCGTTGCTCAGCTGCCAGATGTCCGGGCACTCGTCGTCGTCCTTGGAGTTGCCCAGCTCCGCCGCCGACTTACCGAGGCGCTTGACGAATAACGCAGACGGATCGGCTTCCCACGCGCGGGCCACGACTGCCTCCCGTATCCACAACATCACTGACAGTGTCCTCAACGATACCGGGCACGCCTGGATGCGTACATCAGGGAAACCGCCAGTCCACGCAGTACTCCCCCAGCGGACGCGCGGACGTCCTGAGCTACCGCTCGATACCGCGCGGGTGATCCGAGTCACACAGATAGTGGGACGCAACCCCCTGCGTCGACGGCATCCGAACCCCGTGACTGCGTTCGAGCTGATCAGGCGCGGGAGAAAGGAGCTGGAACGGCTGATGTGAAATTGACAGCCCCGGGCGGCGGCCGTCCTCGACATGCACGGGATCGAGATGTCTGGATGAGGGTGCGAAGCGCTTCGCAGGTCCGTGAGGTAGGTGTCCTCCTCTATGCACCTGGGCCACGGTCGCGTACAACGCGGCCCTGGGCGAGGTCCCCGCCCAGGGCCGCGTTCCGGTCAGGCCGGACAGTCACAGGAGGACCGTCACAGGAGGCTGACGCCGTAGGCGCCGAGTGCTTCCTTCACGGGCTGGTAGAAGGTCGTGCCGCCCGAGCGGCAGTCGCCGCTGCCGCCGGAGGTGATGCCCAGGCCCTTGCTGCCGTCGTAGAGCGGGCCGCCGGAGTCGCCGGGCTCGGCGCAGACGGTGGTCTGGATCATGTCGCGGACGGTGCCGCCGCCCTGGTAGCGCACCGTCACGTCGAGCGCGGTCACCGTGCCGTTGTGGGTGCCGGTGGTGGAGCCCCGGCGGGTGACGGACTCGCCCACGAAGGCGTCGGCGGCGGTGAAGCCGCCCGGGTGGCTGAGGGAGGTGTTGTCGTAGCGGACCAGGGCGTAGTCGTTGCCCGGGAAGCTGTAGCCGGTGGTGGGGCCGATCAGCGTGTTGTGTGCCTGGTCGGTGTACCAGGTGTCGGCGACCTTGCCGCAGTGGCCGGCGGTGAGGAAGTAGTAGGTGTTCCCGCTGACCGCGTTGAAGCCCAGCGAGCAGCGGTAGTTTCCGCCGTAGATGGCGTCGCCGGCGGACAGCAGTGGCCGGAACACGCCGTTGGTGCGTTCGATGGTGACGGTGCTGCCGTAGTCGGCTGCGGCGTTCTTCAGCTTGGCGAGTTCGGCCGCCGAGACGGTGGAGTCCACGGTGACCTGCAGGCCCCCGGTGGCGTCCTTGCCCCAGGCGGTGCCTTCGACGTTCGTGGCGGCGATGGCCGCGGCAGCGGCGGTCGCGTTGGCCGGATCCGGTGCCGCCTGTGCGGCGGGGTGTGCGATTGCCATGGCCAGCAATCCCGTGGTGATTGCGGTGGCCGCCCGGGTCAGGGCCGTGCGCTTGAGCCTCAACTCTGCCTCCTCAGGCATCAGTACGGGCTCGCGCCCCGCGGTCTGGCCGGTGGGCCCGGCCGCGTGGAGGGTAGGGACACGAAAGCGGCAGCGGTCAGGGCGGCGAGGTCGTCGTGTTCCTGACAAACTCCCAAAGGGGAGTATCCGGCTCCGGCCGGACGGCGGCAAGATGTGACGCTAAGCGGTCTCGTGACGCTGAAGGGGTGGGAGGCCCGCGGTGGTGCGGCTTCCGTCATCCGAGAGGACCCCGCTGAGGTAGCACCATGAGTCGCCGTACAAGAGCCGCCGGGCGCGGAGGCCCTGTGCCGCCCCCGCGCCGGAGGGCTGGGTCCCCGGAGCATGCTGCGGGCACGCAGGTCTTCGTGGCCGACAACGGCCGGCGCCGGCGGCTGGTCCGGTACGGGATGGCCGCGGCCGGTCTCGCCTGCGCGGGCTATCTGGTGGTGCTGGTGGCCGGTCTCTTCGGGGCGGGTCCCGGCGGCGGGGCGCCGTGGGTGCGTAAAGGGTCCGGGGAAGGGCGGCCCGCCGCCTCCCCGGCACCCGTGGAATCCGGCAGGGCGGCGCCCTCGGCGGCGCCGGCGACCCCGCAGGACGACACCCCGTCGCGTACCGCCTCTCAGCCGTCCGCTTCCGACAGCACCGAGGAGCCGTCCCCGACCGCCGGCAGCACGGCCTCTCCCGGCAGCGGCCCGGCCGCCACCGATGCGGAAACGTTGGTGCCCGGCGCCACGCGGAGGGCCGGCACCGGCGGAGGCGGAGCCGGTAACCGGACCGATCATCCGGTGGGCACGGGCGGCGGTGGCGGTCATTGAGCCGGCACGCGCGACGGCGTGATCCGCGAGCGCACTGGTTCCTGCTGCTGCTGACGCTGACCGTGTGCGCCGCCGCGCTGCTTTTCGAGGGCTTCACCTACCACCAGATCGGCGCCGCCACGCTCCCCGCACAGCGCTGCACCTCCCCCGCCCCCCAGGAGGTCAGGGACGGCGGACCGGTGTTCCGCATCACGGGAGGCAGGGCCGAGTCGGCGGCTCCGCAGGGCGACGTCACCGCCCTGACCTTCGACGGCGGGCCGGATCCGGTCCAGACCCCGCGGCTGCTGGACCTGCTGCGCGCGCACAAGGCCCAGGCCACCTTCTTCGTCACGGGCGCGGAGGCCGCCAAGCACCCCGGCCTCGTCGACCGCATCCGCGCGGAGGGCCACGAGCTGGGCTCGTACACCTACACCGCCACCGATCTCGGACAGACGGGCACGGTACGCAGCACGCTGGAGCTGTCCCTCTCGCAGAACGTGCTGTCCGGCAGCGCCGGGGTGCACACCAGGCTGCTGCGCCTGCCGCACACCACGACCCCGGAGAAGCTGTGCGCCGCTCAGTGGGAGGCGGCCGAGCGGGCGGGCGGAGACGGGTATCTGATCGTGGCCGCGGGAGACGGCGTCCTGCAGTACGGGCACACCCCGGCCGCGTATACGGACGTGGCCAAGCTGCTTCAGCGGCGCTCCGCGGGTACCGAGTTCACCACCGTCTCCGCGGCGCTGAAGCTGCCGGCCGGGTCCACCGACGCCTCGTTCGCCGCCAAGGTGCGCGGCACCGGGCTGCTGTGGGCGCAGGCCGGTGCGCACGCCTTCGCGGTCGGCATGACGTGGCTGCTGGTGGTGGCAGGGGCGCTGACGGTGCTGCGCATGCTGCTGCTGTTCTCCTTCGCCCGCCGGCATGTGCGCCGCGTACGGCGCGGGCGCCCGTCCCGGCGCGCCGATGAGGTCAATGAACCGGTCACCGTCATCGTCCCCGCCTACAACGAGGAAGCCGGGATCGAGGCGACGCTTCGTTCGCTGCTGGCCTCGACGTATCCGTACATCCAGATCATCGTCGTCGACGACGGGTCCAGCGACCGTACCTACGAGATCGCGAACGCGGTGGCGGCGCGGGACCGGCGGCTGATGGTCATCCGGCAGGAGAACGCGGGCAAGTCCGCGGCGCTGAACACCGGGCTGGGCTGGGCCCACTTCGACCTGGTGGTGATGATCGACGGTGACACGGTCTTCGAACCGGACGCCGTGCACCGGCTCATCCAGCCGTTCGCCGACCCGGCCGTCGGCGCGGTCAGCGGCAACACCAAGGTCGGCAACCGGCGCGGGCTGCTGGGCCGCTGGCAGCACCTGGAGTACGTCATCGGGTTCAACCTCGACCGGCGGATGTTCGACCTCCTGGAGTGCATGCCGACCGTGCCGGGCGCCATCGGCGCCTTCCGCCGCCAGGCGCTGCTCGGCGTCGGCGGACTGAGCGAGGACACCCTCGCCGAGGACACCGACCTGACCATGGCCCTGTGCCGGGCCGGCTGGCGGGTGGTGTACGTGGAGGACGCCATCGCCTGGACGGAGGCCCCCGCCACCGTCAAGCAGTTGTGGAAGCAGCGCTACCGGTGGTGCTACGGGACGCTGCAGGCGATGTGGAAGCACCGCCGCGCCTTCGTCGAACGCGGAGCGGCGGGCCGGTTCGGCCGGCGGGGCCTGAGCTATCTGTGGGTCTTCCAGACCCTGCTGCCCCTGCTCGCGCCGATCGTCGACCTGTACGCCGTCTACGGGCTGTGCTTCCAGGACGCCGGGCAGGCGCTGCAGGTCTGGCTGGGCTTCACGGCCGTTCAGCTCGTCGCGGCCGTCTACGCGCTGCGGCTGGACCGGGAGCGCCTGGGCGCGCTGTGGACGCTGCCGCTGCAGTTGTTCGTCTACCGGCAGTTGATGTACCTCGTCGTGATCCAGTCGGTGTTCACCGCGCTGCTCGGCGCCCGGCTGGGCTGGCACCGCATGCAGCGCACCGGCACCGCCGGCGACACGCTGCGCCGCGGCGCCCCGGTGGGCTGAACCGGGAAGACCCCGGTGATCCCGGACGTTGTCTGCGGATATGAAGATCGGTGAAGCCTCCCGGGCCAGTGGGGTGAGTGCCCGCTCGCTGCGGCACTACGAGGACGAGGGCCTGATCGTCCCCGGCCGTTTCAGCAACGGGTTCCGCGACTACTGCCAGTCCACGATCGACCGGGTGCACGTCATCCGTTCCCTGCTGGAGTCCGGGCTGCCGGTGCGGTTGATCAGGGAAGTCCTGCCCGGCCTCGCCGACGGGCCCGATGCCGGGACCGGGGCCGTGGGTGCGGAGTTCCTGCACGAGGTGCAGAGCTATCGCGACCGGCTCGCCGCCCGTATCGCCGCTCTCAGCGAGCAGCAGACGGCCCTGGACGCCTACCTTCGCCGGGCCCGCCGCGCCGGCCTCTGAGAGCCGCTTGACCTTGACGTAAGTGTCAGGCTCCTACGTTCTGGTGCATGGAGACCAACGAGCCGCAGCAGACCGCCGACCACACGATACGAGCACTGATCCAGCACTCGCACCGGGGACCGCAGGACCTGGCCCTCACTACCGGCCACCGCCGTCCCGCACCGGGGCCCGGCGACTACCTGATCCGCGTCGGCGCCGCAGGGGTCAACTTCGCCGACGTCATGCAGACGCGTGGAACGTACGGAGGAGGGCCGCAGGCACCCTACGTGGCGGGCTTCGAAGCCGCCGGCGAGATCGTGGGGACCGGCGCGGACGTCGAGAGTCCGTACCCGCTCGGCACCCACGTCATCGGGGCCGGCCCGGGCGCGTTCGCGCAGTACATGACGATGCCGGCCGCCGGCGCCCTGCCCGTACCGGCCGGCTGGAGCGACGCCGAAGCGCTCGGAATGGTGCTGAACTGGGCCACCGCGCTGGCGGCGCTCAAGCCGCTCGGCGAGATCAGGACCGGCGATGCGGTGCTCATCCACGCCGCGGCCGGAGGCGTCGGACAGGCCGCCGTCCGCCTCGCCCGCCACTACGGCGCCCGCGTGATCGCCACGGCCTCCCCGGCCAAGCACGCCACCGTCACAGCACTCGGCGCCGACGAGGTCCTGGACAGCCGCCGTCCCGGACTGGCCGCCGAGATCACCCGGCTGACCGGCGGGGCCGGGGTCGACCTGGTCCTGGAATCGGTGGGCAGGGCCACGTTCGAGACCAGCCTGGCGGTCACCAAACCCTTCACCGGCCGCATCGTCGTCTTCGGAGCCGCCTCGGGCGACGCCGCCGTCACCACGCACGACCTGGTCTTCACCCACCACGTCCAGATCAAGGGCCTGCACATCGGGGCGCTCGCGACCGAGGCCCCGGCCCTCTACCGGTCACTGCTCACCGAGATCGAGGCGCTCATCACCAACGGCGTCTACGCGCCAGGCACTCCCCGGGTGCACGGCCTGGCCGACGGGCCCGAGGTGCTGCGGCGACTCGAAGCCGGCGCTACCCACGGCAAGCACGCCCTCGATCCCTGGCGTGAGGAACACGCTGCTGGAGACGGGCCATCGAAGAGGGTTTGCGGACGAGGGCCGGGACCGGATAGTCCTTACCGCCGGACCCCGCCACGAGGGTTGAGGGCCGCGACAGCGAGAGGAGGGATAAGCCCATGATCCCCGTGATCACCGCGCTTGTGTCCTCCCGGGGTACGGACCGCGTCTGACCCCGGTACGTACGGGCGCCTTCACCGGAGCGTGCCTTGACCGTAGAAACGAACGACCTGACCCTGCGTCCGATCACCGGACGCGACGAACTCGACCTCTTCTCCCGGCTGCCCTACGTCCTCAACGGGGAACTGCCGGACGACCTCGCCGAACGCGCACAGCCGTGCCGACCTGACCCGGATGCCCGTACGCGAAGCAGCCGTCCGGCACTACGAGGACGAGCTGGCCCGCTACCCGAGCCCGCGGGACTGGTGGCGCATCGCCACCCTGCCCGACAGAGAGCCGGTCGGGTTCGTCGTCCCGGCCCGCAACCCGTACAACGCGATCATCGCCTACATCGCGGTCCTGCCCGCACACCGCGGCAGGGGCTACATCGACGACCTCCTCGCCGAGGGCACCCGGATCCTCGCGGAACAGCACGTTCCCCGTATCCGCGCGGCCACGGACCTCGGCAACGTCCCGATGGCGAACGCCTTCCGCCGCGCCGGATACGTCAACTTCGGGCGTGAGATCAACATGACCTGGAGCTGACCGAACACGGGGCGGGGACTCCGCGACCGGCGTCCCCGCCCTGAGGTGTGCGGGGGCTGGCACCAGGGCGGACACGGCGGGTGGCCGGATGGAGCGGGTGGGACGGTCTCCGTAGCGTCGCGGTGCCAGGGCAAACCCGCGATATCTCCGAGGAGTTCGATGCGCGTCGCACCCGCTCTCTGCGCCGGGCTCGGCCTGACCGGCCTGCTGGCCGGCGCCGTGCCCGCCACGGCGTCGGCCAACCGCAGCACACCGAGCCCGCCACCCGCCTCGTACGCGGCTCAGGTGAGCAGCCCCGGCACCGCGGCCTACGCGCACCAGCGGCTCTCCTGGGGCCGGTGCTCGCCCGGGCAGGAGGAACTGCGCGCGGCCGGCGCCGAGTGCACCAAGGTCACCGTGCCGCTCGACTACTCGGCGCCGCGCGGGCGCACGATCGAGATCGCCGTCTCACGCGTCAGGGCATCCGACCGTGCGCACCGCCGCGGCGTCCTGCTGTCCAACCCGGGCGGCCCGGGCGGCACCGGCCTCGCGTACACCCTGGGGCTGCGCCCCGCGCTCAAGGAGACGGCGAGCCGCTACGACCTGATCGGCTTCGACCCGAGGTTCCTCGGCGAGAGCACCCCCCTGCGGTGCGCGCCGGCGGAACCGGCGCCGCCGCCGGGCGCGGAGACCTCCCCGCGCGAGCAGTTCGACAGACAGGTACGGTCGGCGCGTGAGGACGCCCGGCGCTGCCACGCGTACGGGGACAACGCCGACCTGCTGCCGCACGCCTCGTCCCGCAACGTCGCACGCGACATGGACCTGATCCGCGCCGTGCTCGGCGAGCGCACGATGTCCTACTACGGCGTCTCCTACGGCGCGGACCTGGGCGCCGTCTACACGCAGATGTTCCCGCGCCGAACCGACCGCTTCGTCATCGACTCCTCGACCGACCCGGCGGCGACGCAGTACGAACTGTTCCAGCGCTCCGGGCCCGCCGCCGAGGAGGGCCTGGACGAATGGGCCGCCTGGACCGCGCGTCGCGACGGGACGTACGGCCTGGGCAGCAGCGCGACCGCTGTACGGGCAGAAGTGCAGGCCCTGCTCGACCGGACCGAACGGCGCCGGCTGACCATCGCGGACGTACCGCTCGACGCAAGCGTCGTACGCCTGATCCTCAAGCAGCCCGTACAGCACGCAGAACAGAACGCGGCGCTGGCCGGCATCGTGCGCGACCTGGTCGACGCGGCCGACGGCACGCCGGTCGAGCCCGGCCCCGAGCTGACCGCGATGCTCGAACTGCTGAAGTCCCCGGCGCTGGCCGACAGCATGATCGGCGGCGCCATGTTCATGTGCGGCGACGGCGGCTGGCCGGCAGGAGGCTGGCCGGCGGACCCGGAGACGTACTGGCAGAACAGCGTGCGCAGCCGCGGCACGGAGCCGGTCTTCGGCCCGTACGTCAACGGCATGATCGCCCCGTGCGCCTTCTGGCAGAGCCACCCCCGCGAGCCCGGCACGCGGATCGGCAACGACCGGCCGGTGCTGATGCTCCAGGCCCGCCGCGACAACAACGTGCCCTACGACGGCGCTCTCGCCCTGCACCGCAGACTGACCGGCTCCCGGCTGGTGACGGCGGACGTGCGGGCACACGGGGTGTTCGGCCGGGGAGCCGACGGCATGCGACCGGTGCCGTGTGCGGACCGTGCCGTGAACGACTACCTGACCAGCGGAGAACTGCCCGCACGCGACTACGTGTGCGAGCCGGAGGAAGCCGGGTGACCTACGGCGTGCGGGACGAGGGGGTGAGGTGCAGGTGCGGTGCCGGCGGCAGCGGTGAAGGCGCTGCCGTTTCCGGCGCGGCGCGGAAGGCCTCGATCACGTAGGCCGCGAAGCGGTGGGAGGCCGTGATCCGGTCGGCACGCGGTGTGTCCTGGAGGCCCCGGTGCGCCATGAGCATGAGGATCAGGTCGTCGACGGCGAAGCCGGGGCGCAGTTGGCCGGCCTCCTGGGCGCGGCGGGCCAGTCCGCCGACCGCGCGCAGGGTCCGCTCCTGGTCGGCGGCGAAGTCCATGGCCTCGGGGAAGGCGGTCATGAAGGCGTCGGCGAATCCCCGGCTGTGCGCGTGCAGTTCGCAGATCCGCTCGATCAGGCTCCGGAATCCGTGCCACGGGTCCGGGTCCGCAAGGGCGTCCCGGACAGCGGTGCGGCAGGCTCGCCGCTGCTCGGCGAAGGTCTCGGCGATCAGTGCCTGCTTGGTCGGGAAGTGCCGGTACAGCGTGGCGGGGCCGACGCCTGCGTGCCGGGCGACCTCGCGCATGGGCGCGCTCAGGCCCTCTTCGCCGAACACCGCGCGGGCGGCGTCCAGGATACGGGCCCGATTGTCGCGGGCGTCGGAGCGCACGGTCCGAGGCACATGGCCGGTCATCGTCTCTCACTTTAGCCAACCGGACGGGGGCGTCCGTTACGGTCCGACGGTGGTGCTGCCGCCCGGCGGGTGATGCCCCGGCTGCGGCGTCCGCCGACCCGACCGAGGAGCAGAGATGAAAGCCGTCGTGATCAGGACGTTCGGAGACCCCGATGGTCTGGAGATCGTCGATATGCCCGTGCCCGTTCCCGCCCCGGGACAGGTGCAGATCGCCACGGAGGCGATCGGGGTGGGCGGCGTGGACGCCGTGATCCGCCGGGGAGCGCTTGCGGCCTTCGGCTTCCGGGAGGGCCATCTCCTCGGGAGCGAGGTCGCGGGAAGGGTCACCGCGGTGGGAGAAGGCGTGGATCCCTCGTGGACTGGGCGGCGGGTGTGGGCGTTCACCGGCCTGTCCGGTGCGTACGCCGAGCAGGCAGTCGCCTCGGTCGACGACGTACATGCGCTGCCCGACGGCCTGACCGGCGCCGACGCGGTGACCCTCGGCGGCTCCGGCGTGGTCGCCCACTTCGCCCTGGACCGGGCCCGTTTCACCCCCGGCGAGACGGTGCTCGTGCGCGGCGCGGCGGGCAGCATCGGGATCACGGCGATCCAGCTCGCGGCCAGGAACGGCGCGAGCGCGGTGGCGGTCACCACCTCATCGGCGGAGCGCGGCGCCCGCCTGCGGGACCTGGGCGCGACCCACGTCCTGGACCGCTCCGGCGAGGGCGGCCCGGACGCACCGACGGGCTTCGACGTGGTCATAGACGTCGTCGGAGGCCCCCAGCTCCCCCTTTTCCTGGACAAGTTGAACACCCACGGGCCGGTACGTGGCCGTCGGCATAGTCGGCGGCCAGCCGCCGGCGGACTTCGGCACGCGGCTGATGGACGCCTTCCGCAAGTCGTTGTCGTTCGCCGCCTTCAGCTCGGATACGGTGCCCGCCCCCGACCGCCAGGCCGTACGGTCGTCCCAGTTCACCGACGCCGCGCACGGGAACCTACGCACGGCCGTGCACGAAGTGCTGCCGCTGGACCAGGCAGCGCAGGCCCACCGCGCGATGGACGAGGGAAAAGTATTCGGCCGGGTCGTACTGACGCCCTGATCTTCTCCCGGTTCTCTCCCAAGAGATCTCCAGAAACCACTCAGGGGCCCGATCCATCAAGCGGATCAAGCCCCTGACCTGGTGCTTTGCTGTCGGGGTGGCGGGATTTGAACCCACGACCTCTTCGTCCCGAACGAAGCAGACGCACGATCGGCACCGGCGCTGATGGGCAACGGAGCAGGTCAGCGCGTTGGTGCGGATCGGTCTCGCGTGGTCTCGGTCAGTCTGTGGGAGAAGATCTTCTCCCGGATTTCTCCCAGCGGCAGCCCTGTTGCGGGACAGCGGCTGAGCAGCCACCAGCGTTGCATGTGTGACTTTGCCGCTCAGGAGGCCGACGACGGACTTGGTGTTCTGGCATGCGGCCGACAGTGACCGTGAGCACTTGGCGGACAGAGCTGGACCAACGCGAATGAGGCCAGAATTGAGACGGAGCCTGGCTCCGCCGCGCCCTCACGCCGACCATCCGATGGGCTCGCCGCCGTAGCGCACCGCGTCTGCGCTCGGGGCGACAGTACGGCGCTACAGCGCGGCAGCAGGCAGAAGCATTGGTCGGGCTGGAGTGACGGGGAGTTCCCCGTGATTCATGTGGTGTGAATCACCGAACGAAGAGTCGAACAGGTCGTGGTGGGGAATGCTCACCCCGCCCTGAGCGCGCCCGACGCCGATGCGAGGATGAGCCCGCCATGACTGCCGGGTGGTGTATGCGCACCGTACGGGCCGCGACGTTCGCGGCCCTGTGTGTCGTGCTCGCCGCTGTCGGTCACGTCACGATGTCGGGGACGCCGGTGCCCTGGTGGGCGCTTGCCGCCGCGGCGGTCACCACCGGTCCGTTCGCCTGGTGTCTGGCCGGCCGGGAGCGCGGCCTGGTCGCGATCACGTCGGCCACGGTGGTGGCGCAGGCGGTGCTGCACGCGGCGTTCTCTCTCGCCCAGGCCGCCGGGCAGCCGACGAGCGGTGGCGCGAGCCTCGTCGAGAAGTGGACACAGAACCTGCTCTGCGCACCGCCGGGGGTCGGCGTGCCGACGGGTGTGGGGGCCAACGGCAGCACGGCAGCCATGGAGACCGCCACCGCGCATCATGTCCCCTCGACCCAACACGGCATGGAGCACAGCGCCGGCCACGCCATGGGCGCCATGCCCGGCGAGGGCTCTGCAGGGGCCGCCACGTCTGCGGAACATGTCGGCTCCATGTCCCACATGGGGCACGGCGGGGGTGAGATGTCCTCCTTCGGGATGCTCGGGGCGCACCTTCTGGTCGCTGTGGTCTGCGGGCTGTGGCTGGCGTACGGGGAACGCGCCGTGTTCCGCGTCCTGCGTGTCCTGCACGTGCTGGCGGGATGGGCAGCCGCGCCCCTGCAGATCCCGTTGGTCGCGCCTGTGCCACCGGCTGTCCCGACGCTCCGCTTCTTCCAGGTGCCTTCGCAAGCCGCGCCGGCACGTCTTCTCGTCCACTCCATCACTTCTCGAGGCCCGCCCGCCGGGACCGCTGTCATCTGACGACAGCCGGTCACCCGGGGCCGCAAGCAGGAGCCGCCGTGCTCCCGCGCCCCGGGCGTCGGTCGCGTGCACGCGTACGCCCGCGGCCGCCCCTTTCACCGGACCCCGCCGCTCTGCGCGCCGGTCCGGATCACGGAATCCGAGAAGGAATACACGTGACTACACACCCCATGCCCGTTTTGTCCGATGAGTCGATCACGGAGTGGGCGCTCGCGGCCCGCGGTGGTGACCGCGACGCGCTCGACCACGTCGTCCGCGCCCTGCACCGCGACGTCCGCCGCTATGTGATCTACCTGGGCGTCGATCCGCAGGCCGCCGACGACCTCACCCAGGAGACGTTCCTGCGGGCTCTGGGCAGCCTGCACCGTTTCGAAGGACGGTCGTCTGCCCGTACCTGGCTCCTGGCCATCGCCCGTCGTGCCGTGGTCGACAGCCTGCGCCGGGCTTCCGCCCGCCCGCGGCTGGCGGATACCGACGACTGGCTGTCCGCGGCGGAGTGGGCCCAGCCCACCGGCCTGCCGGGGCACGACGATGCCGTCGCCCTGGCGGAGTTGCTGGCTCTGTTGCCGGCCGAGCGGCGGCAGGCGTTCGTGCTTACGCAACTGGTCGGGCTGCCGTACGCGGAGGCGGCGCTGATCACCGACTGCCCGGTGGGCACCGTGCGCTCCCGTGTCAACCGGGCTCGCACCACCCTCGCACGCCAGTTGCACGACGCCGAACAGGCCGGCCTGACGCCGGCCGCGGCCTGACACCGGAAGACGGAACCCGTCGCCGGCCACCGGACCCCTCCCCCGGGGAACGGCGGCCGGGCGGCCCTCCCTGCCCGGTCTGGCCGGTCCCCGAGGCCGTCGCCGTCACCGCGGGCTACCGGCGCCGCCGCCGTGGCGGCCCGCCGTCACCGTGCTCCGAGACGTCCGCTCATCGCCAGTACCGTCGGATCACGCTGATCGGCCCGAAAGGTGCAGGGGAGTCGACCCTGCTGCGCCCCCTCGGCGGAGCCCGGCCGCGGCTGTCCGGACGGGTACTCCTCGTCGGCGCGGACCTCGCGGGTCGCTCTCTCCCCGCGGGCCACCCCGGCAGCCCGCTGCACTCGACCTCCCGGCGAAACCCGCAGGTCGCCCGGCAAATAGTGCTGGAGTATTGGTGGGGCAAGTTATTCGAGCTCGATGGCGGATTGCAATGATGGGGCGTCGAGACCCGCTCCGTCGATTCGTGCCGTGTTGCCTTCCACATTCACGGAAACTTCGGTGGCCCCGAGGACCGCCGAGACGCACGTTCGTCTCGACTCGCGTGCGGAGCCGGCCGGTTGTTCAGCGGTTTCCGCCTTCCAATGAGTCGGTTCGCAGCACGGCCTGGTTCCACATGGTTATGAACTTCTGAGTGGTGGTGCGCCGGGAACTTGCCGTCCTCTCGTTCCGACAACTGCAGTGGTCTTTTTCCCTCCAGCACGTTCCGGGAGCCAGCATGTCGATAAGCCGGCCACTTGCCACCACCGTGGCCACCGCCCTCTGCCTTCTCACCGCCGCGTGCGGTTCGTCATCAGAGGAGGAGGCGAAGGACGTCTCGCCCGGCACGGCCGCTTCGAGTGACGGCTACCCGGTGACGCTGGAGAACTGTGGACGTGAGCAGACCTTCACGAAAGCGCCCAGCCGAGTGGTCGTCATGAACGGCGCCTCCGTCGCTGAGGTCTCCACCCTGCTCGCCCTCGGGCTCGGCGGCAAGATCGTGTCCAATCAGCAGAGCTACGGCATGTCCGAGGTGCCCGGACGGGCCGCAGCCATCAAGGAGTTGCCGACCGGGGACGTCGAGCCGAACGACGCCTACGACATCCCGCGCGAGGCCATGATCGGCCTGCGGCCCGATCTCGCCTTGGCCGTCACCAGGTACGGCTTCGACGAGAAGAACGGTTTCGCCACCCGCGACCAGCTTGAGGAGATCGGCGCCAACAGCTACATCTCCCCACAGGGCTGCGACGACGACCCGGCCAAGATGACCGTCGCCGACAGCTACCGGCTGCTGCGTGACATGGGGAAGATCTTCAATGTCAGCGACAGGGCCGAGAAGCTGATCGCCGCCAATGAGAAGAAGATCGCGGAGGTCTCGGAGAAGGTCGAGGGGAAGAGGAAGCCGAAGGTCATGGTCCTCTTCTCCAACATGTCCATGGGCAGCAACGACTTCAGCTCCGTCTTCGCCAAGGGCATCGTCAACGACATCCTCGCCAAGGCCGGTGGCGCCAACGCCTTCGAGGACAGCGCCACGACCACCTTCGCCGACCTGAGCAAGGAGAAGGTGGCCACCACCGACGTCGACGCCGTCGTCGTCCTCAGCTACAACGACCCCGATCCGGCGGCCTACGCCGAGAAACTGCTCAAGGAGTTCCCCCAGTGGCCGGCGGCCGAGAACAACACGTACGTGACGCTGTCCGACTCGATGTACCTCGGCCCGAGCAACGATCTGGCCGTGGAGAAGGTCGCGAAGATGCTGCACCCCGACGCTTTCTGAACCGCATCCCGGTACCGCTGGCGTGCATGCTGCTCGCGCTCCTGCTGGCGGGCACCATGATCGTGGCGATCAGCATCGGCGCCGTCGGCGTTCCGCTCAGTGACGTGTGGAGCATCGTCCTCCACCACGTCACCGGCCTCGGACCGGCGCCGTCCGACCCGGCGCTGGACCAGATCGTGTGGAAGTTCCGCACCCCGCGCGTGATCCTGGCAGCCCTGGCCGGCGCTGGTCTCGCCGTCTCCGGCGCGGTCCTGCAGACCGTGGTGTCCAACCCTCTCGCAGATCCCATCGTGCTGGGCTTCTCCTACGGCGCCACTCTCGGCGCGGTCCTCGTCATCACCCTGGGCGGCGGAGCCGCGCTCGCCGGGCTCGGCGTGTCCGCGGCGGCCTTCCTGGGCGCGGTCGTGGCCGGGGCTCTGGTCTTCCTGCTCGGCCAGCGGCAAGGGAGGATGGCGCCGACCCGGCTGGTGCTGGCGGGCGTCGCCGTCGGGTACGTCTTTCTCTCCGCGACGAGCTATGTCCAGCTCCAGGCAACCCCCACCGAACTGCGCACGGTCATGTTCTGGATGCTGGGCAGTGTCGCAGGAGCCCAGTGGGACCAACTCCCCGTCGTCGCAAGCGTCGTGCTCGTCACGACCGTGCTGCTGTCGCTTTTCGGCCGCCGCCTCAACGTGCTGCTGGCCGGTGACGAGTCGGCCACCGCACTCGGCGTCGACGTCAACCGGTTGCGGACCGCGCTGCTGGTCCTCAGTGCGCTGCTGACCGGTACCGTGATCGCGGTCGCCGGCAGCATCGGGTTCGTCGGCCTGATGATCCCGCACCTGGTACGCCTGACCATCGGCGCCGACCACCGTCGCCTGCTGCCTCTCACCGCTCTGCTCGGCGCCCTCTACCTCGTCCTGGTCGACCTCCTCTCCCGCACCCTCAACCGGCCCAACGAAATGCCGTTGGGCATCCTCACCGCCCTGTTCGGCGCCCCCTTCTTCCTGTGGCTGCTACGCCGAAACAAGGGCTTGGACTGATCGCATGAAACTCGTCGTCGACCGCCTCCACATCACCCTCGACCGGAACCCGATCCTGCGCGATGTGAGTCTTCAGGCCCGCGCGGGCGACATCGTCGGCCTGGTCGGCCCCAACGGCAGCGGCAAATCCACCTTGCTGCGTGCGGTCTACCGCTCACTGCGCCCGCTGAAAGGGGTGATCAAAGTGGGTGAGGACGACGTGCGGACGCTGTCTCCCCGGGCCGCGGCCCGTCGTACGGCCGCGGTTCTGCAGGACGGCGGCGGCAACACCGCCGGCCTGACCGTGAGCGAGATCGTCGCGCTCGGACGCGCGCCCCACCACGGTCTCCTCGGCCGGGACGGACCACAGGACAACGCGGCCGTATCGAATGCCATCGACCGCTGCGGGATACATCCGTTCGCCCACCGTGCGTACGCCTCCCTGTCGGGCGGCGAACGTCAACGCGTCCTGCTGGCCCGTGCCCTGGCCCAGGACCCGCGACTGCTCGTTCTGGACGAACTCACCAACCACCTCGACATCCGGGCCCGGTTCGAGCTTCTGGATCTCATCCGCGCCACCGGGATCACCACACTGGCCGTGCTGCACGACCTCGATCTGGCGGCCCGGCTCTGTGACCACCTCGTCGTCCTGCGCCACGGCACCGTAGCGGCGGCAGGGCCGGTCCTGGAGGTGCTCACCCCGGACCTTCTCGCCGACGTCTTCGGCGTTCACGCCCGTGCCGAGCAGCACGCCGACCGCGTCATCCGCATCACCTACGCCGCCCGGCCCCTTGCCGGCGAAAGCCGCAGAGACGACGCCCACTTCACCAAGGCAGCGCCCTCGTGAGCTTCAAGCGGCGTGAGTCGTCCACCTCGGAAGCCGCGGTAACGGTCCGAGCCACATCGCGCGCTGACCTTGCCACTACCGCTGGGCGGGCCGCCGACCGCACTTCCCCGGGCCGCCACCTTCACTACGACGAGTTCTTCCGGGGCACAGCCTCCCCCGGCAGCGGTCCGCTGCCCTCATGGCGGCGGTCCGCTGCCATGGTGCTCCGCTGGTAAAGCCAGCGCGCGAGCCCGAAGGACCGTGCGCGCCAGCTCTTGCGCGGGGACCTTGCTGGTATCGACCTTCAGGTCGTACCTGCCCTCATGGGCATGAACCGTCCGCAGGTGCCCCCTCGCCAGGCCCGCCGGATTGCCCCGTGCCGCCTCCCGCTCCTCCAGCACATCGACCGGGCAGTACACCCCAACGAGATAGACCTCTACGCCGGAGAGCGCCCGGAGCCAGTCCTCCAGCAGATCGGGATCCAGCAGCATCTCGTCGACCACGACGTTGCAGCCCTTGAGCGCCAGCTTGGCGACCGACGCACAGGCGGCGGCAAGCATCCGGCGGCCGACGTCGCCGTACCGGATGCTGATCAGTTGTCGGCCGCCCTCGTCATGCTCCGACCGGTCGTAGCGGAACCCTTCGAAGCTCAAGTGCCCGCCGCGGGCGCCAGCCCATTTCTCCGGCACCATCGAGAACAGCGTATCGATGCCCCAATACAGGTACGGCTCGTCGCCTTCTTCCTGGATCGCGCGTGCCAAGGTGGTCTTACCAGCACTTGATGTGCCGTTGAGATAGATCACGTGACCAGGGCGGTCATACTGCACAGAGGCACCCATCCAACCAACGTATCGGGCCCGATCAGCGACGGTGCGGCCCTCCGACGCAGGAAGCCAGGCACGACGGTGGCGCTGCTGTGGCATCTCAGCGCGTCCCGGGCGTCCCGGGGCGGGTCTGGTGCCGGACCCCGCGCCGACTCGGGCTCCTGGCGTACGTCAGGTAACGCCTGGTTCCGGACTGCGGCCGGCGAGGACGATGTGGGGCCGGCCACTGCGCGGGTGATCGATGACGTCCGCCTCGACGCCGAACACGCTGCGCAGCATCTCCGGCGTGATGATCCGCGCCGGATCGCCGTGACGTACGGTCCCCCCCTCGCACATGACGACGAGGTGGTCGCAGTACTCCGCGGCCAGGTTCAAGTCGTGCATGGCCATGACGGTGGTGAGACCCTGACCGCGGACGATGCGCATCAGCTCCTCCTGGTGCGCGAGGTCGAGGTGGTTGGTCGGCTCGTCCAGAACGAGCACCGTCGCCGCCTGTGCGAGCGCGCGCGCGAGAAAGACGCGCTGTCGCTCGCCGCCGGAGAGCGTGCTCACGGAGCGGTCCGCCATGTGATCGATGCCGGTCCGCCGCATCGCGGCACGGACCCGTTCGAGGTCCTCTTGGCCCAGGGCCTGCAGGGCCTGGAGATAGGGGGTCCGGCCGACGGCCACCAACTCCTCGACGGTGACGTCGAAGGTGACCTTCGTCTCCTGCGGTACGCCGGCGATCAGTTGGGCCGCCGGGCGCGGCTTCATCGACCACACGTCCCGGTCGTCGACCCGCACCGTGCCGGACTCGGGCCGCAGATGCCGGTAGACGGTCCGGATCAGGGTGGACTTTCCGGCCCCGTTCGGCCCGATCAAGCCGATCAACGTGCCCGCGGGCGCCTCCAGGGCGGCGTTCACCACCACCTTGGCGGAGCCGAGGGTAACCGACACGCCCTCGATGACCAGAGTGCCCTCGCGCACTGCTATCCCCCTCCCAGTCGAACGTGGCGGCGGCTCATCAGGTAGAGGAACAGCGGGGCCCCGATCACACTGGTGGCCACGCCCACCGGAAGTTCCTGCGGCGCCATGACGGTACGGCACGCGATGTCCACCGTGAGCAGGAAGAGTCCGCCGAGCAGCGCTGACATCGGAAGCAGCCTGCGGTGGTCGTTTCCCACCAGCATCCGGGCGATGTGGGGGACGATCAGCCCCACGAATCCGATGGCGCCGGAGAGGGCCACCGCGAGCCCGGTGAGAAGTGCGGCGACGACGAAGAGCGTCACACGCAGGCGCTGCGGGTCGACTCCCACGCTCGCGGAGGTCTCGTCGCCCAGGAGTATCGCGTTGAGCTGGCGTGCCCTCGACATGAGATAGGCGAAGCCGGCCACCAGGCCCAGCGCGGGAATGCCGAGTTGGTCCCAGGACGCGCCGGCGAGGCTGCCGAGGAGCCAGAAGAGGGCCGAGTTGGTCGTACCCGGATCCTCCGCCTGAAAGATGAGGTAGTTGGTGATCCCGGAGAGACCGGAGCCGACCACCACGCCGCCGAGCAGCAGCCTGGTCGGTGAGAACTCTCCCGTCAGCGTGACGAAGGCGTAGATGATCAGCAGCGCCGCGAGGGCACCGGCGAACCCCGCGAAGCCGGCCGAGATCCCGCCGAAGACGGTGACGCCCAGGACCATGGAGGCCACCGCGCCGAGCGCGGCGCCCGATGAGGTGCCCAGCAGGTACGGATCGGCGAGCGGGTTGCGTACGAGGGCCTGGGCGACCACCCCCACGACGGACAGCGCGGCGCCGACCAGCAGGGCGAGCAGGACGCGGGGCAGCCGGAGGTCCCACACGATGCCGTCCTGCACGAGCGTCCATTCGTTCGGATCGCCGAGTCCGGTGATCCGGTGGACGAGTATCCCCACGACCTGTGGCGCGGGGATGGCGACGGAGCCCACCGCCAGCGCGATCACGGACAGCACGGGCACGCACAGGACCAGGCCGGCTACCGCCCAGCGGGTCCTGCCGGGAGCGGCCCCGGACCCGTCGGCGAACCGGGTGGCGGACGCCCCGGTCTTCGTGCGCGGCATCAGCCGACGAGACCGGGGTGGAGTTCTCGCGCCAGGCTGACGACGGCGTCGGCGTTGCGCACGCTTCCGACCGCGTACTCCTCGTAGGCCACCGGGATGAACCTGCGTTCTTTGACCGCGGTCACGCCGGCCAGCGGCTCGAAGCCCAGGAGGAACTTCTCGGCGTCCTTCACGACCTTTTCGAACTCGGCCTTCGTGTCCTTGCCGTAGACGACGATGGCGATCGCGTCTGGGTTGCGGTCCGCGACCTGTTCCCAACTGACCTTGTCATACGTGCCGTTCAGGTCGGAGAAGATGTTCTTGCCGCCGGCCTGGGTGATCACGGCGTGGGCGAGGGTCCGGTTGCCCTGGGCGTAGGGAGTCTGTGTGCCCTCCTCGTACTCGAAACCGAAGACGCTGACCGGTTCTGCCGAACCCACCTGGTCCCGGACCGAAGCGATCTTCTTGCGCATGCCGGATACCAGGGCGTCGGACTTGGCCTTCACGTCGAAGATCCGGCCGTAGTTGTCCAGATCCTTGTAGACCGAGGCGAAGTCGGTGACCGGAGCCTTGGACGCCGTTTCACACGCCGTGCTGAACGCGTAGTAGGAGTTGATCTCCCGCTCGGTGAGCTGCTCCTGGCTCAGCGCCCCGAGACCCTTGTCGAAGTTCGACGACCAGCCGCCCACGACCAGGTCGGGCTGTACGTTCAGAAGCTGCTCCTTCTGAACGGGCGCGTAGGACTTGGGGTTGTACTCGCCCGACAGCTTGGGCAGGTCGTCCGCGACACGTTCCAGCCCGGGGCGGAACGCACCCGGGGCCACGGCCTGGATCCCCGAGATCCGCTCCTCCAGGCCCAGGGACAGCAGCATCTCCAGGACGCTGGAGGTCACGGTCGCCACCCGGGCCGGAGCCGCCCGGAACGTCGACGTGTGCCCGGTGCAGTCCGTCACCGTCCGCTTCTCGTACGGCTTCCCGTCGGAGGCGGCGGCCGAGGAGGAGTCCCGTCCCGCCGGCCCTCCGCATCCGGACAGGCAGAGCACCGCCAGCGTCAAGGCCGTGGCGATGGGAGTGGTTCCTCTGAGCATTCCGTCTTTCCGTTCTCGATGGGGAGACCGAAGCCCGGCGGGCCGGCGGCCCGTCGAGGGTTCCGGCGCTGGCTAGCGGGGTGATGCGGCGACGCTCATGTCGATCGGATGACCGTCGACCGGCCCGGCCGGGCGGCCCGCGCCGATCAGGTAGAGAGCGGTCTCGGCGATGCCGTCGATGCCGAGGGCGGATTCGGCCTCGCTGTCGCGGAACGCGGCGGTCTGGAAAGGGCCCAGACCCGTTGCCGTGCTCACCATGGCGAAGGTCTGCGCGAGGTGCCCGGCGTCCAGGAGGATCATCCGCAGAGTGCGCGGGTGCCGGTACTTGTACGTCGCCCTGGACACCAGCGCGGTCAGGAAGACGACGAAGCCCGCCGTGACCGCCATCTGCTGGCCGAAGCCGAGCCGGTCGACGTGCTGGGCCCGGAACTCGGGGTCGATCAGTTCCAGCGAGTGCTGTTCGACGTTGTAGTGATAGAGGCCGGGTGCGACCCCCTCGACATTGAGCACACCCACGTACGCCTCGATCTCGTGGCGTGCGCCGCCACCGGGGCTGGTACGCATCATGAGCGTGCCGTACTCGCGGGCGTCCACGAAGTACATCGGGCCGAAGGTGTAGTGCAACGTCGTGGCGAGTTCCCGCAGTGTGACGGGTTCCCCGGTGAACTCCCGGTGTGTGCGCCGGGCCAGCAGCACCTCGTCGAAGTCCCGGCGCAACGGCAGAAACGCCCGGGGCAGCCTGACCCTGGGGGCATCGGGATAGCTCTTGAAGACGGGGGGCGGCGGACCGCTCTCCAGCGCGACGGCGGTGGCGGCCGAGCGGTGCTCCTCGTCATCGCCGATGTACACGGCGTCCTTCGTGCCGAAGTGGAAGAACCGGGCCTCTTCGCTCCAGTCGGCCCACTCCGAGGCCAGCCGGTCCTCCCGTTCGGCCTGTTCCGGTGTGTGCAGGAGTCCCGCGTCCGCCAGGGCTTCGATGGCGGTGCGCACGGACGCGGGGTCGTAGCCGGACAGGGCGTCGAGAACCGACTCCGGATCCGTCCAGTCGTCGAAGCGCTGCAGCAGGAGCAGTGCTTCCTGGTCGACGGCGACCGCGTTGTCCTCGTCCGCGTCGGAGGACTTGGCGGACAGGTAGTCTTCGAGAACGAAGTCACCGTCGTGCCAGTAACCGACCAGGCTGCGGGTGCGGCGAAGCTTCATGGCGTTTCTCCTTGGAGGGCTCTCCGGGGGGTAGCGCTGAAGGGTGCGGGGCGGCAGAGCGCGCCGCCCCGCACCCCACCGTTCAACGGGCTACGCCGCGTGGTTCGACAGCAGCTTGCCGCGCGTCTTCTTGGAGCGGACCTGGACCTTGAGCTTGGCCATGGTGTTCACCTCCATTCGCATTCCGGTTGGTTGTTGCCGCCCTCGCGTCTCATGACGGCGAGGGAGTGCGGGGGCGCAGCAGGTCTATGCGCCAGAAGGCGGCCAGCGCCGCGAGGGCCAGCAGCCCCGCCGCGACGACGACCCCCGCGCGCCAATGGGCGTGCTGAACGAGCCAGCCACCGAGGGCGGTGCCGACGGCATTTCCCCCGAAGGTGGCGGTGGTCGCCCAGGCGAACGCCTCGGTGACCACGCTCGCGGGCGCGCAGCGGCTGATCAGGCTGAACTCGCCGATGGTCGCGGGGGTCAGCGCGATCCCGGTGAGGACGGCCAGCCCGAACATGACCGCGAAGCCGGTCCCGGCCAGCAGGAACAGCACACAGGCGGCGTACAGGGCCAGCAGCACCACGTACCGGCGTTCGACCGGCGTGGACCAGTTCCGGCTGCCGTACCACAGCCCGCTCACCGCGCTTCCGATGCCGACGGCGGTGTAGAGCACCCCTCCCGACGACGCGTCACCGGAGGCGTCCGCGAACCCGATGAGCGAGACACGTACGACGCCCAATGCCGCCGCGGTGGCGGTGATCGTGGACAGCAGGAGCACGAACCCGGCGGCGCGCAGCGGGCTCATTCCCCGCTTGGCACCCGTGGGCCGGGCCGCCCGGCAGACGGGCAGTGAGGTGAAGACGATCGTGCCGGCCGCCAGGAGAAGGCCGGTCGCACCCACCGCGGCGGAGGGACCCGCTACGGCGGACAGCGCCGTCACCACAAGGGGTCCGACGATGAGAAAGGTGTCTAACTGGAGAGAGTCCAGGGCAAGTGCGCTCTCGCGCCGCTGTTCGTCGAGCAACCGCGGCCACAGCGCGCGCTGACACGAGGCGACCGGCGGCACCGACGCCCCCACGAGAAAGGCCGCAACGCCGAGCAGCCAGGCCGACGACAACCAGGCGGCAGCCGCCAGACAGATCCCGAAGGCGCACGCGTTGACCGCCGCGGCGGACAGCAGCGGCCGTACTGGACCGTGCTTGTCGGCCGCCCTGCCGAGGACGGGGCCGAAGACGGCGTGGCCGATCCCGGCAGCGGCACCCACCGCTCCTGCGGCGCTGAGGGACCCCGTCTTCTGATGCGCCAGGAGTATGAGCCCAAGCCCGTACATGCTCACCGGCAGCCGAGCCAAGACGCCGGCGCCGAGTACCGCGGGGACCTGGGGGGTGCGCAGGAGCACGGAGTAGGACTCAGCCATGTCCGCAGCCCTCTCCGGGGTGGGACAACGGCACAGGGACCGACGGTAAGCAAACCGGACTGGGAGAGCATGCAGTTCGGCATGCCTCGGTGAACTCCGCGGGCCGGCGGGCGAGGTACTCGTGCATGAGCCCGACCGCGGTCGCGGTGTCCGGTGGCACGGACCACTCGCGGCACGCACCGAGCGGACCCGCGAGGACGAGAGCGATCCCGCCCTCGGGGCAGGTACGCATGCACCCCGACGCCGTCACGGTCAGGGAGTCCTTCCCTACCAGCCGGTACAGGCGGCGGCGAAACTCAACCACCCACCCTTCTCCCACCTCCGGGTGGCACCGTCGGCAGACGAACAGCATGGCGTCACGCCGTGGCTGACCGTCGTCCCTCTCCTGAGAGTCCACACTTAGTCAGTCGGGAGGCAAGCCCGGTTAGTTCCCGGAGGCGGCGGAATCCGGGGCGTGGCCGTAGGAGGCTTTGCGGGTGGCGCGGCGGAGGACGGCCAGGATCGCGGGGCCCAGGGCGAGGATGGCAAGGGTGTTGGTGATCGCGCGGCCGGTGTCCATGAAGAACACCGTCTCGATACCGGCGCAGCGTTCGTGCAGCACGTCCACGTCCCGATCCCTCCCTCACGGCCGAGAAGTACGCCGTTCCGGGAGGGCCAGGGTGAATCAGGAATTCTGACGCACGTGCTTCGCAGCAACACTCCACGGTTCCCGTGGAAGGCCCCCAGCACCACGCTGACCTGCGAGCTCACCGGCATCACAGAGGCATCGGTTTCGGCCGGAACGAACCCCACCAGCATCCCGGACCGGCATCAGCCCCGTCAGAGCGGACAGAAGCACTTCCGGCGCGCGCCACGAGATTTACCACGCCCCCGGCGCGCACCGAAGGTGCGCTGGACCGATGACCTGCGACGACGTATCTCTATCGGGTGACGACGGGCACCGTTCCTGACCCTCGTCGACCCGTCATCCCCACGGTGTCTGGCATGCGGATGGCACACCGGTGTCCCCGTCGCCGGAACTCGGTGTGTCGCTGTCCGGGCGGATTGCACCGTCTTCGCGTGTGGTTGCTCTCTGTGCGGGGCCGCGGTAGGCGACCGTGAGGTTGTCCAGGCTGTCGCGGCCGATCTCGGCGTCGACCTCGAAGACCTCCGCGAGGCGGGCTGGGGTGAGGACGTCGGCGGGGGGTCCGTTGGCGACCAGTCGGCCGTGGTGCATGAGCAGCAGGCGGTCGCAGTAGCGGGCTGCCAGGGACAGGTCGTGCAGGGCGACCAGGACCGTCTGGTCGGTGCCGGAGAGCAGGTGCAGAAGCTCCAGTTGGTGTTTGACGTCGAGGTGGTTGGTGGGCTCGTCCAGGAGGAGGGCGTAGGGCTGCTGGGCGAGGGCGCGGGCGATGTGGGCACGCTGCCGCTCGCCGCCGGAAAGGGTCTTCCAGGAGCGGTCGGCAAGGGCGGTGAGTTCGAGGCGGTCGAGCGCGGCGGCGATCACGGCGCGGTCGGTGGTGTCCGGTCCTTGCCAGCGGTCGCGGAACGGGGTGCGGCCGAGGCCGACGACGTCGGTGACGCGCAGGTCGGTCTCGGTGCCGGGGGTCTGTTCGACGAAGGCGAGCCGGCGGGCGATGCGGCGCGGGCTCCAGTCGGCGATGGGCTCGCCGTCGTAGCGCACGGTGCCCGCGCTCGGGGTGCGCAGACCGGCGAGGCAGCGCAGCAGTGACGACTTGCCGGATCCGTTGGGTCCGATCAGCCCGGCGGTCTCGCCGGGGTCGAGATCGAGGCTGACGTCCTCGACGATGGTCTTGCCGCCGGCCGCCCAGCTCAGCTTCTCGGCGGTGATCCTCACAGCTCACCTCTTCTGCGCAGCACCAGCAGGAAGAGCGGGACGCCGAGTACCGCGGTGAAGACGCCGACCGGCACCTCCTGCGGGTCGAAGGCGACGCGGGCGAGCGCGTCGGTCCAGACCAGGAAGATCGCGCCGGCAAGGGCGGAGAACGGCAGCAGCGTCCGGTGCAGCGGGCCGGCGAGGAATCGCACGCCGTGCGGCACGATGAGGCCGACGAAGCCGATCGCGCCGACGGCGGCGACCGCGACCGCCGTCATCAGCGAGGTGACGACGAGGAGGACCGTACGGGTCCTGCGTACGGTGACGCCCAGGGAAGCGGCGGTGTCGGCGCCGAAGCCGAAGGCGTCGAGTGCGCCGCTGTAGAGCCACAGCACCGCCAGGCCGAGCGCCGTGACCACCGCGCACACGGCCACCGCGTCCCAGCGCGCGGACGCCATGGAGCCCAGCAGCCACTGGATGATGGCCCGGGTGACGTCGGCGTCACCCGACGCCATCATGATCAGGTACGTGAGCGCGGTGAACAGTTCCGCGACCACCACGCCGGTGAGTACCACCCGGTTCGAGTCGAGGCCGCTGCGCCGCAGCAGGAGCATCAGCAGGGCGAACGACACCATGGCGCCGGTGAACGCGCCGCCGGTGGCGCCCAGCGAGCCCGCGCCGTAACCCAGGACGACCACGATCACCGCCCCGGTCGACGCTCCGGAGGAGATGCCGAGGAGGTAGGGGTCGGCGAGCGGGTTGCGCGTGACGGCCTGCAGCGCGGCCCCGCATACCGCGAGGCCGGCGCCGACAAGGGCCGCAAGCAGGACACGGGGCAGGCGCAGGTCCCAGATCAGCGAGTCGGCCAGGGGCGGCAGCCGTTCGACCTCCAGCCCCAGCCGGGGCCCGAGCACGTGCCACAAGTCCCCGTAGCCGACGTCCGCCACCCCGATGCGTACCGACACTGCCATCGACGCGAGCAGCGCCGCCATGCCGATCACGAGCAACGAGGCGACGGACAGCGCCGAGGGGCCGGAAGCCGGCGGCTTCGCCACCCGTGCGGTCGCCGGGAGCAGCGATGCGGTACGGGCCGAGGGGTGCAGCGGGTCCGCACAGCGGGCGGACGCCGGGAGTTCAGCGGGCATACCCCAGGTCCTTCAACCCCTCCGCCACCAGACCCAGGGTGTGCACGCTACGTACCGAGGGGTCCATCTCGACGCCGGGCACCTCGATGATCCGGTTCTTCCGGACCGCCGTCAGCTTCGAGACGAGCGGGTCCTCGCGCATCATCTTCCGCTTGTCCTCGGCGGTGTCGCCTGCCGCGCCGCGCTCGGGGATGTCGCCGATGACGACGACGTCGGGGTCCTTCTCGGCGATCGCCTCCCAGGAGACCTCGGGCCAGTCCTCGTCGACCTCGTCGAAGGCGTTCCGGGCTCCGACGAGGCGGCTCATCTCGCTGGGCAGCGCACTCCCGCCCGCCACGTACGGCATGCCCTTGTACACGGAGTAGACCCAGACGACGGTCGGTTTCTCCCTGTCCGCCCCGGCCTCACCGGCGGTGCGGGCCGCCTGCCGCACTGCGGCGCGCTGCTCCTCGACCAGCCGCTCGGCCCGTTCCTCGACGCCGAAGACCTTGCCGAGGTTCGCGTAGTCGTCGAAGAGGAGATCGAAGGGTGTCTTGCCGGTGTCGTTCTCGTCCGGGCAGTCGACGGCGCTGATGTACGAGGGCACTTCGAGCTCGGCCAGTTCCGCCCGCGTGCCGACCTGGTCCTTGGTGAACAGGTCGGAGAACGAGGACACGACCATGTCCGGGGTGGCCGCGCGCAGCCGCTCCCCGGTGAGGGTCTTCGGGCTGAGCACGGGTATCTCGTCGTAGGCATCCCGGTATTCGGCGGGGATCTCGGTCTTGAGGTTGGACGTGCCAGCCATGCGGTCACCGAGGCCGAGTTCGATCAGCGTTTCGGTGGAGGACTGATCCAGGGTCACCGCACGCTCCGGCGCTTCGCCGAACGACAGCTTCTGTCCGCAACTGGTCACGGTCACGGCCTGTGCGCCGCCGTCGTCCGCTGACGTGGCGCCGTCGGAGGAGGAGCAGGCCGTCACGACGGCGAGGGACAGGGCGACGCCGACGAGGTGGGCGCGGTGGCGCATGGGTCCTCCGGTGGGCAAGTTCTTGCAACTTATGAGCAACAACACACTTGAATGCAACAAGGTCCAGCCCGGAGAGTATAACGATAATGATTTTCATCAAAGGGGAAGAGCCGTCAAGGGCACCCGGGACGGGCATGCGGTCCGTCCTGCTCGACGTGGGGTTCCTGCGGCTGTGGTGCGGGGCCACGGCATCCGGGCTGGCGACCTGGGCGCTGCAGTTCGTCCTCGGACTGGCGGTACTGGAGCGGGCGTTGACTGCGACGGAGCTGGGTCTGCTGCTGGCCGCCCGCACCGTCGGCTTCCTCGCGGCGGTGCCCGTCGGCGGAGTGCTCGCCGACCGGCACTCCCGCCGCGGCGTGGTGCTCTGGTCCGGCCTGGCCGCCGCCGCGTCCGCACCGCTGCTCGCCGCCGGACTCGGCCGGTCGATGGTGCTGACGGCCGCGGCGGCCGCGGTGGCGGGTGCCGGCCAGGGCGCGTGCCGTCCCGCTTTCCATGCGCTGACCGCCGAGGTCGTCGACGAGGGCCGCAGGCAGCAGGCCAACGCCGCGATGACCCTGGCGGTGCGGGTCACCACGCTCGTCGGCCCGGGGCTGGCCGCGCTCCTCGCCGTCGTCCTGGACATCCGCGGGCTGCTGCTGGGCATCGGACTGCTCTGGCTGATCGCCGCGCTGGTGCCGGGACGGGGCGCCGGGGCAGGGGCAGCCGCCGCAGAGCACCGGGACTCCTTCGTCAGGGAGTTCACCGAGGGGATACGCGAGGCGCGCCGCCACCCCTGGTTCGTCGCCGGGCTCGGCGCGCTGACCGCCGTCATCTTCACCGGCTACTCCGCCACCGGCGTCGCGCTGCCCCTGGTCAGCCGGGACCGGTACGACACCGAGGTGGTGCTCGCCGCCGCGCTGACCGCCTACACCGCAGGGGCGCTCGCCGGAGCCCTGGTCATCGCCCGCTGGCGGCCCCGCGCCCAGGGCTGGGCGGCCCTGGGCGCGCTCGCCGCGTACGGGTTCGCCCCGCTGAGTCTGATCTTCCCGGTCCACTTCGTCGTCGTGATAGCCGCCTACGCGATCGCGGGCCTGGGCATCGAGCTGTTCAACGTGCCCTGGTTCACCGCCTCCCAACGCGAGGTGGCGCCGGACAAGCTCGCCCGGGTCTCCTCGCTGGACTTCCTCGTCTCCTACGGCCTGGCCCCCGTCGGACTCGCGCTCATCGCCCCGGCCATCGACGCCTTCGGCCTCCGACCGGTCCTCGGCGTCTGCGCGCTGGTCTGCTTCCTCGCCCCCGCCGCCGCTCTGCTCACCCCCACCGCCAAGCACCTCTCCCGCCACCCCGCACCCCTCGCGAGCAAGGACACATGAGCAACCACCTCCTGCGACAGCCGGCCGACGTGTCCCCGGGCGCGAACGGCCCCGGCGTCGTCCCCGACCGCCTCCCCGCCGCCCGCGCGCACGAGACCGGCGACTCGCTGGCCCGCGTCGGCGCCGTCGTCCTCACCGGCCGCGACACCACCGCCGACGCCCTCGTCGTCGCGGCTGCCGAAGTCCTCGGCAGCCGCCTGGCGGAGCTGTACCCGCAGCGCCTGCGCACGTCCCGCGACGGCAGCCCCGTCCACCTGCACGCCGACAGCTTCGACCTGACCGTCGACGTCGGCGGCGTACCGCGCCGCCGACGTGACCCCGACGAGGACTTCGTCCTCGTCCAGTGCGTACGCCCAGCACCCGCCGGCGGCGAGTCCTTCGCCGTCGACGCCTACCGTGTCGCCGACGACCTCGCCGCAGCCGATCCCGAACTGCACGGCTTCCTCACGGACACCGACGTCGACCTGTACGGCGTCTGGGCCGGGCTGCGCGGCCTGCCGGCCGTCCCGCGCGTCGGCCGGCACGTCGAATACACCCGCACCGGACGGCGCATCGTCCGCCGCACCGACGGCGCCGCCCCGTTGCACCGCGATCCCGAAGCCGTCCGCGTACAGGCCATGCTCGCCCGCCTCGACGAGACCGTCCGCGCCCTGGAGCCGGGACTGCCGCGCTTCACCCTCGGCGCAGGCGACATCCTCGTGCTGGACAACTACCGCTGCTGGCACGGCCGCGACGCCCACACCGGTGAGCGCAGCGTACGAATCCTCACCCTGCGCAGCACCGACGCCCGCTGACCCGGGCCGGGAACTTTCCGGTCACCCGCACCGACTACTGCACCGGACGGCCACGCCTCGGCGGTCCGGTGCGTATCCCTGCGGTGAAAGGCCGGAGAACGGTGAACGAGCACGTCGGGCGTGCGGCTGCGGTGGTGCGGGGGGTGTTGCCGCCGCCTCGGTTCTTCGGGTTCCTGCTGTTGCTCGCCGTGGTGTTCGCCGTCGCGTACGGCGTGGGATCCGCGGTGGGGCCCGTCGCTCCCGACATGCGCGGCTCCGATCCCGAAACCGGTGTCAGCGACGCCCCCGCCGGGGACGGCGGCGACTCGCACGGGACGCACGGGCGATGACCGAGACCGCGTCGCAGCCTGGGGTCACCACCGACCTGGCGGTGGACGGCATGACCTGTGCCGCCTGCGTGCGGCGGGTCGAGAAGCGGCTCGGCCGGCTGGACGGCGTGCGCGCGACCGTCAACCTGGCCACGGGCAGGGCCCGGGTGAGCCATCCGCCCGACGTAACCGCCGAGGTGCTCATCGACGCCGTCCGGCAGGCCGGTTACTCCGCCGCGCTGCCGGAGCCGGAGCGCGCCGCGGCCGGGGGCGGTGAGGAGGACGACCCCGTACGACGAGAGCGCGACCGGCTGGTGATCACCGCGCTGCTCGCGGTGCCCGTGCTCGCGCTGTCGATGGCCCCGGCCCTGCAGTTCCGCAACTGGCAGTGGCTGTGCTTCGCCCTCGCCGCCCCGGTGGCTGTCTGGTCCGCCTGGCCGTTCCACAGCCGCGCGCTGCGCGGGCTGCGGCACGGGGCGTCCACCATGGACACGCTGGTCTCACTGGGCGTGGCGGCATCGTTCTCCTGGTCGGCGTACGCGCTGTTCCTCGGCGGGGCGGGTGAGCCGGACATGCGGATGGGCTTCAGCCTGGTGCCGGACGCCGGGCACGGCCCCGCCCACGTGTATCTGGAGGCGGCGGTCGGGGTGCCGCTGTTCGTGCTGGCGGGCCGGTTCCTGGAGGCGCGGGGCCGACGCGCCACCGGTACGGCGCTGCGGGGTCTCGCCCGGCTCGGGGTCAAGGACGTGGCCATACGCGAAGGCGGCGTGGAGCGGCGCGTCGCCCTCGCGGAGCTGCGGATCGGGCAGCACTTCCTCGTACGGCCCGGGGAGCGCGTCGCCACCGACGGCGTCGTGGTGGAGGGCAGCTCCGCCGTGGACCTCTCGCTGGTCACCGGCGAGAGCGAGCCGGTGGAGGTCGGGCCGGACACGGAGGTGACGGGCGGCGCAGTCAATGCCGGCGGGTTGCTCGTCGTACGGGCCGCGGCGGTCGGAGCCGATACCCAACTGGCCCGTATCGCACGCATGGTCGCCGAGGCGCAAGCGGGCAAGGCACGAGTCCAGCGGCTCGCCGACTCCGTGTCCGGGGTGTTCGTGCCGGCGGTGCTCGCGCTGGCCGCCGTCGTGCTGGGCTTCTGGGCCGGTGCGGGCGCCGATGCGCAGGCGGCGGTCACCGCCTGCGTCGCCATCCTGGTCGTGGCGTGCCCGTGCGCGCTCGGTCTGGCCACCCCTACCGCGCTGATGGCCGCGACCGGCCGCGGCGCCGAAGCCGGCGTCCTCGTCCGCGGCGCCCGGGCCCTGGAGACGCTGCGTAACGTCGACACCGTCGTACTGGACAAGACGGGCACCCTGACCACCGGTCGGATGCACGTCGTCCGCGTCACCGCGCTGCCCGAAGGGCTGGGCGAGTCAGCGGTACTGCGGCTGGCCGGCGGGGTCGAACAGGGCTCGGAGCACCCGGTGGGCCGGGCCCTTGCGGAGCATGCGCGGCGCGCTCGGTCCGAGGAAGCACTCCCGGAGGTACGTGACTTCCGCGCCGGCGCCGGCCGGGGCGTCAGCGGGTACGTCGATGGGCGGCAGGTGGAGGTCCGTACGCCCGGAGAGACTCTGCCGGAGCCCTTGGCGCGGGCGCTCGCCGCGGCGGAGGCCGCCGGGCGCACCGCCGTCGAGGTGGTGGTGGACGGCGGGACAGAGGCGGTGATCGAGGTCGGCGACGTGCTGCGTCCCGGGAGCTACCGCGCCGTGGACCGGCTGCGCCGCCTCGGGGTGAGTCCGGTGCTGGCCACCGGTGACCGCGAGGCGCCCGCCCGCGCCGTCGCCGCCGAGGTGCGGATCGCGGAAGTGCATGCCCGATGCACCCCCGAGGACAAGGCCGCACTCGTCGGACGGCTCCGGGCGGAGGGCCGCCGGGTCGCCATGGTCGGCGACGGCGTGAACGACGCCGCGGCGCTGTCGGGTGCCCACCTGGGCATCGCCCTGGGCAGCGGCACCGATGTCGCGGCCGGGGCCGCCGACGTGACGCTGGTACGCCGCGACATCGCTGCGCTGGCGGACGCGGTGCAGCTGGCACGGCGCACGAGGGGCACGATCCGCGCCAACCTGCTCTGGGCCTTCGGCTACAACATGGTCACCGTGCCGCTGGCCGCCGTCGGCCTGCTCACCCCCATGCTGGCCGCAGCCGCGATGTCGGCGAGTTCGCTGCTGGTGGTCGGCAACAGCCTGCGGCTGCGGACCACCCGCCTCTCCGGTGCGACGCCGCGGAACCGAACGCTCGTGGAAAGTCGGCGCGTTGCGGGAGGGCAGCCGTGACTACACCGCACCGTAGGCGGCGCTTCCGTGAGGTGCTGCGCGCCGTACTCGCCCCCGTGGTGGCGAGTGCGGTCGCGCTGGCGGGCCTGTCCGCCTGGGTCGCCACGGGGAACGCCGGCGTGCCGCCCAGGATCGACGTCGTCGTGGGGTACGTGCTCCTCCCGTACGGCGAATACCGCAACACCTCCGCCTTCTTCCTGATCTCCAACACGGGCGACGTGGACGACAGGCTCGTCTCGGTCACCTCGCCGGCCGCCGGTCGCAACGGTGCCCGGCTCGGCCGGCACCGTGCCACGGCCGGGGGCGGGGCGGCGGTCAAGGAGGTCGTCGGCTCGGCCGCCATCCCGGCGCGCTCCCGCCTGGACATGGACCCGCACAACGTGACCGTGCTGCTGAACGCACCGGACAACTGGAAACCGGGTGACATGGTGCCGTTCACACTGCGCTTCGAGCACAGCGGGAGCATCGAGACCGAGGCGGTCGTCACCCGCCCCGGCACCAGCTGAGCAGCGGCCCACGGCACTCTCCGCTCCGGGCCGATCACCGGGAACCCGCCGTGGGCTCCCTCCGACTCCTCTTCGTGAAGCGGTGAGGGCGAGCGCAGTGAGGAGGCGGCATGGGCGGGCTGGACGTGCGCATGCGCGGGGTCGGCTGCCGGCACGGCCGCGTCGAGGCCGTGCGCCACTCCGACGCCGAGCTGGTCGAGGTCGCCCTCGACAACGACGCCGACAAGGTCAAGGACTAGGTGGCGCGGCTGGGCGAGAAGTTCGGCACCGAGAACGCGGCGGCGAAGTGGGTGAAGACCTTCGACCCGGAGTAAGCCGAGCTGAGCGCCGGCATCAAGGACGCCTGGCCCTGCGGCGAGGCGCCCGGTGCCGTGACGCAGGTCTTCACCGACTGGGCGGGGAAGATGGCGGGCGCGCGGTCGCTCGGTACGTACGGGCCCGAACCCGTGACGGCGCAGCAGGTCTCGGAGCTGTCGGCGAAGCAGCCGGAACTGGTGCTGGACAACGCCCACATGTCCACCGGCACCGTGCTGCCGGACTCGGGAGCGCACCAGGCGAAGATCGTCAACTACCCGGGCGAGGACCTGGATCTGCTGGCCGTCTACCGCAACGCGGCGGCCGAGGTCGAGAAGGCCACGGGTGCGCAGTGACCGGGCGGTTCACCCCGGGGAAGGCGTGGGGTCCGAGATGCGGTCACCGGCTCCCGGAACGGGACGCCTGCCTGCTCCACACCGTCCGCGCGCCTGGTACTCCAGCATGCGCACCACGTCCAGCGTGGCGTCCGGGCCGAACTCGCGGCGGACCATCCAGAGGGCGGGTTCCAGGCCGGAGGTGATGCCGCCGGAGGTGACGACGCCGCCGTCGTTCACCACCCGGGCGCGGGTCAGAACACTGCCGTAGGACTCCAGCGCCTCGAAGGCGCCGTGATGCGTCGTGCAGGGACCGTTCTTCAGCAGGCCGGCCGTGCCGAGGAGGATCGTTCCGGTGCAGACCGACGTGAGGGTCAGACCCGGTTGCGGAGCCCTGGCCAGGGCCAGGGGCAGGACGCCGCGGCGGATCTCCCGGCCGACACAAGGTCGGTTCGCGTCGGCGAAGCCGCCGCCCGGAACGACGAGCACGTCGGCCTCCCCCGGGCGCCCAGCCGTGGGTGAGGTGCACGGGGTGCCCTAGGTCGTGTCCGTAAAGTGGTTGGTGCGTTGGTCTGTGTGTGGTGCGTCGTCATGAGTTGACTGATCGGGCGTGGGTGGTGATTGAGCCGTTGCTGGCTCCTTCGCGGATGGGCCGTCCGGTGCGGGATCGCCGTCAGGTGGTCAACGGGATCTTGTGGAAGCTGTCCGCCGGGGCGGCCTGGCGGGATCTGCCGGAACGCTACGGCCCGTGGAAAACGGTCTACGAGCGTTTCCGCCGCTGGTCGGCGGACGGTACGTGGGACCGGCTGCTGGCCCATGTCCAGCAGCACTGCGATGCTGTCGGCGCGGTCGATTGGAGTGTGGTGTGCGTGGACTCCACCTCCGTGCGGGCCCATCAGCATGCGGCGGGGGCGCGAAAAGGGGGCAGTGCTGGCCGGGTGAGGCGATCGGCCGGTCCCGCGGAGGGCTGACCACGAAGATTCACCTGGCCTGCGACGGGCAGGGCCGACCGCTGGCCTTCACCCTCACCCCGGGCAACGTCAACGACTGCACCCAGTTCGAGCAGGTCATGGCCCGCATCCGCATCCGGCGGAGCGGGCCCGGCCGGCCCAGAACCCGGCCCGCACGTGTCGTTGCCGACAAGGGCTACTCGTCCACCAAGATCCGCGCCTACCTGCGCAGACGAGGCATCAAGGCCGCGATCCCGGAACGGATCGACCAGATCAACGGCCGCATCCGCCGAGGCGAGAGCCGTTGCCGACTCAACCGCGCCGCCTACCGCCGCCGCAACCTCGTCGAACGCTGCTTCAACCGACTCAAGCACAACAAAGCCCTGGCCACCCGCTACGACAAACGAGCCCGCCACTACCAAGCCCTGGTCACCCTCGCCTGCCTACAACTCTGGCTCCCCTGACATTGCGGACACGACCTAGGGGGCGGTGACGGTCCGGGAGCCGTCGGACGTGCTGATCGGCGACTCCGCGATCGGCCTCGCACCCGACCTGTTCCCGGGCGAGCACGGAACCTGCTTCACCCGCGTCCCCTGACCGGCCCGCGGCGTCCGGGCCGGGAACGCGCAGACGAACGGGCTCCCGCGAGCGTGTGCTTGCGGGAGCCCGTCGTCGTGCCGCCTGCAGGTGAAAGGTGGAAGACGATCACGAGCAGGACGTAGGGGTGTGCTCCGCCGTCAGGGCGCGAGCAGCAGGTTGTTGCCGTTCTCCTTGGCGGCGGCGTAGCGCTTGGCCACGTCCTGCCAGTTGACGACCTCCCACATGGCGTCGATGAAGTCGACCTTCTGGTTCTTGTACTGCAGGTAGAAGGCGTGCTCCCAGGCGTCGAAGACCAGGATCGGGGTCGAGCCCTGGCCGACGTTGCCCTGGTGGTCGTAGATCTGCTCGACGATGAGCCGGCCGCTGACCGGCTCGTAGGCCAGGACGCCCCAGCCGGAGCCCTGGGTGGTCGCGGACGCCTTGGTGAGCTGGCCCTTGAAGTTCTTGAACGAGCCGAAGGACTCGGTGATGGCGTCCGCGAGTTCGCCGACGCCGTCCTTGTCCAGGGGCTCGCCGCCGCCCTCGCCGGTCATGTTGTGCCAGTAGATGCTGTGCAGGATGTGCCCCGAGAGGTGGAAGGCCAGGGACTTCTCCAGGCCGTTGAGCGCCCCCCACTGTTCCTTGTCCCGCACCTCGGCGAGCTGCTCCAGGGTGTCGTTCGCGCCCTTGACGTAGGCCGCGTGGTGCTTGTCGTGATGCAGCTCGATGATCTCGGGGCTGATCACCGGGGCGAGTGCCGAGTAGTCGTACGGAAGCTCCGGGAGCGTGTACAGCGCCATGTCCAACATCCTCCGACGTAATTGCTACCTCTTCGCAATTGCACGCTAGCAGCAAGAGAGGGCCGGACCCGATCAGGCATTGGTCCTAGGACCACCGTCGTGTCGTCCGCCGCCCGTCCGGCGCCGTTGACCTGCGTGTCCGTATCCGGCTAGGCATCGCAGGCAGCTTATTGCACACTATTTGCAACAGCGATATTAGTGCAGGAATGAGGGGATGGGTGTGGGCTCTCCGATCGTGCTGGGCATCGAGTCGTCCTGCGACGAGACCGGCGCGGGGCTGGTGCGGGACGGGCGGCTGCTGGGGGAGGCGGTGGCGTCGAGCATGGAGGAGCACGCCCGCTTCGGCGGGGTGGTGCCGGAGATCGCCGCCCGCGCCCACGTGCACGCGCTGCGCCCGGTCGTACGGGAGGCGTTGGCGGACGCCGGGTTGCGGCTCTCGGACATCGGGGCAGTCGCGGTGACCACCGGGCCGGGGCTGTCGGGTGCGTTGCAGGTGGGGCTGGCGGGGGCCAAGGGCATCGCGTACGGGCTGGGGGTGCCGCTGTACGGGGTCCACCACCTCGCCGGGCACGTGGCCGCGGACACGCTGGAGCACAGGCCACTGCCGGATCCGTGCGTGGTGCTGATCGTCTCCGGCGGCCACACGTCGCTGGTTCTCGTACGCGACCTGGCCCGGGATCCGCTCGTCCACCTCGGCGACACCCTGGACGACGCCGCGGGAGAGTGCTTCGACAAGGTCGCGCGGGCCTTCGGGCTGCCGTACCCCGGTGGCCCCGCGATCGACCGGGCGGCGCGTGAGGGCGATCCGCGCGCGGTCGCGTTCCCCCGGCCGCTGCCCGGCTCTTACGACTTCTCCTTCTCCGGGCTCAAGACCGCCGCCGCCCGCTGGGCCGAGGTATATACGGGCCGCGGGCTGCCCGTGGCGGACGGCGCCGCCTCGCTCCAGGAGGCCGTCGCCGACGTGCTGACCCGCAAGGCGGTCGCGGCCTGCGCGGCGCACGGGGTGGGCACACTGGTCGTGGTCGGCGGCGTCGCCGCCAACTCCCGGGTGCGGGCGCTGGCCGAGGAGCGCTGCCGGGCCGCGGGCGTCCGGCTCCGGGTGCCGCCGCTGCGGCTGTGCACGGACAACGGGGCGATGATCGCGGCCGTGGGCGACCTCCTCGTACGCGCCGGGGCCGCGCCCGCGCCGCTGGAGATGTCCGTCGACCCGTCGGCGCCGCTGGAGTACGCCGCCCTCCAGCCCGGTCTGGCGGTGGCGGCCTGATGCGTACCGGAATCCGAGCCCTCGACGGCTCCGCACTCCTCGCCCACACCGGCGCCCTGCGCTCCGTCTACGTCGACGCCTTCTGCGCCCCGCCGTGGAACGAGGACGAGAGCAAGGCCGACGAGTTCGCCGCCGGGCTCCCGGAGAACTGCCGCCGGCCGGGCTTCACCGCCGCGACCGCCGTGCAGGACGACCGGATCGTCGGCCTGGCCACCGCCTGGACCACCCTGGCGCCCTTCCCCACCGACCGCTGCTACCCCCAGGCAGCCGCCGCCCTCGGGCCCGAGCGCACCGCGCAGTTGCTGTGCGGCGCGCTGGAGATCGTCGAACTTGCCGTCACCCCGGCCGCCCACGGCACCGGGACGGCCGCCGGACTCCTGGAGGCGGTCACCGCTGACGCGCCCGAGGGCCGCGTATGGCTGCTGACCTCCGTGCAGGCACCGCGCGCCATGGCCTTCTACCGCCGCCTCGGCTGGACCCAGGCCACGCATCCGTCCACCGAGGGGAAGGGCATAGTCGTCTTCCTCGGCCCCCACCACCCCGCGCGGTCGCTGGCCGCCCTCCCCCTGTAGACCCGGAGCCCCTCCTTGCGTACCGCCGAGATCCGACGCCGTTTCCTCGACCACTTCGCCGAGCGCGGGCACACGGTCGTCCCCAGCGCCCCGCTGCCGACGCCCGACCCGACGCTGCTGTTCGTCAACGCGGGCATGGTCCCGTTCAAGCCGTATCTGACGGGCGAGGTCCAGGCGCCCTGGCCGCGGGCGGCCAGCGTGCAGAAGTGCGTGCGCACCCTGGACATCGAGGAGGTCGGACGGACCAGCCGGCACGGCTCGTTCTTCCAGATGAACGGCAACTTCTCCTTCGGCGACTACTTCAAGGACCGGGCCATCGCCCTCGCCTGGGAGCTGAGCACCACACCGGTCGCCGACGGCGGCTACGGACTGGACCCGGCCCGTATCTGGGTGACCGTGCACCACAGCGACGGCGAGGCACGCGCCCTGTGGCGGCGCATCGCCGGGCTGCCGGACGAGCGGATCGTGGCGCGCGGCGACGAGGACAACTTCTGGTCCATGGGCGTGCCCGGGCCGTGCGGTCCGTGTTCGGAGCTGTACTACGACCGCGGGCCGGACTTCGGCCGCGCGGGTGGCCCGGAGGCCGACGAGGACCGGTTCATGGAGTTCTGGAACCTCGTCTTCATGCAGTACGAACGCGGGGAGGGCACGGGCAAGACCGGCTACCCCATCCTCGGCGAACTGCCCCGCCGCAACATCGACACCGGCATGGGCCTGGAGCGCATGGCCACCCTCCTCCAGGGCGTCGGCAGCCTCTACGAGGCCGACGAGACCCGCCCCGTCCTGGACCGCGCGGCCGACCTGTCCGCCACTCCCTACGGCGCGGCCCCGCACAGCGACGTACACCTCCGCGTCGTCGCCGACCACGTCCGCACCGCCCTGATGCTCCTCGCCGACGGCGCCGCCCCCGGCAACGAGGGCCGCGGCTACGTCCTGCGCCGCATCCTGCGCCGCGCCGTCCGCTCGATGCGCCACCTGGGCCACGAGGACCCGGTGCTGCCCGAACTGCTGGCAGTCGCCCGGGACTGCATGGCGCCCGGCTACCCCGAAGTGGCGACCGCGTACGACCGCATCGCCGAGCAGGCGGCCGGCGAGGAGGCCGCCTTCCGGGCCACCCTGAAGCAGGGCACGACCGTCCTCGACACCGCCGTGGCGCAGGTCAAGGCGCGGGGCGGCGGCACCCTGCCGGGCGACCAAGCCTTCCTGCTGCACGACACCTACGGCTTCCCCGTCGACCTCACCCTGGAGATGGCCGCGGAACAGGGCGTCGCCGTGGACCGCGAGGGCTTCACCGCCCTGATGCGCGAGCAGCGCGAACGCGCCCGCGCCGACGCCCGCGCCCGCAAGTCCGGTGGTGCGGTGGACACTTCCGCCCTGCGGACGGTCCTGGACGAGCACGGCCCCACGGACTGGCGCGCCTGGGACGCGCTCAGCACGGAATCCCGCGTGCTGGCCCTCCTCGGCCCTGCCGGAGCCCTGCCGGCCGCCCGGGAGGGCGACATCGTCACCGCCGTCCTGGACCGCACCCCGTTCTACGCCGAGTCGGGCGGCCAGGGCAGCGACGCCGGCCGCATCGCCGGCACCTCGGCGGAGGCCCACGTGCTGGACGTACAACGGCCGCTGCCGGGCCTGGTCGTGCACCGGATCCGTGTCACCGCCGGGGAACTGGCGGTCGGCGACGCCGTGCACGCCGCCGTGGATCCCGAGTGGCGGCTCGGTGCCCGCCAGGCCCACTCGGGCACCCACGTGCTGCACGCCGCCCTGCGCCAGATCCTCGGCCCTTCCGCCCTGCAGTCCGGCTCGTACAACCGCCCCGGCTATCTGCGCCTGGACTTCCCCTGGCGCGGCGGCCTCTCCGCCGCCGCCCGGAGCGAGATCGAGGAGGCCGCCAACCAGGCGCTGCGCCGCGACCTGCCGGTCGGCGTGCGCTGGATGACCCTCCCCGAGGCGCGGGAGCTGGGCGCGCTGGCGCTCTTCGACGAGACGTACGGCGAGAAAGTGCGGGTCGTCGAGATCGGCGGCGCGTGGTCGCGGGAGTTGTGCGGCGGGACCCATGTCGAGCACGCCTCGCAGGTCGGGGTCGTCGCGCTCACCGCGGAGTCGTCGGTCGGCGCCGGCATGCGCCGCCTGGAGGCGGCGGTCGGCGCCGACGGCTTCGCCCACCTCGCCCGCGAACGCGACCTGGTCACCCGCGTCGCCGAACAACTCCAGGCCCCTCGCGCCGAACTCCCCGACCGCATCGCCACCCTCCTCGACCGGCTCAAGGCGGCCGACCGGGAGAACCAGCGACTGCGCCAGGACGCCGTACGCGCCCGGGCGGCCGTCCTCGCCGGCCAGGCGGCCGACGCGCACGGCGTCCTCGTCGCCACCACGACCACCGACGGCGGCGCCGACGCCGCGCGGTCGCTCGCGGTCGCCGTCCGCGACCTGCTGCCCGCCGAACGCCCCGGCGTGGCCGCGGTGGGAGCACGGACCGGCGGTGGCAAAGCGGTGGTGGTGGCCGCCGCCAACCCGGCCGCCCGCGCGGCCGGGCACGACGCCTCCGCCCTCGTCAGGCAACTCCTCCACGGCCGCGGCGGCGGCACCCCCGAACTGGCGCAGGGCGGCGGCCTGCCCGCCGCGCACCTCGACGAAGCCCTCGCTGCCGTGCCTGATCTCCTCACCCGGCATGAGATGACATAGCAAGTAATTGTGCGATCAAGTCAGCCAACTGCCCCATGACCCAAGTTGTATAGGGGCACACTCTGCCTATGACTATTACCGCGAGCATCGACTCCAGCCGCCCCGTCGCGACGCTGATCAACGTCTTCACCGTTGCTCCCGACCGCCAGGCGGAACTCGTCGCGCACCTCGCCCGTGCCACCGAGGAGACGATGAAGCACCAGCCGGGCTTCATCTGCGCCAACTTCCACGCTTCCCTGGACGGCCGCCGGGTCATCAATTACGCCCAGTGGGAGACCGAGGACCACTACTGGAAGATGCGCGCCAACCCCGAGGCCCAGGTCCACATGGACCAGGCCGCGGAGATCGCCACCGACGTCCAGCCCAGCCTCTTCGAAGTCCGCTCCACGCACGCCAAGGCGTAAGAGAGTTCCTGCGCCCCGGCCGCGGCCGCCGTCACCGGCCGGGGCGCGGTCAGGCTGAGCGGCCGTGCCGCCGGTCGGCGGCGGAATCCGGGGCGTGGCCGTAGGAGGCTCTGCGGGTGGCGCGGCGGAGGACGGCCAGGATCGCCGGGCCCAGGGTGAGGATGGCCAGGGTGTTGGTGATCGCGCGGCCGGTGTCCCAGCCGGCGGTGGAGGTGAGGAGGGTGAACACCGCGAAGCGGTGGAGGTTCTCCAGCACCGGGGCGCCCGGGACGTAGGAGATGTGGCCGTCGTGGTACGGGACTTCGGCGTCGGTGATGAACGGCCAGAACCACAGGTTCATGAGGAAGCCGAAGACGTACGACACGGCGATGCCGTACGCGACGAGCATCGCGATCTCCGCCCGGCCCCGCACGCGCCGCGGCAGCAGCCCGGCGCCCATGCCGATCCACGCGGAGCACAGCATCTGGAACGGCAGCCACGGGCCGACCCCGGCGGTCAGCAGGGCGGAGGCGAAGAGGGACGTGCAGCCCAGGACGAAGCCGAAGCCGGGGCCGAAGACGCGGCCGGCGAGGACGAGCATGAAGAACACCGTCTCGATGCCCGCGGTGCCCGCGCCCAGCGGGCGCAGGGAGGCGTTGACGGCGGAGAGCACACCGAGCATCGCGAGTGCTTTGGAGTCCATGCCGTTCTCGGAGAGTTCGGCGAGGACGACGATAATCAGGACGGGGAGGATGCCCATGAAGACGTACGGGGCGTCCGGCCCATGCTGCATGCTCTGGGGTTCGACGCGCACCAGCAGCGGCCAGACGAACATCATCAGTCCGGCGAGCGATGCCAGCCCCAGCGTCAGCGCCGAGCGCGGGCCCACCCGGATCGCCTTGTCCGCCTGGTCCCAGCGGCGCAGGTACGGCCCGCTCACCGGACGCCGTCCGGCAGCGCGGTCCGTACGTCGGCGACTGTGAGCCAGTCCGGGCCGAGGATCTTCGCGACCTGCGGTGCGAACGCCGGGGAGCCGCCGAGGACTTCGACGGCCGGTCCGTCCGAGACGACCTCGCCCTCCGCCATCACCACCACCCGGTCGGCGACAGTGGCGACGAATTCCACGTCGTGGGTGGCGACGACCACCGCCCGGCCTTCGCCGGCGAGGGCCGCGACGGTGCGGCCGAGGGCGGCCTTGGCGGTGTAGTCGAGGCCGCGGGTGGGTTCGTCGAGGAGCATCACGGGTGGGGCGGCGGAGAGTTGGACGGCGAGGACGAGGGCGAGGCGCTGGCCCTCGGAGAGGTCGCGGGGGTGCGCGGTGTCCTCGACGCCCGGGGCGATCTTGTCCAGCAGTGCGCGGCAGGTGCCGGCGGGGGCGTCGGACTCGGAGTCGGCGGCGGCGCACTCCTGCGCGACGGTTTCGAGGAAGAGCAGGTCGCCGGCGGTCTGCGGGACGAGGCCGACGGTCTTGCGGGCCTTGGCGCTGGGCACCTGGGCGGGGTCGACGCCGTTGACGTCCACGGTGCCGCCCTGCCGCGAGCCGGAGCCCTGGAGGGCCCAGAGCAGGGAGGACTTGCCGGTGCCGTTGCGGCCCATGAGGGCGGTGACGCTGCCGGGGTGCAGGTCGAGTCCGACGCCGCGGACGGCGACGGTGCGTCCGTAGCGGACGACGACGCCGGTGGCGGTGAGGAGGGGCGGTGCGGTGGGGGGAGCCGCGGTACGGGCCGGGGGCGCGGTCTTCGCCAGGTCGGCCCGCAGTGGTGCCGCCAGCCTGCGGGCGTCGCGTACGGACAGCGGCAGCGGCTCCCACCCCGCCAGCCGGCCCAGCTCCACGATGGGTGGGGCGATCGGCGCCGCGCGCAGCACCTCGGCGGGGGTGCCGTCGCGTACGGTGCCGTCCCCGGGCACGTACAGCATGCGGTCGGCGAAGGGGATGACGCGCTCCATGCGGTGCTCGGCCATGACGACGGTGGTGCCGAGGTCCTGCACCAGCCGGGCGAGGGTGGCGAGCACGTCCTCGGCGGCGGTCGGGTCGAGCGCGGAGGTGGGCTCGTCCAGGACGAGCACGTGCGGGTGGGTGGTGAGGACGGAGCCGATGGCGACCCGCTGCTGCTGGCCGCCGGACAGCGTGCGCAGGGCGCGGCGGCGGAGGTCGGCGATGCCGAGGAGGTCGAGGGTCTCCTCTACCCGGCGGCGCATCACCTGCGGGGCGAGGCCCAGTTGCTCCATCCCGTACGCAAGCTCCTCCTCGACGATGTCGGTGACGAACCCGGCGAGCGGGTCCTGCCCGACGACGCCGACGAGGTGCGCGAACTCCCGCGGCGGCCGGGCGCGGGTGCTCACTCCGGCGACGGACACGCTGCCTTCGAGGTGGCCGCCGGTGAAGTGCGGCACGAGGCCGTTGAGGGTGCCCAGGAGGGTGGACTTGCCGGCTCCGGTACGGCCGGCGACGAGCACCAGTTCCCCTTCGCCGATCGACAGGGTGACGTCGGCGACGATGGCCTCGTTGCGGCCGTGGTACCAGAAGGCGACGTCTGTCAGCTCGATCACGCGCGTACCTCTGTGGTCTCTGTGTCGTCTGCTTCGTCGGCGGGGGCGTCGTGCGTGGATTCGGGCGGTGGCGAGAGGAACGCCGGCAGCACGCCGAGCAGCACCCCCGCCAGCGGCAGCCAGGAGAGCATCGGCCAGGACAGGGTGGTCAGGGACGGGTTGAGGTTGAGGGGGTCGACGCTGGACGTGGTCCAGAGCACGGCGGCGACGCCGAGGCCGCTGCCCGCGACGACGAGTTCGGGCGGCTGCCAGCGGTCCGGCCGGTAGCGGGTGCGCTGCACCCGGGCGCCGGCGAGCCGGAAGCCGACGAGCGCGACGGCGGCGCTGGGCAGGAGCAGCGGGGCGGCGAGGTAGCGGGGCGTGGTGCCGTCGAGGGTGGCGTAGACGCCGACGCACACGCCGAGCAGGCCGGCGACCATCAGCGTGCCGGTGAGCAGACGGGCGCGTGCGGCGGCGCGGCCTGCGCGGCCGTAGCCGCGGGAGTCCATCGAAGCGGCCAGCAGTAGCGAGCGGTCGAGCGCGTCGGCGAGGACCGGGATGACGATCGCGCGCAGCGCGCGTATCCGTCCGTCGGCGCTGCCGCCGCGCAGTTTGCGCGCGCGCCGCACGCGCAGCGCGCTCTCCGCCAGCTGCGGGAAGACGGACAGCGCGATGACGACGGCGGTGCCGACCTCGTACAGCGCGGGCGGCATCGCCTTCAGCAGCCGCTTGGGGTTGGCCAGCGCGTTGGCCGCGCCGACGCAGACGACCATGGTGGCCAGCCGCAGCCCGTCGTACAGGCCGCCGAGCAGCGACTCGGCGGAGACGTCGCCGAAGAGCCGGATCCCGGCGGCCCACGCGGGCAGCGGGATCTCCGGCAGCCGCACGATGATCGTGGCGCCCTCGCCGCCGCCGAAGACGAAGCGGAAGAAGAGCCGGATCAGCACGATGAGCGCCCCGAGCCAGAGGTAGAGCCGGAACGCCATGGCCCAGGGCGCGTCCGAGCGGCGGGCGACGACCACGTGGCAGGCGACGGCGACGACGGTGAGGAGCAGCCAGGGGTTGGTGGTGCGGCTGGCGGCGACGGCGAGGCCGAGGGCCCAGAGCCACCAGGCGGCGGGGTGGAGGTCACGCGGAAGGAAGTAGGTGCTGAGGGGGCGGCGGGGGCTTCTCGTCCCGGTGCGGGCCGCGTCGGTGGCGGGGCCGGCGGGCACCATGGGCCCCGCCTCTCCGGTGGGTGTCGCGTCCTGCGTGGGCCCCGCGTTCGACGCGGGCTGAACCTTCCGTACGCGCCTCACCCTTCCCGCGCCCGCCGGCGCCGCCGGGCGGTCACCCACGTCCCCGCCGCCAGCACCACGAGCGCGCCCGCTGCCGCCCAGGGCGCGATGTCGCTGGCGCCGGACTCCTCGCGGACGGCCTCGGCCACGTCGCGGTTCTTCTCGCCGCCGGTGAACTCGACGTTGTCGCCGGGGTCGCGGGCGGCGTCCGCGTCGGGGCCGGTGTCGTCGCGGGGGCGGGGCGGGGGGAGCGCCTTGCCGTTCTCGCCGCGGGGGGCGTCGTCGCCGGCGGTGGTGGCGCCGGAGTCGGCGGCCTCGCCGGGGGCGCTGCCCGTAACGCCGGACGTGCCCCCGCCGGTGCTCGTACCGCCGCCGCTCCCGCCGCCGGCCGGCGACGAGCCTCCGGATGCGCCTTGGCCGCCGCCGAGTCCGGGCTGCTGCTCGTCCGGGTCGTCGGACCTCGGCGGCGGCTCGTCGGGCGCGTTGCAGGCGCGCCCGCCGGTGCCGGGGCGGACGGCGGCGATGCGCGGCTCGGGGTTGGTGCCGGCGGTGGCGTTGAGGGAGAACGACCAGCCCTCGAAACCACCGGGGACGAAGTCGCGGTTCTTCACCCCCCACTGGCTGTACTCCCAGGCGCAGTTGTTGCCCGCGTGCCAGTACGACCAGTAGGCACTGGCGGGCGGGGTGTCGACGCAGCGCTCGCGGTAGCCGGAGTTGCCGCGGACGGGGATCTCCTCGGTCGCCGAGGGGCGGTTCTCGATCCGGCAGATGAACGACTCGCCCCAGCGCCGCACGCCCTCGATCTGGAACCCGGCGCCCTTCAGCGCGTCCAGGCCCGTGCCGGGGGAACTGCCCGGATAGCAGCGGACGATGGTCGTACCGCCGAGATCCTGGAAGTCGATCACGACGGTGACGCCCGTGGAGTCCTTGCAGAAGCCGGGGTGGCCCTTGCTCTGGTCGACCGCGTGCGCGGCGCCAGGGGCGGCGGTGAGCGCAGATGCGGCGAGGGCGGTGGCGGCGAGGAGGCGGGGGGTCCGGTGGCGCGGGGGTGGGGCTGGGCGCGTACGGGAAGAGCGCGTGCCGGAGTTCGTCATGCGGTCACCGCCTCTGGGCTGTCGTTCCTGCGGGTACGGGTCCGGCGGAAGTGGCGTACGGCGAAGAACGCGGCGACGACCGTGCCCAGCGCTGCGGCGGCGATGAACGCCGCCCACGCCCACGTGGGCAGGCCGTCGTCGGCTGCCTGCCCACGTCCTTGCGCGTCGGCCGCGGTCTTCTCGGCGAGCGCGGCGGCGGTCGGCAGTGTCACGGCGGGGACGACAGGCGAACCCGGTGCGCTGGTCCACGAGGCGCCGGCCACGCCGGGGGCGACGGCGGCGCTGGTCACCGGGTCGCTGCGCCGCTCGCCGAGGGCCGCGGGCATGCCGCCGTCCGCGTGCAGCATCGCGCCGAGGGCGCGGGCAGTGGGCGTAGCGTCGAGCCCGGCGGACTGCCGGCCGCCCGCGACGAGGGCGCTGAGGACGACATCGGGGGTCCCGGCCGTGGGGTGGACGAGGCCGTCCTTTCCGGGCGCGGAGTTGAGGGCGGTGGCGGCGGCGGTGAGGGCGTCGAGGCGCCGGGGGGACCAGTGGCCGGGTACGGAGGCGGCGGCTTCGCCGGACGCGGTGTCCCCCGAGTCGGTGCCGGAGGAGGCGTCGCCTGAGCCATCACCGGGTGCCGCGTCCCCGGAGGTGCCGCCGGATGCGGCGGTCTCTGCTTCGCTGTCCTCCGGCGCCACCGTGGGCCCCGCCCCGTCCGCGGCCGTATCGGAAGCCGTGCCGGCCGCCGTGTCCGCCGCCTCGGCGTTCAGCGCCACTGTCGCGGCGGCCGTCGCCGCCAGGTCGCCCGTCCGGCAGTCGCCCTGGTCCGGCAGCAGCGCCTCCGGGAACGTACCGTCCGCGCACTGGTGTCCCGCCAGTACGTCGAGCGCCGCTTCGGCCGCCGCCGGGCCCGAGTCCGGGTCGGCGGCCGTCGCCAGCGCCGCCCAGGCGTGCCGCCGCGTCGACCCGGTCGCGTCGCCGTGCACTCCGGTGTCGGTGAACCGGCCCTTGCCCGTGCGCAGTTCGGCCAGCTCCGCGCCGAGGCGGTCGGCCGGCGCGGCGGCGCCCCGGAACCCCGCGACGATGCGCAGCTTCGCCAGCGGCTCGGCGTAGGCGGCCGGCCCGTCCTCGTACGGAACGCCGTGAGCGTACGCCGCCACCGAGTCCGCGGCGAGCAGGAACCGCGCCGCCCGCGCCGTGGCCTCCGGCTGCTCTCCGAGCACCAGCAGCGCGAAGACCAGGTCGGCGGTGGCGTCGTAGTCCACGAACCGGCGGCCGTCCTGGGTGACTTCGAGGTGGTCGCCGTCGACCAGACGGCCGGCGAGGTAGCGGCCGAGCCGGCCGGCGGGGGTGTCGGGTGCGGGCCGGGAGTGGTCGGTGGCGGGCTCGACGGGGCTGCCGCCGGTGGAGCCGGGAGGCGGGGCGGGGCGACCGGTGTCGGGGTCACCGTCGCGGCCGCCGCCGCCGTCGCCGGAGCCGCCGCCGTCCCGCCCGTCCGGGACTTCAGGCCGCTGGCCGGGCGGGTCGTCGGACCCGCCGCCTGGCCCGTTCGGACCGCCCGGACCGTCAGGCCCGCCCGGCTCGTTCGGACCCGGTTCGTTCGGCTCCTCGCCGCCCGGCGGCGCGTCGCCCCGCGTCAGCTCGTAAAACCCGGTCTTCGCCAGCCCCAGCGACGCCTGCGCGCTGGCCCGTACCCAGGTGTCCAGGCCGACGATGCCGCCCGTACGCGCCGCCTCGTACTCCGTGGGCGTGTACGCGATCGCCCCCACGTGCTCCCCCAGTGCCCCGCCCGCGTCCGCCTGCGTGGCCTGCGCGGACGCCAGGTACGCCGTCCCCTTCTCCACCGCCTCACCCGCGCCCCCCGCCTCGGCGAGGGCCTGCACGATCAGCCCCGTGCTGTTGGTGTTCGGCGCCTCCGTACTCACGCCCCCGCCCCAGCCGCCGCCGGGATCCTGCCGGTCGCGCAGCCAGACCACCGTCCGGTCGATGGCGCCGTCGAGCCCCGTCGCCCCCGCCTCACGTGCCGCGAGCAGGGCGGACAGCGCGAGCCCCGTGGCGTCGCCGTCAGGTGCGGACTGCCCGTACTCCTTGCCCTCGTCGCAGGTCGCCAGCTTCCGGCCGTCCGGGGTGACGTGGTCGCCGGTCTCGTCCGTGGGCACGTACGAGAAGAAGATCCGGAAGTAGCCCTCCGCGCACTGCTGGCCGAGCAGCATGTCGATGGCGAGCCGGTCGTTCTCGTCCGCGCCGGCGAGGCCGATGACGGCGAGGGCCTGGCCGAACACGTTCGCGTTGTTGCTGACGAAGTCGGCGAGGTCCGGGTCCTTGGAGTAGTCGCTGAGGCGGCCCTGGTCGGGGCCCGAGCGCGGGATGGCGGCCTTGGTCTCGGCGACCATGTCGTAGCCGCCGAAGTCCCGCGGGTCACGGCCGGCGGCCTCGGCGGCGACCAGGGTCTTGGCCGCCGCGCCCCCGCTGATCACGGCGTCGTAGCCCTGGTCGGGCACGAGGCCGTCCCAGGTGAAGTAGTCGCTCGCGTGCTTCTCCTCGTCCAGGTACGCCGCGATCGGCTCGGCGAGGCGGCCGTCGCCCGAGGCGTGCAGGGCGAACAGGACGTCGATCATCAGGCCGTGGTCGGGGAGGGCACCGCCCAGCGGGTTGCGGATCGTGCCGTCGTCGGAGAGTTGCGCTTCGAGCCAGCGGGAGGCGGAGCGGGCGGCGGCGAGATCGGCGGCGGCGTCGGCCCGCGCGGGAGGCGGCGGGGCGCCGACGGCAAGGGTGGCCGCGGTGAGGAGGGCGCAGAGTGCGCCGACGGCGGCGCGTGCACGCGTACGTGTACGTACCGTCCGCGGAGCCGACTGACGCACGAGTTCGTCACCCCCAATCCCCGGCGAGAGGAGGGGAGCGCACCGCATGCGGCGCCGGCGTCACCCCTGCTTTCGCGACAGTGGTTCTGGTTCTGCACCACCGCCCGTGTGGTGGACCCGACTTGTCACCTCGGTGACCTACGGTTGCGCGACAGTGCCGGACTTCGACCGGCTTCCCCGACGCGGGCGGCATGTATGAAGTTGTCGGTATTCGAACGGACGGAGCATAGCACCGCGACTGACAGTGATGATGTTCGTGAGCGTCTCCCGGCGGGGTCTGACCCAGCGACTGACTGACCTTGGGTCCTCAACGGGATCTGTCGGCCCTGGCCGGGAGACGCTCGTGTGCATCCACCGAGCGGGCTGGCGTGACTTCATAAGAGCCTGGCCAGAGGCCCCATCACTGTCTTGTCCGCCTGCCCGGCCGGTGGCTGCCGCCCTTGTCGGATCAGGTGAAAGGACGGCGATGTCC
>NZ_JCANSZ010000046.1:0-60336 GCF_059570535.1 Streptomyces sp. CNP082
CCTGTCTCGGCAAGCACCTCGTCGACAAGATCACGATCGACGATACGAGTCAGGACCCCTACACCGATTCGATCCGTCATACGTACACCCGCGAGCGCGGTGCCACGATCGCCCTGAAGCATGGCGAGAAGATAGCAGAAGGCAGGCAGAGGAGGAACAGAAGGAAAGACCTGCCGCTTTATCCACAGAACGCACGGGAGTGTCGCTGTGGAAAAGTGGATGACGAAATGCCGAGGAGCTTAAATGAGTGGCATTGCCCTGCCGGCACGTTGAAGTTCACGAGCCGTACTCGCGTGGATCCGGCTGCTCGGGCTGAGGCGACGGAGCGGGCAGCGGCGGCTGGGGAGGGGGAACACCGGAAGCCTGAGCTTGCTGCCGCTCGTAACGCGCCACCAACTCGGCATCACGGCGCTTCATTTCGCTGAGCCACCGCGGCGCGAAGCTCGCGGCGGCCACCAGCAGTGCCGACAGAACGAGTGCGGCAATCACACCGACAACGGAGTTGTCGTGCAGATTCCAGGCCACGGCGAGCATGACAACCGCGCCGACTGAGAAGAAGATCACAAGTGGTGCCGGGCTTCTGTCACCACGCACGGCGATGTTCCGTCGCGCAGCGGCAGCCTTGGCGGGACTCACCCACGTCCCTCCAGCAGGCACAGGCACCGGCGACCACCCTCGCTGCGGCGGTTGCCCTGGTAAGGGGGGCGGCGTCTGTGCTGCATGTGCGGCACGCTGCCGACCCTGCGGCGAGTTGTCGAGGCGAAAGACCATCGTGTACTCGCCCCTGTGGGTATTCGCTGCACTGACCAGTTCATAGCCGAAATGATGAGCGAGGACAAGTGCGCGTCCCGTATTCGCCAGACCCATTCCCCTAAACCTGAGAGTAGTCGGGGAACGCCCGTCGAAGTGAGCTCTGATCTCAGCTTCTTTCATCAGCCGCTCCTCGCCTGCTGGTTACGTGCAGCTCTGTCCTTCTCGCTCCCCGCACTCCATGCGTTCTCGAAGGCGACCAGCATTGCTCCGGCACCTGCCGGAATTCCAAGCTCGGCCGCTTGGCGTTTGTCCTGGGGAACGAAGTACCCCAAGGCTGTCGGATCTCCCATGATCGTCGTCCAGGAGTCCACAAGCCCGAAGTTCCCGCCGTGATCCACAGTGCTCCTGAACACGCCGACAAGGTCTGCTCCCACGCGCGTAGAAGCTCCGAACGGCAGTGACCCGAGCATGTCCTGCGCCAGGGAACGGTTGGCCACGACATCTTCCCCGCCCGCCAACCGCGCTGTGCCGTGCGTCAGGAGTGCCGCGAACGCTGTGCCAGCCGCCGCCGTTTCGAATGCCGCAGCAACAACTGCCAGTGGCGGACAGAACGGACTGACAGCCAGCAGGCCTAGTCCGACGAGACCGGTGATCGCGCTGAGCGCCGAGAACACGTCACCAATCGCCGCGATTGCGTGAGCGTGGTCCTCCACCCACTGGGCGACATCGTCGGCGAGCTTGGCTATGCCGTCTGACACCGTCTCCAGGTACTCGCCGAACGAGCCGGACAGATCGGTAATGGCGTCGCCGATCTTGTCAAACAGCCCAGGCTCGTCCGGGGCGATCTCCATCGCACCGCGAAGACGGTTCGCGACCGCGTGCCCCTCCGCGCGGTAATCCTCCGCCAGCGAACGGGCGCTGCGGCGGATATGCTCCAGCCGCACGGAAGCTACGACGACCAAAGCCTGCGCCTCACGGCGCTCCTCCTCGTCGGTCCGATCGGGCTTCTCCCCCGCCGTGCTGGCTTGCCGGTACCGGTCCGGGGAGCCCTCGGCCGGAGGCTTGGTGTCGTCTTCGGTGGCCGCGCCCAGCCTGCGTTGAGCCTTGCTCAGTTCGCTCTCGGCGTCCTCCGCCTCACGTTCCAGTCGGCGCGCCACGTCCTGCTGGGTGCGCATGTACTCGGCCCAGCCCTCCAGGGCCGTGGCAGCCATGCCGAACGAGTCACGGGCCTCGTCCATCTTGGGCCGGAAGTCGTCCTCGAACTTCTCCCGGAACGCCTCCGCCGCCTTCCCCTTCCAGTCGCCGGGCCCGGTGCCGTGGAGCACATGGCAGATCTCGGACAGTGCCCGTGCGGTCCGCCGCACCACTTTGGCGACGTCTTCCGCGCCCCGCACGTCGCCCGGACAGGGCATGAACCCGAGAGAGGAGAAGTCGGCCGGCTGTAACGCACTCAAGTCCGCCCCCCGCCGGCCTGGGTGCGAGATCGCGGGAGCGCGTTGGCCAGCTCACCGTCCACTCGCTGAAACTCCTGCTTGACCTTCAGCAGGGCTTCCGACGCGGCATCGGAGAACTTCTCGATCTGCCCGATGCCGTACGACCACTCGTCCCCGAACTCATCCATTCGACGACCCAGCACATCCACCCCCATGGACCAGCCGTCGACCTCCTCCATCTCCCGCCCCGGCCGCTTCATCAACTCCGATATGCGCTTGATGTTGCGCCGGACCCGGTCGAGGGTCTCCATATCCACGTACAGATCGCTCACGTGCCCCTCCTGACGCGCGTCAGCGGACGACGGACTGGATCTCGTCGACTTCCAGTTCGGTGGTCGTGCCGAAGGAACCGTCGGGCAGATCGCCGCCTGTGTCGCCGGAGCCCTCCCACTCGATGGACCAGGTGACCGTCGCGCGGAACGGATAGGTCTCACCGTCCGGCGTGGCACGGAGGTAGGTCAGCCCGCAGGGCGGGGTCTCTTCCGCGGCTCCCGGGGTGTACGGGGTGCCTATGGAACCGTCGTCGTTGATGGCGCAGGTACCCGAGGAAGGGTGCAGCTCGGCGTCATCGGTGCCCGGATCGAGGCTGAGCGAGACCGGAGTCGCGGTGGTCCTGGCCCATAGGCCGAGCACCGGCACCCGGGCAGTCACCGAAACGGGCTCGAAGGTCGCGTCCTCCAGCCAGGCCCAAGTCGGGAGGTTCACCTTCTGCGCACGCTCGGCATCGGGCTTGAGGCTGATCTCCGTATCCGGCACCCGGATACGGTCGTACGCGAGCCCCGCAAGGATCTCCGGCGTCACGGCGTTCTCGAACTCGGCCGGCGGCGGATCTCCCTTGTCCACCCAGAAGGGTCCGTCGTCGCACTCCAACGCGCCCGGAACGCCGGCGCCGCCTTCTGGGACGTAACCGTCCCACCAGTAGCCGTCACCGGACTTCGCCATATTGAAGTCGTCGTACGTTCCTGGCTCATCACCCCCGTCGGCGAACTTGGCCCGTTGCTCGGCGTCCCACTGATAGCCGGTGGACTCCAACGACCAGGTGTGCTCCATCTCCTTCTTCAACTGCTTGGGCGTATACAGCGGCGCATACCAGCAAGGCGGCGGCGACCAGTCCCCCACCGGATCCAACGCCCCGGTACCGCCCCCGTTCCCACCATCCCCGGCCCCGTTTTCGGATTCGTCGATCACCACCCCCCCGACCTCGGCGTGCAGCGTCTGCCCTTCGGCGCCCCCGTCGGCAGCGGGCGGGGGCGCTTCTGGGTCACCCTCGGATCCGCCATCGCCCGGCGTGATGTCGGCTCGGGCCATGGGTGCGACGAGGACGAGCAGGAATAAGCTCGCCAGCATCCCCCTCAGAACGCGCTTCACGGTTGGCACTGCGCTGCCCCCCTTTCCGAGATGATGCTGGTGGTCCGCCAGACACCCTGATCGTCCTTCTGCAATTCGGTGTTGTAGACGACGTAGCTGTTCTCCGTGACCGGGGTGACGTTTACCTTCCCCGTCTCCAGGCTCTTGCTGTAGCCCTTGCTCTCGTCAGCGCAGAAGGTGAGCGTCGCGGTCCTGTCGTCCTTCAATGTCACCTGCCGGTCGACATAGCGGACGACACCGGTCACGGTGAGCTTCTCTTCCTTGAACTGCTCGACCCACTCGGCTGTTTCGCCGAGTGCCCCATCGATGTTGTAGTAGTTGATGGCTTCATACTCCGGGTCCAGGCCGGCGATGGCGGACTGGACTGCCTTCATGCGCTCAGCGTTGTCACGCAGCACGGCGTCCTTCGCGGGGTCTCCTGTCTCCTCCGGGCTGAAGGTGACCTTGAGGTCGTCCGGCAGCTTGATCTGCGGTCTGCCCGCCGCCTCCTCCGAGGCGCTCGGCGACGGCGACTTCTCCGCCTTCTCAGCGCCCTGGATCTTGTCGTCCGACGAGGTGTCGCCGTCCTCGTCGCCGCCGCAGGCGGTCAGCAACAGGCTCAGGGTGGCAGCGGCAGCCGCCATCACGGCAGCGGAATGGGCGCGGGGGGACACGATCAACTCCCGGTTATGGTGACGATACGTCAGGCAGTCGACGCTATCGGAACCTTAGCCGCGTTCACCACCCCACCTTTTGCACCTGTGGATAACGAGAACGCGAAGGCTCATTCCGCTACCCCACTCACCAGGAAAGTGGAATTCCATTCCGCACCCCCAAGCGACGAGTTGCCGGAACAGGCATACGCCAACCACGCCCCGCCCACCCCAACGGCACCCCATCGGCACGCCAAAGGCCCCGGCCCGCCGAACGAATCGGCGGGCCGGGGCCCCGGGGACTTCGTACCGTCAGGTCACTTGATGATCTTGGTGACCTGGCCGGCGCCCACCGTCCGGCCACCCTCGCGGATGGCGAACTTCAGGCCCTCCTCCATGGCGATGGGCTGGATCAGCTCCACCTTCATGTCGGTGTTGTCGCCCGGCATGACCATCTCCGTGCCCTCGGGGAGGTGCACGACGCCGGTCACGTCGGTGGTACGGAAGTAGAACTGCGGGCGGTAGTTGTTGAAGAACGGGGTGTGCCGACCGCCCTCGTCCTTCGACAGGATGTACGCCGTCGCCTCGAACTCGGTGTGCGGGGTGACGGTGCCCGGCTTGATGATGACCTGGCCGCGCTCGACGTCCTCGCGCTTGATGCCGCGGAGGAGGAGACCGACGTTCTCACCGGCCTGGCCCTCGTCCAGCAGCTTGCGGAACATCTCGATGCCCGTGACCGTGGTCTTGGTCTTCTCTTCCTTGATGCCGATGATCTCGACTTCCTCGTTCACCTTGAGGATGCCGCGCTCGATGCGGCCGGTGACGACGGTGCCACGACCGGTGATCGTGAAAACGTCCTCGATCGGCATCAGGAACGGCTTGTCGATCTCGCGGACCGGCTCCGGGATGGACTCGTCGACGGCCTTCATCAGGTCGAGGACGGTCTTGCCCCACTCGGCGTCGCCCTCCAGCGCCTTCAGCGCGGAGACCTTGACGACCGGGACGTCGTCGCCCGGGAACTCGTACTCGGAGAGCAGCTCACGGACCTCGAGCTCGACGAGCTCCATGATCTCCTCGTCGTCCACCATGTCGGCCTTGTTCAGCGCGACAACGATGTACGGCACGCCGACCTGGCGGGCGAGCAGCACGTGCTCCTTGGTCTGCGGCATCGGGCCGTCGGTGGCGGCGACCACGAGGATCGCGCCGTCCATCTGGGCGGCACCGGTGATCATGTTCTTGATGTAGTCCGCGTGACCAGGGCAGTCGACGTGCGCATAGTGCCGCGACTCGGTCTGGTATTCGACGTGCGCGATGGAGATCGTGATACCGCGCTGCTTCTCCTCCGGAGCCTTGTCGATCTGGTCGAAGGCCGAAGCCTCGTTCAGGTCCGGGTAGGCGTCGTGCAGCACCTTGGTGATCGCCGCGGTAAGAGTGGTCTTGCCGTGGTCGATGTGACCGATGGTGCCGATGTTGACGTGCGGCTTAGTCCGCTCGAACTTCGCCTTCGCCACTGGGGTCCTCCTGTGGACTGGTGCTGTACGCCCCCCGCCTTCTACGGAGGGGTTCAGGTGGTCGTTCCGAACCGGTCAGGACCCCGAGGGGGACGCCCTTGACCTGTTCGCCTGTGGTCGGCGGCCGGGGCACCCGCCGCAGCTCCCGAGGGGATCTGCGGCGGTTTACCCCGTATGCCGTTTGCTACAGCCTACGGCTTCACTCGCCCTTGGCCTTCGCGATGATCTCCTCGGCGACGTTCTTGGGAACCTCGGCGTAGGAGTCGAACTGCATGGAGTAGCTCGCCCGGCCGGACGTCTTGCTGCGCAGGTCGCCGACGTAGCCGAACATCTCCGACAGCGGGACCAGACCGGTGACCAGCTTGGCACCGCTCCGGTCCTCCATGGACTGGATCTGTCCACGGCGCGAGTTGATGTCGCCGATCACGTCGCCCATGTAGTCCTCGGGCGTCGTGACCTCGACCTTCATCATCGGCTCCAGCAGGACCGGGGCGGCCTTGCGGGCGGCCTCCTTGAAGGCCATCGAGCCGGCGATCTTGAAGGCCATCTCGGACGAGTCCACCTCGTGGTAGGCACCGTCCAGCAGGCGCACACGCACGCCCGTCAGCGGGTATCCGGCGAGGATGCCGAATTCCATGGCCTCCTGGCTGCCCGCGTCCACCGAGGGGATGTACTCCTTGGGGATGCGGCCGCCGGTGACCTCGTTGACGAACTCGTAGCCGTCGCCCTCCAGCGGTTCGAGCGCGATGATCACGCGCGCGAACTGTCCGGAGCCGCCGGTCTGCTTCTTGTGCGTGTACTCGTGCTTCGCCACCGGCCGGCGCACCGTCTCGCGGTACGCCACCTGCGGCTTACCGACGTTCGCCTCGACCTTGAACTCGCGCTTCATGCGGTCGACCAGCACGTCCAGGTGCAGCTCGCCCATGCCCGAGATGATGGTCTGGCCGGTCTCCTCGTCCGTCTTGACCCGGAAAGACGGGTCCTCCTCGGCGAGGCGCTGGATCGCGACGCCCAGCTTCTCCTGGTCGCCCTTCGACTTCGGCTCGATGGCGACCTCGATCACCGGGGCCGGGAAGTCCATGGACTCCAGGATCACCGGGTTCGCCGGGTCGCTCAGCGTCTCACCGGTGGTGGTCTGCTTCAGACCCATGACGGCGACGATGTCGCCGGCACCCACCGACTCGATCTCCTCACGCTTGTTGGCGTGCATCCGGTAGATCTTGCCGATGCGCTCCTTGCGGCCCTTGACCGAGTTCTGCACCTGCGAGCCGGAGTTCAGCCGGCCCGAGTAGACCCGGATGAACGTCAGCTTGCCCAGGTGCGGGTCGCTGGCGATCTTGAAGGCGAGCGCGGAGAGCGGCTCCTCCTCCGACGGCCGGCGGACGATGACCTCGTCCGGGTTGCCGACGGCGTGCCCCTCGATGCCCTCGACGTCCAGCGGCGACGGCAGGTACCGCACGATCGCGTCCAGCAGGGGCTGCACGCCCTTGTTCTTGAACGCGGTGCCGCAGAACACCGGGGTGACGGTGGTGGTGTCGCTCTTGCCGGAGTTGATGGTGATACGGCGCACGGCCGCGTAGAGCTGCTCCGCGGTGGGCTCCTCGCCCTCCAGGTACAGCTCCATCATCTCCTCGTCGTTCTCGGCGACGGCTTCGAGCAGCTTGCCCCGCCACTCGTCGGCCGCCTCGACGTGGGTCTCCGGGATGTCGACGACGTCGTACGCCTCGCCGAGCTTGGCCTCGGGCGACCAGACGAGCGCCTTCATCCGGACCAGGTCGACGACGCCCCTGAAGTCGGCCTCGGTGCCGATCGGGAGCTGCATGACCAGCGGGGTCGCACCCAGCCGGTCGGTGATCATGTCGACGCAGCGGTGGAACTCGGCGCCCGTGCGGTCCAGCTTGTTGACGAAGCAGATACGCGGGACGCCGTACCGGTCGGCCTGGCGCCACACGGTCTCGGACTGCGGCTCGACGCCGGCCACCCCGTCGAACACCGTCACCGCACCGTCGAGGACGCGCAGCGAGCGCTCCACCTCGACGGTGAAGTCGACGTGGCCCGGGGTGTCGATGATGTTGATGGTGTGGTCGACCTCGTCGAGCGGCCAGTGACAGGTCGTCGCGGCAGACGTGATCGTGATGCCGCGCTCCTGCTCCTGCGCCATCCAGTCCATCGTGGCTGCGCCGTCGTGGACCTCACCGATCTTGTACGAGACACCGGTGTAGTACAGGATCCGCTCGGTGGTCGTCGTCTTGCCCGCGTCGATGTGCGCCATGATCCCGATATTGCGGACCTTGGCCAGGTCAAGTGAGGTGGTGGCCATGTTGGCTCAGTCTTCTCTCTCGTAACTACGGGTTTCGACTACCAGCGGTAGTGCGCGAACGCCTTGTTGGCGTCGGCCATCTTGTGGGTGTCCTCGCGGCGCTTGACGGAGGCGCCGAGGCCGTTGCTGGCGTCCAGCAGCTCGTTCATGAGGCGCTCGGTCATCGTCTTCTCGCGGCGGGCGCGGGAGTAGCCCACGATCCAGCGCAGCGCGAGCGTGGCGGACCGGCCGGGCTTGACCTCGACCGGGACCTGGTACGTCGCACCGCCGACGCGGCGCGACTTGACCTCAATGGCCGGCTTGACGTTCTCCAGGGCGCGCTTCAGCGTGATGACCGGGTCGTTGCCGGTCTTCTCGCGCAGGCCCTCCATGGCGCCGTACACGATGCGCTCGGCGGTGGAGCGCTTGCCGTGCAGCAGCACCTTGTTGATCAGCGACGTCACCAGAGGAGAGTTGTAGACCGGGTCGATGTGCACCGGCCGCTTCGGGGCGGGGCCCTTACGAGGCATGCTTACTTCTCCTTCTTGGCGCCGTAGCGGCTGCGGGCCTGCTTGCGGTTCTTGACACCCTGGGTGTCGAGCGAGCCGCGGATGATCTTGTAGCGAACGCCCGGCAGGTCCTTCACACGGCCACCGCGCACGAGCACGATCGAGTGCTCCTGCAGGTTGTGCCCCTCACCCGGGATGTAAGCGGTGACCTCGATCCCGCTGGTCAGACGCACACGCGCGACCTTACGCAGGGCCGAGTTCGGCTTCTTCGGGGTGGTGGTGAACACACGCGTGCACACGCCGCGGCGCTGGGGCGAACCCTCGAGCGCGGGCGTCTTGTTCTTCTCGACCTTGTCCTGCCGGCCCTTGCGGACCAGCTGCTGGATCGTAGGCACCGTTTCTCCGGTTTCTGTGTGCCGATCTCGATACTTCTAACCTGGGGTTCTGTCCGTGAAGACCGGCCGCTGCCCCGACCCACGCGGTCGGGTGTGTCGCAAGCCCCGTACGACCCCGCCAGTCTCACGGGGAAGTGCAGCTCTTCGGTGTCACAGCCTCGGCGCCTTCGCGGGAGCGCCCCCGCGCACGCGAAGACCCGGGGACACCCCAGGCACAAGGTCAGAGCGTACCTACAGCCACCCGCTCCGGTCAAAACAAAAAGACATAAGGGACGGCGGCTGGAGGTAAGGGCGATGCTCAGCTACTCGCCACGGCCGCCACGATCAGCGCGATGAACGCCACGAAACTGAGCGCCAGATAGCCGATGACCAGGCCCGCGATCGCCATGCCGTCGCCACCCTCGCCGGTCCTGCGGATCTCCGCACGCGCCTTGTGCCCCAGGATGATCGCGGGGATGAACGTCACACCGACCATCGGCACCAGCGCACCGCACACCAGCGCACCGATCGCCGTGCTGTTCGTTTTCGGCGGGGGCGGCAGGATGGGCACGGGCTGGAACGTCCGCGGCACCATGGCCGGCATCGTCGGGATGCCGACGGGGCCCTGCGGCAGGTCGGAGATGAGCAGGTGCAGCTCGCCGTAGGTCTGCGCGTCGTACGCCTTCGAGATCCGCTGCTCGTACTCCGGCTGGGTGAGCCTGCCCTCGGCGAACCCGGCCTTGATCACATCGACGGTCCGCTCCCGGTCGGCATGCGAGGCACGCATGGACGGAGGCCGGCTTTGGTCCCACGGCTGCATGGACACTCAGGAACCTCCCCACCCGCGGTCTCCGCGGACCGCGTGCTCTCTATTGTGCTCGACGCACGGGGCGCCGAGGGAGTTCCGGTGCGGCGCCGTGAAGTTCGCGTCGCCGCGTGCGCCCCCTGTGCACCACGTTGTCCAGTTCGCGCGCTGTCTCATGGTAGCCCCGTGCAGTACGTTCATCCGCCTTGAGACGCCGGGTGACTGGGAGATACGTGGGCATGGCCACCGAGAGGCCCCGCTGGGAGTTCGAAGGGCTTGAGGACCGCGTGCCGTTCCTGGCCCGGCTCGAAGAGGAGGACCGCACCGCGCTCCTGGCCACGGGACGGGCCCTGCAGTTCACCACCCGCACCGACGTGCTACGCCAGGACGAGCCGTCCACCCACATCCTGCTGATCCTGCGCGGCTGGACGAAGGTCACCGCGTCCGCGGCCGGGAACGGATACGAGGCGCTGCTCGCGCTGCGCGGCCCGGGCGACATCGTCGGGGAGGCTGCGGCGGTGAGCAGCCGTCCGCGTTCGGCCACGGTGACGACGCTGGAGCCGGTCGAGGCGGTGGCCGTCGAACAGGATCGCTTCGCCGCCTTCCTGCGCGGCTGCCCCGCCGCGGCCATGCAGTTACTCAGCCTGACGAGCGACCGCCTGCGCTCCGGCGACCGCCACCGCCTCCAGGCCGCCGCCCTGCCCGTACGCGAGCGCCTCGCCGTCCTTCTGCTCGATCTGATCCGCGCGCACGGGCGCCGGACCGCCGACGGCATCGAGGTGCGTGTGCCGCTGAGCAAACAGGAGTTGGCCGGCTCCATCGGCGCGTCCCGGGAGATGGTGCAGCGCCTGCTGCGGGAGCTGCGTGACCGCGGCGTCGTGACGACCGGGCGCCGGACGCTCGTCGTGCTCCGGCCGGACGTCCTGCGCCGCATGGCCCGCACCTGAGCCGAGCATCCCCCGAAATGGTCGCACAGAGTAGCGATGTCAGCCCTCAGGGTTACTGTGTGTACGTGTTCACACTTCGACTGCGTCATACGACCTCACGACCCGGCGCCGACTCGCGCCACGCTGCTGTGCTCCGGGACGGCACCAGCAGAGAGGCGCTCATGACCGACCCAGTCAGCCGCACGATCCTCCTCCTCGACATTGAGAACTACAGCCGCCGCGACAATGTGGAACAGGCCTACCTGCGGCGCATGCTCTACGACATCGCCGACCGCATCCTCGACACCGCCGGTACGGATCCGACGTTGCGGCGCCGCGCGGACCGCGGCGACTGCGTCATCGAGCTGATCGACGCCAACGCCTCGGTGCCCGCCCTCCTGCGCGCTCTGATCTCCGATGCCCCGGTTGAACTGCACGCAGTCAACCGGATGGCGTCCCGCAGCGCGCAGATCCGGCTGCGTGCCGTGCTGGCCACGGGGTTCGTGGGGATCGACGAGCACGGCGGCTGGGTCGGCTCCGACCTCAACCACGCCTGCCGGCTGCTCGACGCGGACATCCTCAGGCACGCGCTCCGCGAACGGCCGGGCGGCCTCGCGCTGCTCGTGTCGCCGGAGATCCGCGACGGGATCGTGCGGCACGGCCACCCTGGCATCAGGGCCGAGGAGTTCCACAGCGTCGGCGTGGACAGCAAGAACGGCCAGCTGGCGGCCTGGCTCTACGGGCCACTGCCCGCCGGCACCGCGGCGGGCCCGGCGGCGGACGGTGGGGCCGATGACGGACAGGACGGCGCAGAGAGCGGCGGGGCAGGCGGCGACGAGGACGGCGAGGACGGCAGCGGAAAGGGCTCCGCCACACCTCCGGGCCCCGAGCCGGTCTCCCCCGACCGCGCTGCGCCGCCGGCCACCCCGCCCCCCGCCGGCCAGTCCATCCGTATCGACGGCTCCCCCGCCTTCGGCGGCAGCTTCGTCGCCGGCAACCAGACAGGTGTCAGCGGCGGCCACGCGCGCGACGTCCACCTCGGCGGTGCCGAGCGCCGGGAGTCCCGGTGAGCGCACCAGAAGCCGCGGCCGGCGAGCCCGCCGGCCGCCCGCGCCGCCCCGGCCCCGCGGCGCCCCCGGGCGACGGCCAGCCAAAGCCGGGGAAGGGGGCGAAGCCGGGAAAGGACGAGCAGCGCACCGCCGGCGAGGCCGAAGAGGCCGACGACCAGCCCGAGGAGGAACAAGAACGGCCGCAGGACGCCTGGAGCGCCCGGCGCGATCTGCTCCAGCACGGGCCCCCCGCCATCGGTAACTCCGCGCGCTTCGGCGGCAGCTTCGTGGCGGGCGACCAGATAGGGATGAGCGGCGGCCGGGCCCGCGACATCTACATGGGCGGTAAGACGGAGATCTACCACGTCGGTGTGCCCACCGCGGCGCACGGCTCCGGCAAGGTCTCGGCGCGCGTGCTGGAGCGGATGGCCGAGCGGTTCGTGACCGACGAGGAGCACTTCGCGCTGCTGGAGAAGCAGTTGCGCGGCGAGCGGGTGCTGATCCTCTCCGGCCAGCCGTTCACCGGTCGCCGCACGGCCGCCGTCATGCTGCTGCGGCAGCTCGGCCTCACCTCCGTACGCCTCCTCGACAAGGACACCCCGCCCGCGAAGCTCGCCGAGCAGTTGAAGCGCCCCGACGGCGACGGTGCCGACGAGCCGTGCGGCTACGTCTGGTGCGACGCCGTCACCAGCCGGGACCAGCCGCTGCGCGAGTCTCACCTGCTCGCCGCCCAGGAGCGGCTCGGCGACGGGTATCTGGTCGCCACCGTGGGCCCCACCGCCGTGCTGGAGGACGTGCCCGCCGTGCCGTGGCAGCCGCCCGCCGGCGCCGACGTGCTCGCCAGGCACCTGTGCCTGCGTGTCGGAGACGACGAGGCGCACGGGCTGCTGAGCCTGCCGCCCGTCGTCGACTTCCTCGGCCGGGACCACCAGTTGCGCGAGGTCGCCGCCTTCGCCGTGGCGCTGCACCGGCACGCCCGCGGCGGGGCCGGCGAGGCCGAGGTGGCCGGGTTCTCCCTCTCCGCGATCGAGTCGCAGGTGCGGGAGTGGTTCGACGCGGCCACCGTGTCCCTGCACGACAAAGCGCTCCTGGTCGCGCTCGCCGCCTTCGACGCCGGCCCGTACGCGCTGACAGCAGAGCTGGCCGACGTGCTCTACCAGCAGCTCCAGGCCGTCGAGGACCCCCACCGGACGCCGCGGATCCCGGTGTTCAGCCCGCCGGCGGCCGAGCGCCTGGGCGTCCTGCGGGCCGAGCCGTACGAGGCGGAGGAGGACACCGAGTGGGGCCCGGTCACCCTCACCAAGGGCCGCTACCGGGACGACCGCACCGCCCCCGTGGTGCTCCGCCAGGTCTGGACCGCCCACCCCTCCGCCCGCCCCGCGCTCGTCGGCTGGCTCTCCCGTCTCGCCCGCGACGGCCGCCCCTTCGTCCGCAGCCGCGCCGCGGCGGTCGCGGCAGTCTTCGCGGCCCGCGACTTCCCCTCCGCCATGGCCCTGATCGTCGAGCCGTGGACGCTCGCCGACGACTTCCGCCGCAAGCTCGCCGCCGCCGGCGCGCTCCTGTACGCGTACGGGATCGGCGTGCCCAACGTGGTCCGCGTGCTGGACGCCTGGTGCGAGGACGACAGCGAGGACAAGAGGTGGGTCGCCATCAGGGCCCACGCCCTCATCGGCCCCGCCCGCCCCCGCGAGACGCTGCGCGCCCTGCGGAAGTCCGCCCGCCGGCTGCACCGGGAGCTGGTGGAGCTGAGCGAGCAGGAAGACCTGGGCGAGCCGGAGGACTTCGCCGAGCTGCCGCCCTTCGCTCTCCTGCGCGACGAGCTATGCGACGCCGTGGAATTACTGCTCACCTCCGACGCCCGGGGCGTCGTGCTGGCGGAGTTGCGGCAGACACCGGAAGGCGAGCAGGCCGTACGGGACATGGGCGTGGGCGGCTTCGTCGGCGCCTGCCGCCGCGTCGGGGACGACTCCGACAGCGCCGCGCCTGACGCGCAGCCGCAGGTCCTGACCTGGTACGCGGACGCCATGGCGGCCGGCAGCCGGGACGCCGCCGGCATCGCCGACCTGTGGCGCTCCGCGCTGAACTCGCGCCCGTACGGCCGCGAAGCGCTCGACGTCCTCCGCGACTGGGTGCTGGCCGCCGACCGCGCCGAGCCCACCGAGTGGGCCCTCGCCGCCCTCCTGCCCGCCCTGGTGACCACGGGGCGCGAGCACGACCGCCTCAGCCACCTGCTGCGCACCATGCCCGGCGACGACGGGACGCTGCCGCCGCCCGTGGCCGCCAGGCTCCTCAGCGTGCTGAACAGACATCGGTGACAACCGCACGATCCCGCGGCCCGCACGGCCGCCACACCGAAAGGCATCCATGCACGAGTTTCGCCGCCCACCCGACTGGGACCAGCAGGCCGACAGGCACACGGCCCTCATCGATCCCGTCCTGACCGTACGACAGCTTTCCCGCCTGGAGTTCGTCGCCCGCAAGCCACCGACCCGTATCGACCACGCGCTCGTGTTCGCCACCGCCGACGGCGGCTACGACGTGTTCGTCCCGCCGAACCGGCCGAGCCGCACGGAGGCGGCGGCCCGCCGCTACACGGCCGTGTACGAGGTGGACATGGGGCGGCATCCCGTCAACGCCGAGCTGAACCTGCCGAGCGACAACGACGCGTTCGAGTTCGGTGTCGAGGCCGAATTGTTCTGGCAGGTGACCGACCCGGCGCGGTTCGTCACCAGCGGCCACCGGGACGTCCCCGCCCTCCTCCTCGGCCGGCTGCGCGAGGCCGCCCGCCCGGTGGCGCGCGGCTTCGCCATCGACCACAGCGCCGATGCCGAACGGGCCGTGCTGCGGGCGCTCTACGACCGCGGCCCGCTCGGCGAGGATGCGGGGCTGCGCGTCGACTGGACCGTCCGCGTGCGGCGCGACGGCGCGAACATCGCCCACCAGCAGCGGCTGCAGTCCATCGACCACGACGCAGCGGAGAGCGTGCAGCGGTCCCGGCGCGGCACGGAGACCGACCGGGAGGAGAACATCCGGCTCCGGGCGCGGGACTCGCTGGAGCTGGAGCGCGCCATGTCCTACGGCGAGCAGCATCACGAGCTGGCGTCCAAGCAGCTCGGCTGGCAGCACGCGCAGAACGTCCAGGCGCAGCGGCAGGCCGTGGAGCTGCAGCGGCTGGAGAAGGAGAAGATCGAGTTCTACCGGTGGCATCTGGAGAAGGGCGGCGCCACCGCTCTGGCCATGCACCTATCGCACCACCCCGAGGACTCGCGGCTGGTGATGGAGAACCTGCGCCAGGACGAGCTGGCGCTCATCGAGACGCAGAAGGACCTGGTCGTCCAACTGCTCGGCGGGAAGGGGGACGTCGAGGAGTACGAGCTGGAGGGGCCCAAGAAGCTCGCGCTGGAGACGGTCAAGCAGATCCTCGCCCAGCGGCGTCCCGGGGCCCCCGGCGAGCCCGGCACGAACGCCCCGGAGGCGGCCGGGCAGCCCGGCCCCAGCCCCGTACCGGCGTCCGACTGGCAGCCGCCCGCCGGCTACGGAACGCTGCCGCAGATGCCCGGCGCCCCGCCGCCGGTCCCCGGCCCGCCGGCCGCGCCGCCGACCGCACCACCTGCGGCGCCGCCCCTCGGCCCGCGGCCACCGGAGCGGACGCCCGAGCCGTCGGACGCGGCTCCCGCGGCGCCGGAGGACGAGGCCGCGGAGGAGGGCGCCGACCGATGAGCGAGCCGACCGACCCGACCCGGCAGCCGCCCCCGCACCCGGACGAGCAGCCCCCGGCCTACCCGGGCGAACAGCCGCCGCCCTACCCCGGCGAGCAGCCGCCTCCGTACCCCGGCAGCGAACAGGAGCCCGTACGCCCCGAGCCGGCGCCCGCCGCCGCACCTCCCGGCGGTGCCGAGCCCCCGCCGGACCCCGTGCCCGGCCCCGGTCCGACCCCGCAGACCGACGACGATCTCTTCACCCGCCGCCGCGTCCACATCGCCCAGCGCCAGCGTGGCGCAGACGCCGCCGCGCTCGGCAACCTCGCCCTCCACATCCCCAACTTCCTCGCCAGCCTCATCGTCGTGGGCCTTGTCTCACTCCTCTTCGGCGGCATGGCCTGGCTGCTGGTCGTCGCCTGGCTCGCCAGCGGCCTGCTCGTCTTCCACCGCCCCACCGAGGACCTGCTCGCCCGCCGGCTGCTCGGGCTGCGCTACCCCACCGCCGCCGAGGACGCGAAACTCGCCCCGGTCTGGCGGGAGGTGACGGCGCGCGGCGGAGTGGAGGGCAGGAGCTACCGGCTGTGGATCGAGGACTCCCGGGACCTGAACGCCGTCGCGGCGGCCGGGCACATCGTCGGCGTCACCGGCTACGCCGTGCACCATCTGCCGCCCCGCCATCTCGCGGCCGTCCTCGCCCACGAGCTGGGGCACCACGTGGGCGGCCACAGTTGGTCCTCGCTGCTGGGCTACTGGTACGCGCTGCCCGGCCGGCTGGCCTGGCGGCTGCTCCGCGCCGTCGTCGGCAGCGTGTTCTCCCTCGCGCCCGGCTGCGGCTGCGTCGTGGTGGGGATCGCCGTGCTCGTCTTCGGCGGGATGGCGTTCGTGACGATCGACGACTTCTACGGGCTGCCGCTGCTGATCGTCGCCATACCCTGGCTGATCGCGGCGGTCAGCCGGCGGGCCGAGCTGCGCGCCGACCGGCACGCGGCGGCGCTCGGCTTCGGGCCCGTGCTGGCCGACGTCCTCACGCAGACGCACGAGGCTGAGACCGCGGCGCGGCAGGCGGCCCGCCCGGCGCACGGCGCCTGGCCGGGCCCGCCGCGCACGACGGGCACGACGGGCGTGCCGCGGATGCCGCCGGGCGCACCCACGCCTCCGTACGGCACGCCCGTGGCACCCCCGCCCCCACCGCCGCCTCCGCCCCCACCCCCGCCCCAGTCCGCGGCCGCACCCCACGGCCCGCACATGGCGCCCAGGGAGGGCCTGCTGCGCCGTCTCCTCGACTCCCATCCCGACTACCACACCCGCCTCCACCACCTTCGGATGTACACCGAAGGCCACCGCCGCTAGCGCGCCGAGGCGAAAAACGCCGCAGGGCGGCTCTCCGGGGGAGAGCCGCCCTGCGGGCCGTGCGGTGACGCGGGCGCCGTTACTGGTTGTACGGGCCGTAGTCGTAGTCCTCCAGCGGGACCGCCTGGCCGGAGCCGGTGCCGAAGGGCGAGTAGTCGATGTCGTCGTAGCCGACGGTCGAGTACATCGCGGCCTTGGCCTCCTCGGTGGGCTCCACCCGGATGTTGCGGTAGCGGGACAGGCCCGTACCGGCCGGGATCAGCTTGCCGATGATCACGTTCTCCTTGAGGCCGATCAGGGAGTCCGACTTGGCGTTGATCGCCGCGTCGGTCAGCACCCGGGTCGTCTCCTGGAACGACGCCGCCGACAGCCACGACTCGGTGGCCAGCGACGCCTTCGTGATGCCCATGAGCTGCGGACGGCCGGAGGCCGGCTGGCCGCCCTCGGCCACCACGCGGCGGTTCTCCTGCTCGAACTTCGAGCGCTCGACCAGCTCGCCCGGCAGCAGCTCCGCGTCGCCGGACTCGATGATCGTCACCCGGCGCAGCATCTGCCGGATGATGATCTCGATGTGCTTGTCGTGGATGGACACGCCCTGGCTGTTGTAGACCTTCTGCACCTCGCCGACCAGGTGGACCTGCACGGCCCGCTGGCCGAGGATGCGCAGCACGTCGTGCGGGTTCTCGGTACCCACGGTCAGCTTCTGGCCGACCTCGACGTGGTCGCCCTCGCCGGCGGTGAGACGGGCGCGCTTGGACACGCCGTACGCGACCTCGTCGGAACCGTCGTCGGGGGTGACGACGACCTTCTTGGTCTTCTCCGTCTCCTCGATCCGCACCCGGCCCGCGGCCTCCGAGATCGGCGCCACGCCCTTGGGCGTACGGGCCTCGAAGAGCTCGACGACACGCGGCAGACCCTGGGTGATGTCCTCACCCGCCACACCGCCGGTGTGGAAGGTGCGCATCGTCAGCTGGGTGCCGGGCTCGCCGATGGACTGGGCGGCGATGATGCCCACGGCCTCGCCGATGTCCACCAGCTTGCCGGTGGCCAGCGAACGGCCGTAGCACATGGCGCAGGTGCCGACGGCGGACTCGCAGGTGAGCACCGAGCGGGTCTTGACCGTCGCCACGCCGTGGCGGATCAGCTCGTCGATGAGCACGTCGCCCAGGTCGGTGCCGGCCGGGGCCAGCACCTTGCCGTCGACGACGATGTCCTCGGCGAGGCAGCGCGCGTACACCGAGGTCTCGGCGTCCTCGGCCTTGCGCAGCGCGCCGTCGGCGCCGGGCGACGCGATCTCCAGCTTCAGGCCGCGGTCGGTGCCGCAGTCCTCCTCGCGGATGATCACGTCCTGCGAGACGTCCACCAGACGCCGGGTCAGGTAACCCGAGTCGGCGGTGCGCAGCGCGGTGTCGGCGAGACCCTTGCGGGCGCCGTGCGTGGAGATGAAGTACTCCAGCACGGACAGGCCCTCGCGGAACGAGGACTTGATCGGCCGCGGGATGGTCTCGTTCTTGGCGTTGGACACCAGACCGCGCATGCCCGCGATCTGACGCATCTGCATCATGTTTCCGCGCGCACCCGAGTTGACCATCATGAAGATCGGGTTGGTCTTCGGGAAGTTCTCGTTCATGGCCTCGGCGACTTCGTTGGTCGCCTTGGTCCAGATCGCGATGAGCTCCTGGGTGCGCTCGTCCTTGGTGATCAGGCCGCGCTCGTACTGCTTCTGGACCTTCTCGTCCTGAGCCTCGTACCCGGCGATGATCTCCTTCTTCGCCTCCGGCACGACGACGTCCGAGATGGCGATGGTGACGCCGGAGTGGGTGGCCCAGTAGAAGCCCGAGGACTTCAGGTTGTCCAGGGTCTGCGCGACGAGGACCTTCGGGTAGCGCTCAGCGAGGTCGTTGACGATCTCGGAGAGCTGCTTCTTGCCCACCGTGTAGTGGATGAACGGGTAGTCCTCGGGCAGCAGCTCGTTGAAGAGCGCGCGACCCAGGGTCGTACGCAGCCGGAACGGGTCGCCCGGCTGCCAGTCCGAGTCGGCCGCCCCGGCCCCGACGGCACCTGCCCCGACGCCGTCGTCCTGTGCTTCGGGCACCGGCGGCGTCCAGCCGCGCGGCGGCACCGAGCCGACGGGGAAGCGGATGTCGACGCTCGCCTGGAGCGACAGCTCACCGGAGTCAAAGGCCATGATCGCCTCGGCGACCGACGCGAACGAGCGGCCCTCGCCCTTCATCTCACCCTCGATCTCGTCGGTGGTGAGGAAGAACAGCCCGAGCACCATGTCCTGGGTGGGCATGGTCACCGGCCGGCCGTCGGCCGGCTTGAGGATGTTGTTCGAGGACAGCATGAGGATGCGGGCCTCGGCCTGCGCCTCCGCGGACAGCGGCAGGTGGACGGCCATCTGGTCGCCGTCGAAGTCCGCGTTGAACGCGGTGCAGACGAGCGGGTGGATCTGGATGGCCTTGCCCTCGACGAGCTGCGGCTCGAACGCCTGGATGCCGAGGCGGTGCAGCGTCGGCGCCCGGTTCAGCAGCACCGGGTGCTCGGCGATGACCTCTTCCAGCACGTCGTACACGACCGTACGGCCGCGCTCGACCATGCGCTTGGCGCTCTTGATGTTCTGCGCGTGGTTCAGGTCCACCAGGCGCTTCATCACGAACGGCTTGAAGAGCTCCAGCGCCATGGCCTTGGGCAGGCCGCACTGGTGCAGTTTGAGCTGCGGGCCGACGACGATGACGGAACGGGCCGAGTAGTCGACGCGCTTGCCGAGCAGGTTCTGCCGGAAGCGGCCCTGCTTGCCCTTGAGCATGTCGGACAGCGACTTCAGCGGGCGGTTGCCCGGACCGGTCACCGGCCGGCCGCGGCGGCCGTTGTCGAACAGCGCGTCGACGGCCTCCTGCAGCATGCGCTTCTCGTTGTTGACGATGATCTCGGGCGCGCCGAGGTCGAGCAGCCGCTTCAGCCGGTTGTTGCGGTTGATGACGCGGCGGTACAGGTCGTTCAGGTCGGAGGTCGCGAAGCGCCCACCGTCGAGCTGCACCATCGGACGCAGGTCCGGCGGGATCACCGGGACGCAGTCCAGCACCATGCCGTTGGGGCTGTTGCGGGTGTGCTGGAACGCGGAGACGACCTTCAGCCGCTTCAGGGCGCGGGTCTTCTTCTGGCCCTTGCCGGTACGGATGATCTCGCGGAGCTTCTCCGCCTCCTCGTCCAGGTCGAAGGACTCCAGGCGCTTCTGCAGCGCCGCGGCGCCCATGCCGCCCTGGAAGTACGTGCCGAAGCGGTCGCGCAGCTCGCGGTAGAGCAGCTCGTCGCCCTCCAGGTCCTGGACCTTGAGGTTCTTGAAGCGGTTCCACACCTCGTCCAGGCGGTCCAGCTCGCGCTGGGCCCGGTCGCGGAGCTGCTTCATCTCGCGCTCGCCGCCCTCGCGCACCTTGCGGCGCACGTCGGCCTTGGCGCCCTCGGCCTCCAGCTCGGCCAGGTCGGCTTCCTGCTTCTTGGCCCGGGCCTCCAGGTCGCCGTCGCGGCGCTGCTCGATCTGCTGGCGCTCGACGGAGATCTGGGCCTCCAGCGACGACAGGTCGCGCTGGCGGCGCTCGTCGTCCACCCACGTGATCATGTAGGCGGCGAAGTAGATGACCTTCTCCAGGTCCTTCGGAGCCAGGTCGAGCAGGTAGCCCAGGCGCGACGGAACGCCCTTGAAGTACCAGATGTGCGTGACGGGCGCGGCCAGCTCGATGTGGCCCATCCGCTCACGGCGCACCTTGGCGCGGGTCACCTCGACGCCGCAGCGCTCACAGATGATGCCCTTGAAGCGGACGCGCTTGTACTTGCCGCAGTAGCACTCCCAGTCCCGGGTGGGGCCGAAGATCTTCTCGCAGAAGAGGCCGTCCTTCTCGGGCTTGAGGGTGCGGTAGTTGATGGTCTCGGGCTTCTTGACCTCGCCGTGCGACCAGGTCCGGATGTCGTCCGCGGTCGCCAGGCCGATCCGCAGCTCGTCGAAGAAGTTGACGTCGAGCACTCTCGTCAATCCCTCTCAGGGTCGTGTGTCAATGGGTCTGATCGCGGGTCGCGGTGGGGGTACCACCCAGGCCCGCCAGGGCCGAGGGGGAGGGAGCGGCTTCGACGGAAGCCGCTCCCCGACCCGTCAGACCTCTTCGACGCTGCTCGGCTCGCGCCGGGACAGGTCGATGCCAAGCTCTTCGGCGGCACGGAAGACGTCCTCGTCCGTGTCGCGCATCTCGATGGACATGCCGTCGGAGGAGAGCACCTCCACGTTCAGGCACAGGGACTGCATCTCCTTGATGAGCACCTTGAAGGACTCGGGGATGCCCGGCTCGGGGATGTTCTCGCCCTTGACGATGGCCTCGTAGACCTTCACGCGGCCGGTCACGTCGTCCGACTTGATGGTGAGCAGCTCCTGCAGCGCGTAGGCGGCGCCGTACGCCTCCAGGGCCCACACCTCCATCTCGCCGAACCGCTGGCCGCCGAACTGCGCCTTACCGCCCAGCGGCTGCTGGGTGATCATCGAGTACGGGCCGGTGGACCGGGCGTGGAGCTTGTCGTCCACGAGGTGGTGCAGCTTGAGGATGTACATGTAGCCGACGGAGATCGGCTCCGGGAACGGCTCGCCGGAGCGGCCGTCGAAGAGCTGTGCCTTGCCGGACGGCTGCACCATGCGGTCGCCGTCGCGGTTGGGCAGGGTGTTCTTGATCAGGCCGGCCAGCTCGTCCTCGCGGGCGCCGTCGAAGACCGGCGTCGCGACGTTCGTACCGGAGGCGACCTGGTCGGCGCCGATGCCCTGCAGGCGCTCGGCCCACTCCTCCTTGATGCCGGAGACGTCCCAGCCCTGGGCGGCGAGCCAGCCCAGATGGATCTCCAGCACCTGGCCCGGGTTCATCCGGGAGGGCACGCCGAGCGGGTTGAGGATGATGTCGACCGGGTGGCCGTCCTCCATGAACGGCATGTCCTCGATCGGCAGGATCTTGGCGATGACGCCCTTGTTGCCGTGCCGGCCGGCGAGCTTGTCGCCGTCGGTGATCTTGCGCTTCTGAGCCACGTAGACGCGGACGAGCTGGTTGACGCCGGGCGGCAGCTCGTCGCCCTCCTCGCGGTCGAAGACGCGGACGCCGATGACGCGGCCGGTCTCGCCGTGCGGCACCTTCAGGGACGTGTCGCGGACCTCGCGGGCCTTCTCGCCGAAGATCGCGCGCAGCAGCCGCTCCTCCGGGGTCAGCTCGGTCTCACCCTTGGGCGTGACCTTGCCGACCAGGATGTCGCCGGCGACGACCTCGGCGCCGATGCGGATGATGCCGCGCTCGTCGAGGTCGGCGAGGACCTCCTCGGAGACGTTCGGGATGTCCCGGGTGATCTCCTCGGGGCCCAGCTTGGTGTCGCGGGCGTCGACCTCGTGCTCCTCGATGTGGATCGAGGACAGGACGTCGTCCTGCACGAGGCGCTGGCTGAGGATGATGGCGTCCTCGTAGTTGTGGCCCTCCCACGGCATGAACGCCACCAGGAGGTTCTTGCCGAGCGCCATCTCGCCCTCGTCGGTCGAGGGACCGTCGGCGAGCACCTGGCCCTCGACGACGCGGGCGCCCTCGTCCACGAGCACCTTCTGGTTGAAGGAGGTGCCCTGGTTGGAGCGGTGGAACTTGTTGACGCGGTACGTGGTGTAGGTGCCGTCGTCGTTGGCGACGGTGACGTAGTCCGCGGAGACCTCCTGGACCACGCCGTCCTTCTCGGCCTTGATGACGTCGCCGGCGTCGACCGCGCAGCGGTACTCCATGCCGGTGCCCACCAGCGGGGCCTCGGCCCGGATCAGCGGCACGGCCTGGCGCATCATGTTCGAGCCCATGAGCGCGCGGTTGGCGTCGTCGTGCTCCAGGAACGGGATCATCGCGGTGGCGACCGACACCATCTGGCGCGGCGAGACGTCCATGTAGTCGACGTCGTCGCCGGGGATGTAGTCGATCTCGCCGCCGCGGCGGCGGACCAGGACGCGGTTCTCGGCGAAGTGCAGGTCGTTCGTCAGCGGCGCGTTGGCCTGCGCGATGACGAAGCGGTCTTCTTCGTCGGCCGTCAGGTAGTGCACCTCGTCGGTGACGATGCCCTCGACGACCTTGCGGTACGGGGTCTCGATGAAGCCGAACGCGTTGACCCGGCCGTACGAGGCGAGCGAGCCGATGAGGCCGATGTTCGGGCCTTCCGGGGTCTCGATCGGACACATGCGGCCGTAGTGCGACGGGTGCACGTCGCGGACCTCGAAGCCGGCCCGCTCACGGGACAGACCACCGGGGCCGAGCGCGTTGAGCCGGCGCTTGTGGGTCAGCCCGGACAGCGGGTTCGTCTGGTCCATGAACTGCGACAGCTGGCTGGTGCCGAAGAACTCCTTGATGGAGGCGACGACCGGCCGGATGTTGATCAGCGTCTGCGGCGTGATCGCCTCGACGTCCTGGGTCGTCATGCGCTCGCGCACGACGCGCTCCATGCGGGCGAGGCCCGTGCGCACCTGGTTCTGGATCAGCTCGCCGACATTGCGGATGCGGCGGTTGCCGAAGTGGTCGATGTCGTCGGTCTCGACGACCACGGACTGGCCGTTGTCCCCGACGGTCTCGACCTCACCGGCGTGCAGCTTCACCAGGTACTTGATCGAGGCGATGATGTCCTCGACCGTCAGCGTGCCGGCGTCGAGCGGCGCGGCGGCGCCCAGCTTCTTGTTGATCTTGTAGCGGCCGACCTTGGCGAGGTCGTAGCGCTTGGGGTTGAAGTACAGGTTCTCCAGCAGCGTCTGCGCGGCCTCCTTGGTCGGCGGCTCGCCCGGACGCAGCTTGCGGTAGATGTCGAGCAGCGCGTCGTCCTGGCCCTGGGTGTGGTCCTTCTCCAGGGTGGCGCGCATGGACTCGTACTCGCCGAACTCCTCGAGGATCTGCTCGTTCGTCCAGCCGAGCGCCTTGAGCAGCACGGTGACCGACTGCTTGCGCTTGCGGTCGATGCGGACACCGACCATGTCGCGCTTGTCGATCTCCATCTCCAGCCAGGCACCCCGGGAGGGGATGACCTTGACGGAGAAGATGTCCTTGTCGGAGGTCTTGTCGATGGAGGAGTCGAAGTAGACACCCGGGGACCGGACGAGCTGCGAGACCACGACACGCTCGGTGCCGTTGATCACGAAGGTGCCCTTGTCGGTCATGAGCGGGAAGTCGCCCATGAAGACCGTCTGGGACTTGATCTCGCCGGTCTCGTTGTTGGTGAACTCGGCGGTGACGAAGAGCGGCGCGGCGTACGTGAAGTCGCGCTCCTTGCACTCGTCGATGGAGTTCTTCGGAGGCTCGAAGCGGTGGTCGCGGAAGGTCAGCGACATCGACCCGGAGAAGTCCTCGATCGGGGAGATCTCCTCGAAGATCTCCTCGAGGCCGGACTTCGTGGGGACGTCCTGTCCGTGATCCAGGGCATCCTCGACACGAGCCTTCCAGGCGTCGTTGCCGAGAAGCCAGTCGAAGCTCTCGGTCTGGAGCGCAAGAAGGTTCGGAACCTCGAGGGGCTCCTTGATCTTCGCGAAAGAGATGCGCAGCGGGGCGGTGCTGGCGCCGTTGTTCGTACTTGCGGTCGAGGCGGTGCGCGAGGCGGCCAAGAGGGGTCCTTCCGAGGGCTCGGACTCACTACGCGCGTACCGGTCCCAAAACCCACACGGGGAGGAGAACGCCCAGGTCAAAGCGTGTCTCTCAAGATCGTACGAGCTCTGGACAGACCCCTGGTGACGGGCAGGGGCAGTTAACAGGCAGCGCAAAGGGTCAGTGTAGCGACTCGCCACACTGATGTCCAGCGGAGGCTGGAGACCAGCAAATCGTCGATCTCTCCCTGCCTGGGGAGCACCCCCCTCGCGTGGGGCCTCCCCTGAAGTTATGCCGAATACCGGATGCCTTCGCGCTTGAAGCCATTCCCACTCCGCCACCGATCCATGCCTCGGAGTACGGACCGATGTGACGACCTGAGAATCGCGCGCCGCTGGCCGTTCGTCAAGGCCCCCCTGCCCCAGGGAGATCATGCCGGCGCGCTCCGGCCGGTGAAGATCACCATACTCGCAGGTGCGCGCGGGGCAAGCGCTCCGGCCGGGCGGCCCGGCAACGCAGCGAGGGCGACCACCCGGATGGGTGATCGCCCTCGGTTGCGGCTCACGGGCCGTCAGCCCCGGCGGTCCCGGCTCACAGCGCCCCGACCGGCCGGGACGAGGTCACTTGACCTCGACGGAGGCGCCGGCGCCCTCAAGGGACTCCTTGGCCTTGTCCGCGGCCTCCTTGTTGACCTTCTCCAGAACCGGCTTCGGCGTGCCGTCGACCAGCTCCTTGGCCTCCTTCAGGCCGAGCGAGGTCAGCTCGCGCACGACCTTGATGACCTGGATCTTCTTCTCGCCGGCGCCGGTGAGGACGACGTCGAACTCGTCCTTCTCCGGCTCCGCCTCGGCACCGGCGGCGCCGCCGCCCGGGCCGGCGGCGGCGACGGCGACCGGGGCCGCGGCCTCGACGTCGAACTTCTCCTCGAACTTCTTGACGAAGTCGGAGAGCTCCATGAGGGTCATCTCTTCGAACTGCGCGAGCAGGTCGTCGGTGCTGAGCTTCGCCATGATGGCGGTCCTTCCACTAAGTCGGCTGGTGCCGGTTGTACTGATGCATCAGTGCGGCGGGCGTTCGCGGCGCCGCTGAGCCACGGAGAGCGCTTCTGCTACTCCGCGGCGTCGGCGGGAGCCGGCGTACCGGCACCGCCCTGCTCGACCTTGTCGCGCAGCGCGTCCGCGGTGCGGACGAACTTCGACAGCGGGGCCTGGAAGGTCGCCGCGGCCTTCGCCATGGACGCCTTCATGCCACCGGCCAGCTTGGCGAGCAGCACCTCACGGGACTCGAGGTCCGCAAGCTTGTTGATCTCCGCGGCGGTCAGGGCCTTGCCGTCGAGGACACCGCCCTTGATGACCAGCGCGGGGTTGTCCTTGGCGAAGTCACGCAGCCCCTTGGCCGCCTCGACCGGGTCACCGGTCACGAAGGCGACAGCGGTCGAACCCTGGAGGTGCTCGTCGAGCTGGTCGAGCCCGGCCTCCTTCGCCGCGATCTTGGTCAGCGTGTTCTTCACCACTCGGTACTGTGCGTTCTCGCCGAGAGAACGGCGCAGATCCTTAAGCTGCGCCACGCTCAGTCCGGTGTACGCGGTCACGACGGCCGCGTTGGAGCCACGGAGCTTGTCCGTGATCTCCTTGACGGCCTCGACCTTGTCCGGCGTCGCCATGAGCCTCAGCCTCCTTCCGGGTGATGGGACCGCCCTTCGGATGCACGAGGACCGGCACACACGACAAACGCCCCGGCGCAGGCGCACGGGGCGTGACTCGACCGTACGGGCACGGGGCCCGGCGGGAGGGTCTTCCTCATTCACCTGCGCGGGCCGTCCGCGGTGTACGCGGAGCCTTCGGCCACCGCACTCCCCTGCGGGTGTACGGCGACGGCCAGCGGTCTTTGGCTACGAGGGGAAATCGTACGGCCTAGGCCGTCCCACGGGCAAATCGCCCCGGGACGGCCGGCCGTACGCGACGTCGGGTCCGGTGCTACGCGCCGGGCTCGATCTCCTGCATCCCCGCGCTCATGTCCGCGGTCTCGGACGCCGGCGGAGCCTCCACCGTGACGGGCTCGTTGTAGCTCAGGAAGGTCATGGTGGTGTCCAGCGGGCCCTCCTTCGTCTCGGCCTGCATGCGGAACTGCTTGGTGTGGTCCTCGCCGTCGATCCACATGTCCATGGTGAACTCGTCGATGCCCGTCTCCGCCAGGTCGTCGATCCTCTCCTGGCGCTCCTTCTGCGTTTTCCCGTCCGCGTTCTCCGCCTCCGCGCGGAGGGCGTCGAGGGTGACCGTGCCGCTGTAGCGGGTGGTCTGCACGCCCTCGATCTCCTCCTCGCCGACCCTCTCCAGATCGTCGGCCGCGTTCATCATCTGGGCTTCCTCGGCGGGGTTCTCCTCCGCCTGGTCCAGCTCCAGCAGCGGGTTCTCGCCCTCGTCCTCGGACATGCTCATCTTGAGCCAGGTCTTGCCGTCCATCTGGGCGGCGGCCTCGGCGCCGGTGTTCATGTACATGGCGTCACCGACGAGACGTATCTCCATCTCGCCGCTCTCGTCCGGGGTGGCCCCGTCCACCGTCATCTTCATCTGCATGGCGGGCGGGTCCATGCTGATCGCCCCGGTGCCCTCCATGGAGCCCTCGCCGGGCACCTCGCCGACCATCCGGTACTCGACCGAGGTGAAGTCCTCCGCCTTCTCCGTGGCCTTGCGGACGGCGGCTGCGGGGGTGACGTCCACCGGCTGACCGGCGTTCCCGCCCTTGCTGCCGTCTGCCTTCCCGCTTCCGTCGTCGTCGCCGCAGGCGGTGAAGGCGGTCAGGGCCAGGGCAGCCGCGCCGAGCGCGGCCCCGCCCCGTACGAACGTCGAGCGCATCGTCATCCTCTCCCTCCGGGCACACATGTCCCGGGACATGGAAGGGAACACGCTAGCGGATCCGGCAAGTCCGCCGGCCGCTAGGAGATCTCGGTGAAGTCGATGCTCTCGGCCGCGGACGGCTCTTCGACGTTCACGTCCACGCCGTAGTCCGAGTAGTAGACGGTGGTGCTGAACTCGCCGCCCGTCATCTCCCCGGACTCCTCGCGCTTGATCATCAGGTCCTCGTCGTCCACCCAGATGTCGACGGTCTGCGTGGTGATACCGGACGCCTCAAGCTGGTCCTCCAGGTCGGAGAGCTGCTCCTCGCTCAGCGTCTTGGACGACGCGCGCGCCAGGTCGGAGACGTCCACGGTGCCGGAGTAGTGCGTGGTCTGCACGCCGCGCACCTCCTCCTGGCCGACCTCCTCGACGTCCTCGGAGGCCAGCAGCAGCTTCACGGCCTGCCCCGGGGTGCTGTTCTGCATCTGGTCCTTCATGTAGTCCCCGGACGGGCCCATGAACTCCGACAGGTCGTCGTAGTCGTAGCGGATCCAGTTCTTGCCCGGGTACTGGGTCTGGAACGCGCCCTCGACGCCCGCGTAGTAGGCGTCCGGCAGGTAACGGGCGTCCAGCGTGCCGTCGTCGTCCATCATCTGGATCGAGGAAGCCATCTGGCCCTCGGTGTACTTCACGGTGGCGGTGCCGATCGCGCCGTCGGCCCAGTCGAGTTCGCCCTCGTTCTCGGTGGTCATCGCGTCGCCCATGACCACGGTGCTCTCGAACTTCGACGACTGCGCGCCCGAGGTCTTCTCGTCGATCGCCTGCAGCGCGGCCTGCGCGCCCCGTACGGTCCCGCTGCCCCCGTTGCCGCCACCGTCGCTGCCGCCGCCACCGGAACCGCCGTCACCGCCGCCGGAGTCGGACCCGCAGGCCGCCGCGAATGCGAGCAGCAGCGCCGCCCCCAGAGAGACACCTGCGCGCTTCACGGTCGTGTGCATGGGAATCCCCGCCCCCTCGTGGTGGTCGTTCTACTCGGGCAGGAGTTCTGCCCGTACGGTCAGTGAACACCAGAAACGGGTCGGACCCGGAGCCCCATGGGCGTTCCGGGTCCGACCCGTTGCAGGGCCGTGACAGTCGATGCGCGGCTGTCGAACGGGCGTTGCCCGTCAGACCGCGGCGTCCTCCGTCATCAGGTCGCGCACCCGCGCGGGGTCCACCGGGATGCCGGGGCCCATCGTCGTGGTGATCGTGGCCTTCTTGATGTAGCGGCCCTTGGCGGCCGACGGCTTGAGCCGCAGCACCTCCTCCAGCGCCGCGCTGTAGTTCTCCACCAGCTGACGCTCGTCGAACGAGGTCTTGCCGATGATGAAGTGCAGGTTGGAGTGCTTGTCGGTGCGGAACTCGATCTTGCCGCCCTTGATCTCGGTGACGGCCTTGGCCACGTCGGGCGTGACCGTGCCGGTCTTCGGGTTCGGCATCAGACCGCGCGGGCCGAGGACCCGCCCGAGCCGGCCGACCTTGCCCATGAGGTCCGGGGTGGCGACGACCGCGTCGAAGTCGAGGCGGCCCTTCTGCACCTCCTCGATCAGCTCGCCGGAGCCGACGATGTCGGCTCCGGCGGCCTCCGCCGCCGCTGCACGGTCACCGGTCGCGAAGACCAGGACCCGGGCGGTCTTGCCGGTGCCGTGCGGGAGGTTCACGGTGCCGCGGACCATCTGGTCGGCCTTGCGCGGGTCGATGCCCAGGCGCATGGCGACCTCGACGGTGCCGTCGAACTTCGTCGTGGACGTCTCCTTGGCGAGGCGGACGGCCTCCAGAGGTGCGTACTGCCGCGTGCGGTCGACCTTGGCGTCGCCGCTGCGGAGTGCCTTGCTGCGCTTCACTGCTGCTCCTGAGGTGTTCGGTACGGAGTCGTGGTCCGGGCCGGCGCACGGCCCTGCCACAGGGTGCTGCTGGGGCTGGTGCCCCGGGGGGCGCTCAGCCCTCGACCGTGACGCCCATGGAGCGGGCAGTGCCGGCGATGATCTTCTCGGCGGCGTCCAGGTCGTTGGCGTTGAGGTCGGCCATCTTGGTGGTGGCGATCTCGCGGACCTGGTCACGGGTGATCTTCGCGACCTTGGTCTTGTGCGGCTCGCCGGAGCCCTTCTCCACACCCGCGGCCTTGAGGATCATCTTCGCGGCCGGCGGGGTCTTGGTGATGAAGGTGAACGAGCGGTCCTCGTAGACCGTGATCTCCACCGGGATGACCCAGCCGCGCTGCGACTCGGTCGCGGCGTTGTACGCCTTGCAGAACTCCATGATGTTCACGCCGTGCTGGCCCAGCGCGGGGCCGACCGGCGGGGCCGGGTTTGCGGCACCGGCCTGGATCTGGAGCTTGATCAGCCCCGTGACCTTCTTCTTCTTGGGAGGCATGTCTCTCCGGGTCCTTGAATGAGAGGTTTGCGCCTCGATCCGGCCGATCATCCGGATGGAGGCATACCGCACCACGATAGCCGTATCGGGTACGAGTCCTGAAACCGAGCAGGTCAGAGCGGCTGCAAAGCCGTCTGACCTGGTCGGAAGCGGGGCGGGCCGGGGGCCCTCAGTCGTTCTTCTGGATCTGGTCGAAGCTCAGCTCGACCGGGGTCTCCCGGCCGAAGATCTCCACCAGGCCCTTGACCTTCTTCGAGTCGGCGTTGATCTCGTTGATCGTCGCCTGCAGCGTCGCGAACGGGCCGTCGGTGACGGTGACCGAGTCGCCCACGGCGAAGTCGAGCACCTGCACCTCGACCTTGCGGGACGGCACCGGCTTGCCCTCGGCCTCCGCGGCCTCGCGGGCGGCCTTCTCCTCGGCCTCCGGGGCGAGCATGCGGACGATCTCGTCGAGCGTCAGCGGGTACGGGTCGTAGGCGTTGCCGACGAAGCCGGTGACGCCCGGGGTGTTGCGCACGACGCCCCACGACTCGTTCGTCAGGTCCATCCGCACCAGGACGTAGCCCGGGAGCTTGTTCTGCCGGACGTTCCTGCGCTCGCCGTTCTTGATCTGGACGACCTCTTCCTCGGGCACCTCGGCCTGGTAGATGAAGTCCTCGACGTTCAGGGAGACGGCGCGCTGTTCGAGGTTGGCCTTGACCCGCTTCTCGTAGCCCGCGTAGGTGTGGATCACGTACCACTCGCCGGGCAGGCCGCGCAGCTCCTGGCGGAGCGCCTCGACGGGGTCGACGGCCTCCTCTGCCGGTTCAGCCGGTTCAGCCGGCTCGGCTTCCTCGGCGGCCTCAGCGGCGGCGTCCGCCTCGCCGGGCTCCTCGTCCTCGTCCCCGGTGTCCTCGGCCGTCTCGCCGGCGGCGCTCCCGGCGCCGTCCTCGGAGTCTTCGGAGTTCTCGGCGTCCTCGGCGTCCGCGGGTTCCCCGGAGTCAGCGGCGTCCGCGGTCTCCTCGGCCCCGACCGCCTCGGCGTCTTCGGGTCCGGCCGCCCCCACCTGCTCGGCAGGCTCTGCCTGCGCAGCGCCGGCAACCTCGTCGGTCGCGACTGCGTCGTTCAGGTTCGGGTCAGACACGGTAGCTGCTTCTTCCTGGCTCAAAAGGGGATGTACACATGCAGTCGCCTACCTTACGTACCTTACGGGCGGCGTACGCGAATCGGTCAGCCGAATCAGCCGAAGACGTACTGCATGAGTTCGGTGAACCCGAAGTCGATCACCGTCACGATGCCGATCATGACCACCACGAAGATGATCACCACGGTCGTGTACGTCGTGAGCTGATTCCGCGTCGGCCAGACGACCTTGCGCAGCTCCGCGACGATCTGGCGGTAGAAGAGCGCCAGGCGGGCGAACGGGCCCTTCCGGCCGCGCTTGCCGCCGCGGCGAGCGGGTCGCGCGTCGCCTTCGGGGCGGTCAGGCGTCGCGGTGGAGGCTTCCGTCACTCGTCCTCACCTGGATCCCGGTTCGTTGGCCTGCCGCGCCCGGTGGAACCGCACGGCGGGGCTGCTGTGAACTGCGTACGCACCCCCTGAGGAGATGCGCGTAGCAGGGCCGGAGGGACTTGAACCCCCAACCGCTGGTTTTGGAGACCAGTGCTCTACCAATTGAGCTACGACCCTTTGTGTCATCCCAACCTAACGCATTCCTGCAGGGGCTTCACGAGCGCGTGCAAGATCTGCACCGGGGCTGGCACGGTGGTTGAGTGTACGTGCTTCACGCCCTGCCGTCGAACGAGTACGCCGCGCGCCCCGCTTACGAGCCGTGCAACCCATGTGCCCGGCCCCCCGCCCGTCTGGAACGATGGGCGTCATGACCGCTGCACACACCCCGTCCCAGTCCCCGGCCGAACGACGGGTGTCGGCCCGCGTCGGCGCCATCTCCGAGTCCGCGACCCTCGCCGTGGACGCCAAGGCCAAGGCCCTCAAGGCGGCCGGCCGGCCGGTGATCGGCTTCGGCGCCGGCGAGCCCGACTTCCCGACGCCCGACTACATCGTCGAGGCCGCGATCGCAGCGTGCACCAACCCGGCGTACCACCGCTACACGCCCGCCGGCGGGCTGCCCGAGCTGAAGGCCGCCATCGCCGCGAAGACCGCGCGCGACTCGGGCTACGAGGTGGAGCCGGCCCAGGTGCTCGTCACCAACGGCGGGAAGCAGGCGATCTACGAGTCGTTCGCCGCCCTGCTCGACCCGGGCGACGAGGTCATCGTCCCGACGCCCTACTGGACCACCTACCCCGAGTCGATCCGGCTGGCCGGCGGCGTGCCCGTCGACGTCGTCGCCGACGAGACCACCGGCTACCGGGTCTCCGTCGAGCAGCTCGAAGCCGCGCGCACCCCGCGCACGAAGGTGCTGCTCTTCGTCTCCCCGTCCAACCCGACCGGCGCGGTCTACACCCGCGAACAGGTCGAGGCGATCGGCCGCTGGGCCGCGGAGCACGGGCTGTGGGTGCTGACCGACGAGATCTACGAGCACCTGGTGTACGGGACCGCCGAGTTCCACTCGCTGCCGGTGGTCGTGCCGGAGCTTCGCGACAAGTGCGTCGTGGTCAACGGCGTGGCCAAGACCTACGCGATGACCGGCTGGCGGGTCGGCTGGGCCATCGGCCCGAAGGACGTGATCAAGGCCGCGGCGAACCTGCAGTCGCACGCCACGTCCAACGTCTCCAACGTCGCGCAGGCCGCCGCGCTGGCGGCCGTCTCCGGCGACCTGGACGCGGTGGCGAAGATGCGCGAGGCGTTCGACCGGCGGCGCAAGACGATCGTGCGGATGCTGAACGAGATCGAAGGCGTGGAGTGCCCCGAGCCCGAGGGCGCGTTCTACGCGTACCCCTCGGTGAAGGGGCTGCTCGGCAAGGAGATCCGCGGCCGGCGGCCGGCGGATTCCGTGGCGCTGGCCGAGGTGATCCTGGAGGAGGCCGAGGTGGCGGTGGTGCCGGGCGAGGCGTTCGGGACGCCGGGGTATCTGCGGCTGTCGTACGCGCTGGGGGACGAGGACCTGGCCGAGGGCGTCTCGCGGATGCAGAAGCTCCTGGCGGAGGCCGCGGACTGAGCGGCGACGCGAGCGGGCCCCGACTGCGCAGTCGGGGCCCGCTCGCGTCGGGCGTGCGAATATTTCTTCGCGCACGCACCCTTTCAGATCTTCGCTACCGCACGGCGCACGTGCCGTCACGCACGATACGGCAAGATCGGTCCGTGATTCCGCTCCGAGGGAGCTTCCAGCCCGAGGGCTGCGGTCCAGCCCGAACCGGCCCCTTACGGGACGGTGCGACAATACCACCGGAAGGGGGCGCAAGGTGACCACGGAGCACCGCCGAGACGTCCGCCGCCTGCCCAAGGCGCATCTGCACCTGCACTTCACCGGCTCCATGCGCTCCGGCACGCTGATCGAGCTGGCCGCGAAGTACGGCGTCCACCTGCCCGAGGCGCTGAGCAGCGGCGAGCCCCCCAAGCTGCGCGCGACCGACGAGCGCGGCTGGTTCCGCTTCCAGCGGCTGTACGACCTCGCCCGCTCCTGTCTGCGCTCGGCCGACGACATCCAGCGGCTCGTGCGCGAGGCCGCCGAGGAGGACCTCGCGGACGGCTCGCGGTGGCTGGAGATCCAGGTCGACCCCACCTCGTACGCGCCGCGCCTCGGCGGTCTCATCCCGGCGCTGGAGATCATCCTCGACGCGGTCGAGACCACGGCCCGGGACACGGGCCTCGGGATGCGGGTGCTCGTCGCCGCGAACCGCATGAAGCACCCGCTCGACGCCCGTACCCTCGCCCGGCTCGCCGTGCGCTACGCCGACCGCGGCGTCGTCGGCTTCGGGCTGTCCAACGACGAGCGCCGCGGCTTCGCCCGCGACTTCGACCGCGCCTTCGCCATCGCCCGCGAGGGCGGCCTGCTGGCCGCCCCGCACGGCGGCGAGCTGGCCGGGCCCGCGAGCATCCGCGACTGCCTGGACGACCTGGACGCGCGCCGCATCGGGCACGGCATCCGCGCCGCCGAGGACCCGCGGCTGCTGTCGCGGCTGGCGGCGGCGGGGGTGACCTGCGAGGTGTGCCCGTCGTCGAACGTCGCCCTGGGGGTGTACGAGCGGCCGGAGGACGTGCCGCTGCGGGCGCTGTGGGACGCGGGGGTGCCGATGGCGCTGGGGGCGGACGACCCGCTGCTGTTCGGGTCGCGGCTGGCGGCGCAGTACGAGCTGGCGCGTACGTACCACGGGTTCACGGACGAGGAGCTGGCGGAGCTGGCGCGGCAGTCGGTACGGGGCTCGGTGGCGCCGGAGGAGGTCCGGCGGGACCTGCTGGCGCAGGTGGACGACTGGCTGTCGGGAGGGCCGGCGGGCGGTCCTCAGGGGGCGCGCGGGGGCGCCGCGGGTGGCGGGGCGGGCGGCCCGGCGGGCGGCTCGGCGGGCGAGGGGTCGAGCGCGGCCCAGACCGTACGGGCCAGTGCCGCGGCGAAGTCCTCCACCGGCTGAGCCGCCGCGGGACCGCCGAAGGCCACGAAGAACGCCCGCTGGAAGCAGGGGCCGAGCAGCATCACCGCCGCGGCCCGGGGGTCCGCGTCGGCGCGGATGGTGCCGCGCCCGCGCTCCCGTGCCAGGTACTTCGTGAGCGCGTCCCCAGCCTCGTACGGCCCCTTGCTGCCGACCGCGGCGAGCCCCTCGGCGAACCGCGCGAGCAGCGCCGGCTCGACGATCAGCGCGCCCACCATGGGCAGGATGTCCTCGTAGAAGTCCGTGGCCTTCAGGGCGACGGACCGCAGGCACTCCTCGACGCCGCGGGCGCCCGGGTCGTCGGCCAGCTCGGTGAGCAGCGCGCCGAGGTACGGCAGGCGCTCGTAGAGGACGCGGAGGAAGATCTCCTCCTTGTTGACGAAGTGCTTGTAGAGCAGGGCCTCCGAGCAGCCCGCGGCGCGCGCGATCTCCTTGGTGGTGGCGTGCACGAAACCGGAGGTGCGCACGAGCCGCTCCGCGGCGTCGATGATGCGCTCCGGGGCCGGTCTTGACGGCGAGGTGGGCATACACTCACCCTAACAGGGGTGGGTGAGTACCCACTTACGGGAGGGACGATGAGGCTCACGGTCTTCGGCGCGTGCGGCGGCACCGGCCGGGAGGTGGTCCGGCAGGCGCTGGCCGCCGGGCACGAGGTGACCGCGGTGGTGCGCAAGGAGGCGCGGAGCGGGGCCGCAGGGCCGGGTGCGGTGGCCGGGGCCGGGGCGGCGTGGGCCGGGAGGGGGCGCGGCGGCTCGGCGGGCGGCTCGGGCTGGGCCGGGTACTTCGGCGGACGCGGGCGGCTGGCGGTCACGACGGTCGGGGACGCGACGGACCCCGCCGCCCTGGGCGGCGTCGTCGGGGGCCGCGACGCGCTGCTGTTCTGCCCCGGTCTTGAGTACGTCGGCCGGCCCCCGGGCCGTCTCGGCGCGGCGGCGCACGCGCTGGTACGGGCCGCGCGGGCGGCGGGCGTGCGGCGGCTGCTGGTCGTCAGCACGGCGCCGGTCGGGCCGGTGCCGCCGGACGAGGGGGTGTTAGGCCGGGCGGTGTCGCCGGTGCTGCGGACGGTGTTCAAGGACGTGTACGCGGAGGCCGCCGCGATGGAGTCGGAGCTGGCGCACAGCGGGCTCGACTGGACGGTGCTGCGGCCGGGCAAGCTGACGAACCGGCGGGGCAAGGGGCGCTACCGGCGCCGGGTCGGCGGCAACGTCCCCGGCACGGGGACGCTGGCGCGGGCGGACCTGGCGCGGGCGGTGCTCGATCTGGTGGACGACCCGGCGGTGCGGGGGCGGACGGTGGGGCTGGGGCCGGCGCGGGGGTGAGGTGCCTTGGGGGGCGTAGCGCTGTGTGCCTCCGGGCGTGTACGCCGCCGTGGGGCGCGTACCGCTGCTTACCGGCGCCCGCCTGTCACAGGTGCACGCCGACCGTCACCGGCTCGTTGACCAGGGTGACGCCGAAGGCGTCCCGCACCCCGTCGCGCACCTCGCGGGCGAGCGCGAGCAGGTCCTCGGTGGTCGCCGAGCCGCGGTTGGTGAGGGCCAGGGTGTGCTTGGTGGAGATGCGGGCCGGTCCGGTGCCGTACCCGCGGGTGAAGCCGGCGCGGTCGATGAGCCACGCCGCGGACGTCTTCGTCAGCCCCTGGCCCGCCGGGAACGCCGGCGGGCGGGCGTCGGGGCCGAGGCGGCGGGCGACGCGGTCGAGGAAGGCGGCGTGGGCCTGCTCGTCGAGGATCGGGTTGGTGAAGAAGGAGCCGGCCGACCACGTGTCGTGGTCCTCCGGGTCGAGCACCATGCCCTTGCCGGCGCGCAGCTTCAGCACGACCTCGCGCGCCCGGGCGGCCGGCACCCGCTCGCCGACGGCGACGCCGAGCAGGCGCGCCGTCTCCCCGTACCGCACGGGCGCGGACAGGCCGCCTTCGTCGGCGAGGCGGAAGCGGACGCGCAGGACGACGAAGCGGTCCGGGTCGGCTTTGAAGCGGCTGTGCCGGTACGCGAAGGAACAGTCGGCGGCGGGGATGGTGACGGTCTCGCCGGTGGTGCGGTCGTACGCGACGACCTCGGTGATCGTCTCCGCGACCTCCTGGCCGTACGCGCCGACGTTCTGGATCGGCGTCGCGCCGGCCGAGCCGGGGATGCCGGCCAGGCACTCGACGCCGGCCAGGCCGGCCTCGACGGTGCGGGCGACGGCGGCCGACCAGTCCTCGCCGGCGGCCAGTTCGAGCGCGGTGCCGTCGAGGGCGAAGCCGGTGGTGGCGATGCGCAGGACGGTGCCGGGGAAGCCGGCGTCGGCGACGACGAGGTTGCTGCCGCCGCCGACGATGAGCAGCGGGGTCCCGGCGGTGTCGGCCGCGCGCACGGCGTCGGCCACCTCGGCGTCGGTCGTGGCGGTGACGAGCCGGGCGGCGGGGCCGCCGAGGCGGAGGGTGGTCAGCGGGGCGAGGGGGGCGTCGTGGCGTACCTGCACGACGCCAAGGTTACGGGCCGGGGGTGACAGCGCGCGTAGCCGGTGCCGGGACGCCGAGGGCGGGGAGCAGCTCGCGCTCTTCGTAGGCGAAGTGGGCGTCGAGGCGGGCGGCGAGGGCGCGCAGCTCGGCGCGGACGGGGGCGGGGGCGGGGGCGGGTTCCGGGGCCGGCTCCGGGGCCGGTTCCGGGGCCGGTTCCAGGGTGGCGTGGGGCGGGGCTTCGGGTGGCGGGGCCGCGGCCAGCTCGCGTACGCGCGCCAGCATCGCGGTGACGGCGTGGTGCTCCTCGCGGATCCGGGCGACGGCGGGGGCGAGGTGGGGGAACTGCCGCTCCATGGCGCCCAGCGCGCCGTCCTCGGCGCCGTGGTGCTCGGCGACGGAGGCGCAGTAGGCGAGGCAGTGGGCGCGCAGGTCGCGGAGCGCGGGGGCCGGGGCCGGGCCGGGTTCCGCGGGGCGGCCCTCGGCGGCGGCAAGCACCGCGGCCAGCTCGCGGCGCAGTTCGTCGTGTGCGCTGAGCAGTTGCTTCCCGGCGGCCCGGCTGCGCCGCGGGTCGGCGAAGAGGTTGCGGTGCAGGGCGATGACGGGGATGGTGCGGGCGGTTCTGCGCTCGTACGCGGCGAAGGCGGGGTCGCGCTCGGCCTGCTGGGCGTACGCCCGGTCGCGTTCGGCGGCGGGGAGGGGGATGGCGTCGGCCTCGTACGCCGCGATCCCGTCGGGGGCGTCCGGGTCGCGGATCTCGACGGTGACGCGGGGGTGGGCGAGGAGGTTGCGGTACCAGGCGGGGTGGTGGTCGGCGCCGCCGTTGGAGCCGAAGACGAGCAGGCGGGCGCCGTCGCGGTGGTAGACGACGGGGGTGGTGCGGCGGGTGCCGCTGCGGGCGCCGGTGGTGGTGAGCAGCGCGAGCGGGGCGCCCTCGAACATGCCGCCGACCCGGCCGCCGTTCGCCCGGAACTCCTCGATGACCGCCCGGTTGAAGTCGTGCGGGCTGGGCTGCTGCTGCTCGGTCGTCACGGGGGCCGCCTCTCGCGTGCTCACGGGTCCGCGTGGGCGCGTAGCATCGCGCTCGCGCCGCGGAAGATTTGCTTTGCAAGCAAAGAATCTTTGACTGCAAAGCTAAGGAAGGGAGCGCCGCGATGTCAACCGCCGGGCCGGGCGTCGACGACGCCATCCGTACGCTGCTGCTGCTCATGCCGCGCATGGTGGGGCGCGCGAAGCGGCTGCCCGTCCCGGAGGAGCTGCGCTCCCTCGCGCTCGCCCCGCGGCACCTCTCCCTCCTCGCCTACCTGCTCTTCGACGGCGAGCTGAGCGTCAACGAACTGGCCGGGCGGCTGGACGTGGCCCCGACGACCGTGAGCCTCATGGTCGGCGAGCTGAGCCGCAAGGGCGTGCTGGAGCGGCGCGAGGACCCGGCGGACCGGCGGCGGAAGCTGGTCAGCATCACGGCGGCCCGCCGGCCGGCGATCGACGCCTGGCTGGGGCAGGGTGCGCAGGCGTGGCGGGCGGCGCTGGAGCCGCTGACGGCGGGCGAGCGGCGGACGTTCGTGGAGACGCTGGCGGCGTACGAGCGGCACCTGGGCGGCGGGGCGTAGGCGGGGAGGCGGCCCGGCGTAGGCAGGGACGCGGCCCGGCGTAGGCGGGGAGGCGGCCCGGCGTACCGCGGGGAGGCGGCCCGCCGTAGGCGGGGAGGGCACCCCCGCGTAGCGGCGGCTACGCGCCCCGGCGCGGCGCCCGGTGCCGTCCGCGGCCGGCGGCCACCGCCCGTACGGCGAAGAACGCCACCACCGCCAGGGCCACGACCCCGAGGACCGCCTTGGAGTACACGCCGACCAGGTCGCTGATCTCGTGCCAGCGGGAGCCGAGCCAGTAGCCGGCGAGCACGAACACCGTGTTCCACAGGGCGCTGCCCGCGGCCGTCAGGCCGAGGAAGACCGGCACCCGCATCCGTTCGATGCCCGCGGGCACGGATATGAGGCTGCGGAAGATCGGGATCATCCGGCCGAAGAACACCGCCTTCGTGCCGTGCCGGGCGAACCACGCCTCCGTACGCTCGATATCCCGCACCTTGAGCAGCGGCAGCCGCGCCGCCAGCGCCACGGTCCGGTCGCGGCCGAGGAGCGCGCCGACCCAGTACAGCGCGAGGGCGCCGACGACGGAGCCGACGGTGGTCCAGACGAGCACCGCCGCCAGGTTCAGCCCGCCCTGGTTAGCCGAGAAGCCGGCGAGCGGGAGGATGACCTCGCTGGGCAGCGGCGGGAACAGGTTCTCCAGCGCGATGGCCAGCCCGGCCCCCGGCGCCCCGAGATCCTCCATGAGCCCGGCGGCCCACCCCGCGACGCCACCGCTGGGTGCCTCTCCGGCAGCGATTTCGATCATGGCGACGACGTTACGGGGCGGGGCCGGCAACCGGAATCCGGGGTCCCACCCAAGCCCGTACGGAAAACCGCACCCCCCAAGCTGCGCGGAACCGCACCGCGGCAGGCCCCCTGTTCTGCGGAAACCCGCAGTGCGCCGCGCTCCCGGCCGCGGCTAGCGTGGCCGCATCATGCGTCCGATACTGCTCCGCCGCCTGCGCACCGCGGCCGGGGTCCTCACCGGTGGCCTCACCGCCCTCGCCGAACTCCCGCTGGTCGTCCTGTGCGGCCTGTGGCTCCTCGCCACCTGGCCGTGGCAGGCAGCCGCCGGCGGCACCGCCCGCGGGCCGCGCGCCGCCCGCTTCCCGTACGAGGCCGCCGCCCGCCTCGCCGCCGCCGAGCGCAGGCGCATGACGTACTTCTACGGCAGCGAACCCGCCCCGCCCCGCGCCACCCCGCGCGCGCTCTCGTACCTCGCGCTCCGCTGGGGCGTCGGCGCGCTCGGGGGCGCGGTGCTCGTGACCGCGCTGATCGGCGCGGCGTACGGCTCGACGCTGCTGTGGATCTGGTTCGTCGCCACGGAGGCGGACGCGGTCCCGATCGTCAGCGCGGCCCTGGCCGGCCTGTTCCTGCTGTTCCTGTCCATCCAGGGCGTGGACGGCGTCGCCGCGCTCGACAACCACCTCGCCCACCGCTTCCTCGGCCCCAGCCCCGCCGACCTCCTCCAGCGCCGCATCGGCGAACTCGCCGCCACCCGCGCCGGCATCGTGGCCGCCGTACACGACGAGCGCCGCCGCATCGAACGCGACCTCCACGACGGCGTACAGCAGCGCCTCGTCGTCCTCGGCCTGCTCCTCGGCCGCGCCCGGCGCACCGCGACCGCCGACCCGGACAAGTCGGGGGAACTGCTCCGCCAGGCCCACGAACAGGCCCAACTGGCGCTCACCGACCTGCGGGAGGTCGCCTGGCACGTCTACCCGGCGGCACTGGACGACGCCGGCCTGCGCGCGGCGCTGGAGGCGCTGGCGGAGCGCTCGGAGCTGCCCGTACGCATCGACTACACGCTCGCCGAGCCGCTGCCGGAAGCGGTGCGCACGGTCGCGTACTTCACGGTCTCCGAGGCCGTCACGAACGCGATCAAACACTCGTCCGCCACGCTGGTGACCGTACGGCTGACGCGGGATGCGACGATGGCGCGCGTGAGCATCGAGGACGACGGCAAAGGCGGCGCGAACCCCTCCGGCGGCGGCCTGCTCGGCCTCGCCCGCCGCGTCGCCGCCCTCGACGGCCGCCTCACCGTCACCAGCCCGCCCGGCGGGCCCACGACCGTCACCGCGGAGCTGCCGTGCGCGTAGTCCTGGCCGACGACTCGACGCTGCTGCGCGAGGGCCTCGCCCGCCTCCTGGCCGACGAGGGCCACGACGTCACCGCCGCCGTCGGCGACGCCCCGGCCCTGCTCGCGGCGGTCGCCGCCGACCCCCCGGACGTCGCGGTCGTCGACGTGCGCATGCCCCCGGGCCACTCCGACGACGGGCTGCGCGCGGCGCTGGAGATCCGCGAACGGTGGCCGCGGACGGGGGTGCTGGTGCTGTCGCAGTACGTGGAGCGGCGCTACGCGGCGGAGTTGGTCACCGGCAGCACGGGCGGCGTCGGGTACCTGCTGAAGGACCGCGTGGTCGAGGTCGACGAGTTCCTCGACGCCCTGGACCGGGTGGCCGCGGGCGGCACGGCCCTCGACCCCGAGGTCGTACGCCGCCTCCTGGCGCACAGCACCCGCTCGGACCCGCTGGACCGTCTCACCCCGCGCGAACGCGAGGTCCTGGACCGCATGGCCCAGGGCCACACCAACGCGGCCATTGCCGCCCGGCTGCACGTGTCGCAGAGCGCGGTGGAGAAGCACGTCAACGCGATCTTCGACAAGCTCGACCTGGGCCAGACGGAGGGCTACAGCCGCAGGGTGCTGGCCATCCTGCGCTACCTGGAGCCGTGAGGCGCTCTCGCGGGGGCACCCCTCCGGCGGGGTGAGGCGGGGGCCCCTGAGGCGGGGCGCCCGTGAGGCGGGGCGCCCGTGAGGCGATGATGGCTCCATGGCGTTGGCGACGGAGTTGACCCGGCTGCTGGGCGTACGGCATCCGATCGTGCAGGCACCGATGGGCGGATCGGCCGGGGGCACCCTGGCCGCGGCCGTCTCCGGGGCGGGCGGCCTCGGCCTTGTGGGGGGCGGGCACGGGGAGCGGGCGTGGCTGGAGCGCGAGTTGGCGATCGCCGCGGAGGGCACCGGGGAACCGTGGGGGGTCGGATTTCTGACCTGGGGGGTCGATGCCGGTGCGGTGGAGCAGGCGCTGGACTTCCACCCCGCGGCGGTGATGCTGTCCTTCGGCGACCCCGGCCCGTTCGCCGCCCGGATTCGCCGGTCGGACGCGGCGCTGATCATCCAGGTCACGGATCTGGACGAGGCCAGACGGGCCCTGGAGGTGGGCGCCGACGTCATCGTGGCGCAGGGGACCGAGGCCGGTGGGCACGGGGCGCGGCGCGGGCGGTCCACGTTGCCGTTCGTCCCGCTCGTCGTGGACCTCGCGGGTACGGTGCCGGTGCTGGCGGCCGGCGGGATCGCCGACGGCCGCGGCGTGGCCGCGGCGCTGGCCCTGGGCGCGGCCGGAGCAGTCATCGGCACCCGCTTCCAGGCCACCGCCGAGGCCCTGGTCGACGCTGAGACGGCCAAGGCGATCGTCGAGGGGCGCGGGGAGGACACCGAGCGCAGCAGCGTGCTGGACATCGCCCGCGGCTCGGGCTGGCCGGCACAGAAGTACACGGCCCGTACCCTCGGCCACCCCTATCTCGACCGATGGCGCGGCCGGGAGACCGAACTCGCCGGCGACGCGCAGGCCCGTCGGGCTTACCAGGCGGACGTCGCGCGAGGGGCGATTCCGCCGCTGCCCGTCTGGGCCGGCGAGGCGGTCGATCTCATCACCGATCTGCCGCCCGCGGCCGACCTCGTCGCCACCCTGGCCGCCCAGGCCGAGGAGGCACTGACCCGGGCCGCGACGCACCGGCCGGAAGCCCACGACTGACGCCGTCGGGGGCGGGGCGGCGTGTTGCCCTACCCGACCGCGGCCCGTACCGGGCCGGTGCGGTCTGGTATGCCAAGCCGGAACGTGACCGCCGATTCCCTACTATCGGTTGATGCGCTCACGCAGACCCGGGACACGAGCGGCCATCGCGGTCACGTTGTTACTGGCCTCGTTACTGACCTCCTGCAGCAGCGGCGGCGGGAGCGGCAGCTCCCGTGCGACTGCAGACCCTTCGCCGAAGGCGGCAGCCGGGGAGCTGGGCATGGCCGCGCAGGGCGCACGGCCGGCCGCCGGGAAGCCCGCGCGGCAGCCGCGTCCCGGCGACCTCAACGGCGACGGCTACGACGACGCCGCGGTCACTGTCGGCGAGGACCGCATCGCCGTCGTGTACGGCTCCGCGCACGGGCTCGACCCGCGCACCCGGAGCACGTTGCGGGCCGCGCTGTCCGGGCCACGTGTCCCCGGCGTGCCGTGGGCGCAGCTCGCGCGCGGCGACCTCGACGGGGACGGCTTCACCGACCTGCTGGTCACGCTGGCGACCGGGCAGCAGCACGCGCTGTGGGGCGGCCCGCACGGCGTGACCGGGCCGGCCCGGCTCCCCACCGGCACAGCCGTCGTACAGGGCAGGGAGACCTCCGACTGGGAAGCGGGCCACGCCGGCGACTTCGACGGCGACGGCACGACGGACGTGTACCGCCTTGCCGCGTACGACGGCACCGGGACACCGTCGGGAGGCACCGTCTGGTACGGGCCCTTCGGCCGCGACGGGAAGCCCGCCCGCACGCAGCGGCTGGACGAGAGCCGGCCCGCGGACTCCGCCCCGTACAAGGCGGTCGCGGGCGACTACAACGGTGACGGGCGCGACGAGTTGACGGTCCGGTTCCGGTGGACCGACCCCGAGGGAGAGGGCGACGGCCTCACGTCCCTCATGGCCGTACACCACTTCCGCGGCGGGCCCGGGGGTCTCTCCCTGGCGCGGCGTACGGGGAGCGAGGAGGGGTACGAAGGCATACCCGGTGACGCCGACGGGGACGGCGACGACGAGCTCGTCAGCGTCGCCATGGACGGGGCCGAGCGAACGCTGACCGTGTCCGTGAACCAGCACCCCGGCCACCGGGCACAGCCGGCCGAGGTGCTCACGGGCGTCGAGGGCGGCGACGCGGAAGGGCGCGCGGTCGGCGACGTCACCGGCGACGGCAGGCCCGACCTCGTCGTCTCCTCCCCCTACGCCGACGTACAGCAGGGCCTGGTCCACCTCGTCCCCGACATCGCCCACGCCACCTCCGCGACCCGCCCCCAGTCCGTCGGCCTGGACACCCCCGGCATCCAGGGCGAGTCCCCCCGCTACTACTCCCGCGTCCGCTTCCAGTCCCGCCCGCCGCTGCTCGACGCCAACGGCGACGGCCACCTGGACGTCATCGCGCAGACCCAGCGCGGGCGCGACCTCCGCGGCCTGTGGCTGCTCCCAGGCTCCGCCACCGGGCTGGACGCCACGGGCTCACACTTCATCTCCGCACACGAACTGGGCCTGCCGGCAGCGGACGGCTGAACCGGCCGGCCACGAGCCGCACGAAACGGAATCGCCGCAGGCCAGCCAGGCAACCTAGCGGTAGTTCACGAACTGGACGGCGAAGTCGAGGTCCTTGCCCTTGAGGAGGGAGATGACCTCCTGCAACGAGTCCCGGCTCTTGGAGGTCACCCGCAACTCGTCCCCCTGCACCTGCGCCTTGACCCCCTTGGGCCCCTCGTCGCGGACGATCTTCGCGAGCTTCTTGGCGTCCTCCTGGGAGATGCCCTCCTTGATGGTGGAGTACAGCTTGTACTCCTTCCCGGACGACTGCGGCTCCCCCGACTCCAGGGCCTTCAGCGAGATCCCCCGCTTGACCAGCTTGGACTGGAAGATGTCCAGCACGGCCTTAGCCCGCTCCTCGGCGTTGGCCCGGATCTCGATCCGCTCCCCGGACCAGGCGATGGCGGCGCCGACGCCCTTGAAATCGTAGCGCTGCGAGATCTCCTTGGCGGCCTGGTTGAGAGCGTTGTCGACCTCCTGCCGATCGACCTTCGAAACGATGTCGAAACTGGAGTCGGCCATCTTCGGTGCGCTCCTCGTGCACTGGTTCCCTGATACCGCACCCCGATCCCCGGGGCCGCCGCCCAGCCTAGCCACCCCACCCGCCCCACGAGCCCCACAACCGGGTGGCGGACCACCCCCGGCCATCGGGTATGGTTTACGACGTTGCCGGGCGGCCCCAGCGGCCGGTCCGGGCGACATCCCCAGGCGGTGTGCCCGAGTGGCCAAAGGGAGCAGACTGTAAATCTGCCGGCTCAGCCTTCCCAGGTTCGAATCCTGGCGCCGCCACCACCACGAAAAGGGCCCGTGACCAGCATGAACGCTGCCACGGGCCCTTTCGCGTATCCACTCCCCCGGGTGGCGTTGATTCACCCGGATTGCCCCAGTGTGTCTCACCCTGTTTCGCATCCTGACCAGCAGTTGTGGGGCATCTGTGGGGCAGCCCCACAGACCTACCGCGCGGCTCGCAGCGTGGCTTCGATCCTGGCGTTCGCCGTGGCTGCCGCTCCTTCCAGGCACTTCGCATAGACGCGGAACAGCACGGCGACGCTGTGGCCGGCACGCTGCGCCACCTCCTGCGGCTCCACGCCGGAGCTGAGCCACGTCGACACGGCGGCGTGCCGGAGGTCGTACGGACGCTTGGCCAGCAGAGACGCGCACTGTGCGGGCGTGAGTGCACGACTGCGGGCTTCCGCCCACACCTCGCCGTATCCGGTGTCCTGGATGAGTCCACCGCGCTGCGTACGGAACAGCCGACCGTCCGACGCGATGCCGTAGGCGGTGATGTGCCAGCGCAGGAGCGCGACCAGCTCGGGCGGGATGGGCACGAGCCGTACCGCCTTCCGGGGCCGGTGCTTGAGTCCGCGTTCGTCGTGCGGGCGCCCGGTGTCGGTCCAGGCCGACCCGGAGCGCGGGCGTGTCTCCCGCAGCCGCAGGACACCCCAGCCGCGCCGGGGAAGGTCACAGTCCTCACGGCGCAGCCCGATGACCTCAGCCGGGCGAGCCGCCGCGTAGTACATGCAGCCGAAGAAGGCCACCAGCCGCCGGCCCCGCGGACTCTGCGCCCGCACCGCATCCAGCAGAGTTACGGCGAGCCGCGGATTCGGTACGCACGCCGGATCGACTTCTTCCGTGACCTGCTCCGGAGGGGTCCACTGAATCAGGTCAAGCGGATTGCTCACCAACCGCTCAGCGTCGACCGCATAGCCGAGTGCGTTGTAGAAGATGGCCCGCTTCCGCCGGATGGTGCTTCCAGCCGCCGTCGTTCCGTCGAGCTTCTTCGTCAGCGCATCGAGCGCGTCACGGGCGTGCATCCGATCAGCCAGCGCCGAGACAGGCAGCGAATGGCGCTCGAACCAGTCGAGAACCTTCGCCACGTCGGATGGAGGCTCCTCCCGCCACCGGTTCTTGTTGAAGGCCCAGCCGTACAGGGCCGCGCGTACGACTCTGGTGTCAGCCATGCCCTTGGTGTCCTTCACGAGCGCGGGCATGACCGTGGCCATGGCCTCAGCGAGTGTGCGCCTGGTCGACCCGGGCGCGTGAGGCCATTTCATGGCGATGTAGTCGCGAGAGTGCTGATACCAACTCACGTCCTTCTGCCGCCGCAGCTCACTGGCCGGCAGCCCGGTCGTCACGTCGAAGGGCTCACCTGCGTGAAGCGCCCTGAGCAGTTCTGCCCGGCGGCCGTCGGCGAGCGTCTTGGTTCTGAACGTCTGAGAGTGCGCAGTGTCGCCGGTCTTCCAGCGCACCTCTGCTGAGGTCTGGCCCCGGTCCTTGCGCTGCCGGACCCCCCAAACGCGCACGTCGTACGTCATCCCCATGGGGAACCTTTCTTGCAGAAGGGACCCGGCTGTTCGCCGGGCCCCGGGGCGGTCAGTACGCGGGCGTGTCGAGCCCGTTCCACCAGTCGTCAAGGTCGCTACGCCGGCAGCGCAGTTGACCGTTCGGGAGCTTGACGAGCTGCGGAGCCCTGCCGCGGGCGCGCATGCGGTAGAAGGCAGCGCGACTCATACCGATCTCTTCGAGGACTTCGGGGAGCTTGAGCATCTTGGTGCTGGCCAAGGTGATGACTCCTTCTCGGGCAAGGTGTCCGGGGGATGCGCTGAAGTCCGCCGCCCCCGCCACCACACCGGTCAGGGGCGTGATGGAGGTAGCGGGGAGGGGTAGCGGGGAAAGGTCACCGCACAAACCGCAGAAACCGCAGAAACCTGCGAGCTTGGACCCTGACCTGGGGTTTTGCGGCCCACGGGGTGGCTGCCGCAGAAAGCACAGGATGTGCCGCAGAAATACGGTCGGCCAGCCCCTCCTGGCTGTGGGCGGTGGAGTGCGGGGATTTGTGCGGCGCTTCTGTCGATTTCTGCGGTGGTTGGGGCGGCACGTGGCCGAGGGTGCCGCGCTGCTGGTCAGCATGTGGGGCGTGGGGTTTCTGCGGCTTCTGCGGTTTGTGCGGCCGGACGGTGCCGCGCAGGGGGGTGCGTGCGGTCATGCCAGCCCCTCCCGTACCTGCGGGTGGATGAGGTAGCGCGGGGCTGGCGGACGGCCGCGCTTGCCGTTCCGGGGTGGTGTGTGGGTGCGGAGGTAGCCGTGTTCCTCAAGGAGGGAGACGGCCGGCTCCATGTCGGCGACCGTGGGGAACTCGGCGCGGGACAGCTTGGTGAACAGGTCGCGTCGGCTGACCGTCTCCCAGCCGTTCGCGGCCAGCACCTCCAGCAGCGTCCTGGCCCGGGACTGGACGGCGTCGGCGCCCATGAGGTCGAAGACGTTCAGAGCGTGGCCGGCGAAGTACTCGCCGAGTTCGATGGCGCCCAGCATGGTGCTGTCGTCGATGGCCTTGCCGTAGCCGTCATGCAGGTGGGCGGCAAGGTGCAGCAGCCCGGCGATGCGCGCGACGGCGCCCACCAGCTTGCCCGCCCACTTCTGAAGGTGGCCCAGCTTGCCGCCTTTGGGACGGAGCTGGATTTCCAACTCCTCCTGGTAGCTCATCAGCGTGTTGTCGGCGGCTGGCGTGAGCTGGAGTACGGCCGGATCCGTCCAGTCCGCCAGGGAGAGAGTGAGCGCGATGACATTGCGCTCGTAGCGAGCAGCGACAGCATCCGTCACCGGGTCGGGGGCGCTGTTCCGGTATCCCACCAGGGACTCCGGCATGGAGTAGAGGATCCGGGCCAGCAGGCCGCGCCCGTCGAATCCGCGGTGCTTGCCGATGTCCTCCAGAACGGTCGGCTGCACGGCCAGCCCCATGGTGAGAGCGGGGGCCTCGATGGACTCTTCTCGGGAGCGGCGGTCGATGCGCAGGCGGTCTCCGGAGTGTCCTTTGAGGAAGACTTCCATGTTGGGGGCTCCGGAGTAGCGCCCGGCGATGATGTCGAAGATGCCGCCCTCAGCGGACATGACCGCCAGGCGCCCACCCTGTTCGGCCATGAGGGAGGTGACGGTCTCCGGTGTGGAGTCATCGGCCAGCAGCCGGGGGCGCGCGGGCACGGTGAGCCCTTCGGCTTGCTGTGCCAGGCCAATCGCCTCGGCGACGAGCGAGTCACGCTCAGGGCCCTCAGCCGCTGCCGCGCGTGCGGCGGTCTTGTCGGCTGCTTCCTGCGCCATCTTGCACGTCAGGTCGGCTTCCACAATGCGCCCGGCCATTTCTTCCGCGAGCGACTTTTCCGCTTCGTAGAGCGGGCCGGTCATCGCAGTGAAGACGGCGCTCTTGCGGTTGGCGGGCGGAAGGGCGACCACCACGTACAGGTTGGTCGGCTCACGCCACCGGCCGCGTACCTGCACGACGCAGCGACCGCCGGCAGCCGTCGCCAGGACAGCCATGGCCAGCGAGCCTGCCAGGTCGACGGGTGTCTGCGTCTCCTCGGCGATGCCGGCAGCGAACTCACGTAGCCAGCCGGGGAAGGTGTGCAGAGGGAAGGGCGGGAGCGTTGGACGGGTGTTGAGGGGGACGGGCTCCTGCCAGGTGTCCGGAAGCTTCTCGTCGCTGAGGGCGAGCGCTTCACGCACCTCGGCCGCAGAAGCCTCCGGAGTCGATGCGGCCTGTACGAGACGTGTTCCCGCTTCGATGAGGCGGCGACGCTCGGACAGTTCGTGAACGATCTCGGCGTAGTACCCGGCGTTCGCGGCGGTGGGCACGGCCTGAACGAGAGTGTGGACGTAGCTGTGGCCACCGACGCGGCGCAGGTCGCCGAGACGGTCCAGGTGGTGTGTGAGGGTGATCGGGTCGACCGGTTGACCCTCTTCGCGCAGCGCGAGGATGGCGCGGTGAATCGTCTCGTGGGCGGGCCGGTAGTAGTCCTCCGGGCTCAGGGCCTCGGTCACCTCGGCGATGGCCTCGGCGCGGAGCATCATGGCGCCGAGTACGGCCTGTTCGGCTCCCAGGTCGTTCGGCGGAGCGCTGCTTCCGGACTGATCGAACAGCGTGCGCACATTGCTGTACGGCGCGTCCGTGGACTCGGATGGCATGCTGGTGCCCTCCTGATTCCTGGTTGGGATAGGGAGACCGGAGGCGGCGGGCGACCTTGGTCGGGAGTGCCGCCGCCTCCGGGCGCAGCTAGGAGTCGGTGCGAGCCGTGAGCCAGGTCAGGTATTCCTGGCGGACGTAGGGCCGGTAGGACCGGCCGGGCGGGTTCAGCAGCGGCTTGAAGGGGCCGCGCGTCGTGTAGTGGGTGTGGTCGAAGTCGGCGAGTCGGCCGGCCGCGTCTTCTGCCCTCTCGACCGCTGCGGCAGCGACTTCAGGGGCGTATGTCTGGACTTCGGCGAGTGCGATGCGGTCGAGCAAGGCGGCCTTGCGGAGCCAGAATTCGCGCCCCATCGGTACGCCGAATTCCTTGTCGGCTGCCGCGCCGGCCACCCACGAGATTTCCGGGATGATGCGGGGCGCGTTCGCGTAGGCGACCTCGGGTGACGGGCATCGTGTGGCGTTGGGGTCGGGGGTCACTTCTTCTCCCTGGCTTGCTCGGATGGGGCTCACTGCTCGATTTCGAGGGCGCTGAGAAGGTCGGCGATGCTGCCGCCGATGAGGGTCAGCCGCCGCTCGATGGCCTGCCATGACTCGGCGTCGATGGCCATGAGGCCGGCGACGGCGGTGGCCCGATCACCGCGTTCGAGAGCGTTGAAGGCTTCACGTAGCTCACCGGCGGCCATGAGCGAGATGTGTTGGGGAGGGGGTGAGGTGGCGTTCAATGAGTTCTCCGGTTCTGATCAGTTGCCGATGCCGCGGACGGCGTCGGCGACGGCGATGACGAGTTCGTTGACGGTGGGGGCGGCGTCGGTGTCGGCGAGGTAGAAGCCGAACAGCGCGGCGATGACGGCGCCGGTGAGGGTGGCCGACTTCAGGCGCAGCACCACCGCCAGGGCGATGCCGGCGAGCAGCACGACAGAGATGGTCAGGTTCATCAGCGGGGTGTCCTCTCGGTGTTCCGGGCGCGTGCGTGGTTGCCGGGGGTGGTGGTGTGGGCGTCGCGGTAGAGGTGGGCGGCGCGGTTGTAGATCCAGCGGCCTATGCGGATGCGGCGGCCGTAGCCGCGGCAGCGGCGGCAGTCACGGCCGCGCTTGATGCGTCCGCGGCGGGTGGTCTTGGTCTTGAAGCCGAAGCCGCGGCACCTGCGGCAGGTGCCATACGGGCTGGCTACACACAGCAAGACGTAACAGAGAGTAGCAGCGAATGGGATGGCGGTAGTAATGAGCATGGGGGTCTCCAGGTCTTGTTTCGCGAGGTTGTGTAGGGTTGCCGCAGGTAGGGCGCTATGCGCTACGTTGCTGCTGAGAGCGGCTTTGAAGTGCTAGCGGGGGTGCTACCGGTAGCAGGTTGTGGTGCTACCGGTAGCACCGTCCGGCCGTCAGGCCGCGTCCCGCTCGTCGTCACGCTCCGCAATCGCTTTGAGGATGTGGGCGCGGACGATACCGCGGCGGGTGGTGCGCTCCCCGGCGTCCGTCGTGCCGGCGACACCGGTGGTCTTGATCCCGTACGGCTTGAGCGCGGTGGTGACGTTCTCGGTCTTCCACCCGCCGTAGACCTCCGGGCGCAGCTCGGCCAGGCGGGCGGCGATCCGCTCGTTCCAGACGCGCTCTTCATCCGCAGTGGTCACGGTGCGGATATCGGCAAGCAGGTCGTAGCCGGCGGCCGGGTCGGTGGTCAGGTCCTCATCGGCGGCGATGCCGGTGATGTTGCCGTAGTCCTCGCGCAGTTGGCGGGCGCGGGCCACGATCGGATCCGCCATGAGGGCGTCGACCTCGGTGCCGCGGATGATGATCGGTTCGTCTTCCTCGCCAGACATCCAGGCCATGCCCTTGTCCCGCTTGAACGAGAAGATCGTGGCGCGGTAGCCGGCCTTGTACATCGACGTGCCCAGGATCATGTCATTCTCGGTCTGGCCGGTGACCTTCAGGCAGAACCGCAGCACCGCGTTCGCGCTGATGGGCGTGGGGATGGAGTTCTTGTCAACCCGCTGTGTGGCCAGCACGGTGATGAAGCCCAGCGCCGGACCGCGCTTGACGAAGTCCGTGACGATCTCCTGAATCTCCTTGCCGTACTTCTCGTGCTCGAACGCCTTCTGACACTCATCCATCGCCACCATCACCGGGTGCAGCCGAAGCCGCTTGTCCGAGGCCAGCTCGGACGTGACCTTGGACTCCGGACAGCGCGACAGCGGCAGCGAGCTGATGACCTTCGCACGCCTGCGCAGCTCGGCCTTGAGTTCGCGCAGGTCATCGAGGCAGTACTTGATGTCCTCGTCTTCCTCGCCGGAGCGATAGCGGTGGCATACCGGCTTGAGCGGGCGGAAGTCGCCGGTGCCCTTGAAGTCGTAGGCGTGCAGCTCAGCGCGCGGATCCAGCGCGGCGATCAGCAGCAACAGGCGCATCAGGAACGTCTTGCCCATGCGCGGGATGGACCCGATGACGCACGCGACGAACATCAGCGTGACGTTCACCCAGCGCATCTGCTGGTTGTTCGCGAACGGCACCGGCTTGAACAGATCCACCGTGCCCGACTTCGCCAGCGGCCAGGCCGGCGCCTTCGCCTCATGCATCGGCCGGTCCCCCACCCACAGAATCAGCGTGCCCTCGTGGTCGTCCGGGTTGGGCATCGGCCACACGCACCCCAGCTTCCGGCGCAGCCCTGAGGCGAGTTCCTTGCGCTTGTCGATGACGTCATCCGGCGTCACCCCCGGCGGCAGTTCGATGTCCGCCCGCCAGCCCGGTCCGTCGCGGTGGATCTCCGAGGTGAAGCGCAGCCCCACGCCCTTCTTGATGGCCGCGTTCAGCTCTGCAATGCCCAGCGCTCCCAGCGCGGTGGTCACCATCGAGGCGGTGAGCTTCGGCGCCTCGGTCTTGACCACCGCATGCTGCGAGATCGGCGAATCGGCCGGTGCCCCGACCACGCCGAAGGCCCCGATCGCCGCGGCGACGGCGAGCGCCTGCATCCACCACGGCGCAACGAAGGCCAGCAGCAGCGCGACCGTGATCAGGATCGGCACCATGACCACCGTCACCGCACCGCGCCAGCGCACCCGACGATCCCGCTGCCGGCACAGCTTCAGATACTCGCCGGTGTGCTCCTTGAACGCCTCCGCGGACCGCAGCCCCGCCCCCTCGGCATCCGAGGCCCACCGGCGCCAGCCGCGCATGCTGCGGCCGATACCGCGCGGGGTGTGCCTGAGCAGTCGGCCGGCGTAGACCGGCGAGCGCAGCGCGTGAAAGGCCGCGATGTGCCCCAGGTAAGCGGCCAGCCAGCGCGCCGCCGTCGCCAGTTCGACACGCGACTTTAGCCAGGACGGGACCAACTCCCGCCGCCCGGCCTCCCGTGCCTGCCCCATCAGCCCCGGGTTCTTCGGCTGCGGGCCGTCGACCGGCCGCGGCCGATCGCCCTCATCGTCGTCGTCCGATCCGCCCGCCGAGTCGGCAGCCCTCCGATCGGGCGATCCGCTCGTGCCCGATCGGGTCGGCCCGGCCTTGTCGAAGTCGACTACGTCGCCGCTGTGATCGGCCGGTGGGGCGCCGAATACTTCGGCTTCGAGCCTGTTGAACAGCTCGCGCTCATTGTTCTCGTGGTTCACTTCCAACTGTCCTTCCTCTGGGAGGAACGAGCGGGGTCCGGCCACTGCTTTGGTCGGTTGAGACCGGGCCCCGCGGCCTAGTGAGGTGCTGTGGCCGGCTCTCGGGCCACGCTTTGGAGTTCGCGCATGCGCGCGCTGACCCAGCCGACCGACCAGCCGGTTCGCTCGGCGAGCTGTCGCACGGTGCGATCGGGATCAGCGGTACGGATGGCCTCCAGGGCCTCCTCTTCGCTCAGCTTCGCGGACGCGGCGCTTGCCCTCGGCGACGGCTCCTGGCCCGTTGTGCTGGGCTGCGGCCGGCGGTGGGGAGCGACGTGCGCTGAGTGTTCATGAACGGAGCGTTGCTGCTCGGGCTGTTCACGCTGCTGTTCACGGCGCTCGCGGTCGGCCCGTTCGCGCGCCTCACGAGCCAGCTCGAACTCTCGCTGTTCACGCCGCTCGCGCTCCTTGGCCTCCGCGTCCAAGCGGCGCAGCCGCTCTTCGTGCTCACGCTGCTCCCGGCGCTCGGCTGCTTCTCGTTCGGCACGCTGCTGTTCCAGTTGGGCGGCGTGCTCGCGCGCTTCCCGCTCACGGCGCTCAGCAACTTCGCGTTCCTGTTCACGCTCCACGCGAGCCAGACGCGCCCGTTCGTCGCGCTTGGCCTGTTCGTGCTCGGCCTGTTCACGCCGTTCACGCTCGATGTGTTCAAGCGCCGCGGCGATTGCGCGCCGGTAGGCCAGTCCCGCCTCTGCTGTGACGATCAACAGGATGGGTGCGACGGCGTGAACAGCGACGCCGACCAGGTCGCCCTGGAGCGCCGAGTCACCGATGTTGAGGGCGAGGGTCATGGCGCCGGTCAACCAGCGCAGCACTGCCGGCCATGGTCCCGCCGAGCCGCCGAGACGAGCGATGGTCGAGTCGAGACGCACGACGATCACGACGGCCGCGTCGACCACCAACGGCAGTACTGGCGCCGTCAGTTCCCACCCCTCCGGCGTCACACTGCGGACGAGCGGGGTGACGGTCAGAACGGAGAAGAGGATGGCGCCGAAGATGACGCTCCATGTTCCGACCGAGAGCGTTCGCTCGGCGGAACGGATCTGCCTCGCGTCCAGGGCGGAGAGCCGCCCGCCCGTGCCGACCCGATGCGGCCCCGGGGCCGGGCTCAAGCCGCCTCACCGCCCAGCAGCGGGCGGGCGGCAAGGACGACCGAGGAACCCGAGATCAGTGAGGTGAGTGGGCTGGGCAGTGCCTCGGTCAGGAGAGCGGCGACCCGGTCGTACAGCTCGGGCTCTTCGGCGAGGATGTCCCGTGCCGCATCCCGGCGAGCCGCGCGCTCCTCGGCGCTCTCCCCGTCCACGCCGAGCCACAGTTCCAGCGGGGTGCCAAGCGCCAGCTCCAAGGCGTCGTTCTCGGTGACGACCTCATGGCCGGCGATGAAGGACTTCATAGTCACGATCCGAACTCCTGCTTCCTGGTTGGGATAGGGAAGGCAGCGACGACGGGCGTTTCTTGGTCGGGAGTGCCGTCGTCGGCTGCTGGATGCCTGGCGATCAGACGCGGATACGCCGAGGGCGCAGAAAGACCCCCTTCAGACCGGAGGTCACGGCCACGGTGAAGGTGAAGGTGACCGAGAAGACAAGGACCGCTCCCCCGCCGAGCTGAGCGACAGCGGTGCCCATGACGATGCCGGTGATCAGCCCGAGCGCGATGAAGCAGAGGTGTGCGACATCCGTGGACGGAGTCCGCGGCTTGACCGCACGCGCCACCATCTCGATGTCCGCCGTGGGCACCGGGCGAACCGCGTAGGCGAGCTGTAACAGCACCACCCCCGAGGCCATGCCGGCGACCGTGCCCACGGCGTCGTCCCGGCAGTCTCGGACGACGTCACCAAGGGCGAGCAACATGATCGTTCTCCTTCCGAGTCGGGGAGCCAGGAGCCTCCTGGCCACGGACCGCTCGTCTCAGACGAGTGGTCATGACCCGCGACGCCGCAGCTCAGGCGGCATCGCGGACCAAAATCACTCGGCTTGGCGCTCTGTGGAGTTGTCAAAGAACAGCCGCTTCATTCGGGCCCGTTTCGCGGGACCCTCCAGACGGACTACGTAGCACTATGTAGCAGTACGTATCATCACGCAAGCCCCTTGGAGCTGCGAGCGTGCTAGGACGTGTCAGGCGTGGGTACGCTCGGAGGCGTGAGCAGAGCTGATAACGACCCCCGGCCCGCCTTTGAACAGCTAGCTGATGACTTGCGCGAAGGGATCAAGAGCGGTGCCCTTGAACCCGGCCAGAAGCTGCCTTCTGTGCGGCAGCTCATCGAGCAGTACGGCTTCGTGTCGGCGACGGTCCAGAAGTCGCTCACTGCCCTGCGAAACGAAGGTTGGATCTTCACCACCAGTCGCGGGAGCTTCGTCCGTGACCCCGACTCGCCGCGTGGGCCGTCGGCCGCACCCGTAACCGCGGCTGAGTTCGCAGAACTTCAGGCCCAGATCGCCGCGTTGGCCGACCGCTTGCGGCTCATCGAGGAGAAGCTTCCAGACCGCACCGACTCGTAGCATTTTCACCCCCTCTCCTCCTCTCTCCTCGCTGCGATGCCGACTCAGCGTCGATAGGCTGTGTTTCGGCCTGTGCATCTGTTGTACGGCCGCGGGCAGGCCGTCAAAAGACTGTCCATGTGGCCTCGATGGACCGGCCACAAAGGACACAGCGGTGGAGGTCGCGTGGGACAGAAGCCCAAGTTGCTCACGCCGGAGGCGGGGCCTCACCACGAGCTGGGCGCAGAGATGCGGGAGTGGCGTACCCGCCGGGGCCGCTCGCTGGGCAAGTTGAGCGCGCGCATCAACTACAGCCCCAGCTACATGGCCCGAGTTGAGCGCGGGGACCAGCCCGCGTCCGCCGACCTGGTGACGGCCTACGACCACGAGTTACGCGCGGAGGGGGCGCTGGTCCGCAAGTACAGGCGCATCCAGGCCGCGGCATCGGCAAGCCCCCAGACACGTGAGCAGCCACGTGTCCATGTGTCCAATCAACACCCCGATGTGTCCAACGGCTCTGTGCTTCTGGAGGACAACGCAGAGGATGAGGCAACGTCATCGGCAGGGATCTCCATCCCCGCTCGTACCGATGACGGAAGGATCATCTTCGTGTCGATATCGCGTCGTGCGCTGCTCGGCACCCTCGGAACCGCGGCGGCATTCGCCGCGCTCTCGGATGCTCCGGCTGTCGCCAAGCCACCGACACCAGGGACGTTCTCCGCGATGAATCCGATTGAGCACCTAACGGCCACTCGTCACGTACTGATCGACAACGACAACATGTTCGGGCCGTACCAGAGCATCCCGATCGTTGAACGTCAGCTAGCAGCCATGCGATCACTACGGCGAGAGCTTAAGGGCGAGGACCGACGACAGCTCCTCCAGCTACAGACGCAGTACGCCGAGCTGGCCAGTTGGTTCCACCAGGACGCGGGCAACTTCCGCGCAGCCCAGCACTGGACACGCGAAGCGCTGGAGCTGTCCCATCTGGCCGGGGACCCTGAACTCACCACCTACATTCTCGCGCGCCGCAGCCAACTCGCCGGCGACATGCGTGACCCCATCGAGGTCCTGGACCTCGCCGAGGCAGCCGAGGACCGCACGGAGCCAGGCAGCCGCCTCGCCGCCGTAGCTGCGACGTTCGGCGCCCACGGGTACGCGCTCCAGGGCGACACGGATGCCTGCAAGCGCGCCTATGACCACGCGCACGAGCTGCGTGAGGCCATGGACCCCGACCCAGCGTCTCCATGGGGCGTCTGGCTCGACTCCGCTTACATCGAGGTGCACCGCGCACAGAGCCTCAACGTCCTCGGCGACCACCAGGCAGCCGCCGAGAGCTTCGGCCACGCCATCATCCACCTTCCGGCCGAGTTCCACCGCGACCGAGGCGTCTACCTGGCACGCCAGGCTGTCGCCCTCGCAGGCGCGGGAGAAGCAGAGGAAGCCGGGCGCATCGGCATACAAGCGCTCCGTATCGGTGTGGAGACCGGTTCCGGGCGCATCACGCGAGAGCTGGCCCGCCTGGACGAAGACCTGGGCAAATGGCATAGCGTCATCACCGTGAACGAGTTCAAGGACGCTATGAGGGACGCCGTACTCAAGCAAGCCTGACCCTCGTACCATCTGCCGCAGTCTGTCCCAGCCAGCTCAGCCACCGAGGAGATTCCGTGCCCCGCCCGTACGTCACTCTCAGCGTTGCGACCTCGATAGACGGGTACATCGACGACACCAGCCCGTCACGCCTGCTGCTGAGCAACGCGGACGACTTCGACCGCGTCGATCAGGTCCGGGCCGACTCCGACGCCATCCTGATCGGGGCCGGGACGATGCGGGCCGACAACCCGCGGCTGCTGGTGAACAGCGAGGAGCGGCGCGCAGCACGCGAATCAGCCGGCAAGCCCGCCTACCCGCTCAAGGTCACCGTGACGAAGACCGGCGACCTTGAGCGCGAGCTGAAGTTCTGGCACCACGGCGGAGAGAAGGTCGCGTACACAACGGACGCGGCCGAGAACAAGCTACGCGAGCGCTTGAAGGGCCTCGCCGATGTCGTCTCGACCGGCGAAGAGCTGGACTTCGGCGCCCTCCTGGACGACCTCGGCGAGCGCGGCATTCAGCGCCTCATGGTCGAGGGCGGTGGACACGTCCACACCGCGTTCCTCTCACAAGACCTCGTTGACGAGATCCACTTGGCCGTAGCCCCGCTCGTCGTCGGCCAGTCCAGCGCTCCGCGCTTCCTGCACCCCGCCGACTACCCCTGGGCGTCCACTCGGCGCATGGCACTCGCCGAGGCCCGAACGATCGGCGATGTCGTGCTCATGCGCTACCTGCCCAAGCAGGAGAGCCGCACATGACCGCGGAGCCATCCGCTGCCGACGACACCTGGATGCGCCGAGCCATCGACCTCTCCCGCCTGTGCCCGCCGAGCGAGACAGCGTTCTCGGTCGGCGCGGTCATTGTGGACGCGGACGGCATCGAGATCGCGAACGGCTACTCCCGCGAGACGGATCCGCACATTCATGCCGAAGAGTCGGCGCTCGCCAAGCTCGCGACCGATGACGCGCGCCTTCACTCGGCGACGATCTACAGCACCTTGGAACCCTGCGCCAAACGACGCTCACGACCGCGGACATGCACCGAGCTGATTCTGGCTGCCGGCATTCCCCGAGTCGTCATCGCCTGGCGAGAACCGGACCTGTTCGCCACCGACATCGACGGAGTCGAGACCCTGCGCAGCGCCGGGGTGTCAGTCGTTGAGCTGTCTCAACTGTCCCTGGACGCTCGCGAGGTGAACGCCCACCTGCCCGGCATCGCAGGATGACCTACGGCGAGCCCGGATGCCAGCCCCCGGCGCCGCACCGCGGACGGCTCTTGCGGATACGCTCTCTCCCGCCCCTCACCCCTCGGGGTTTATCTCCAATTCGTACACGATCTCCGCGCGGGCGGCGGGGATGACGATGTCGGCAGTCTCGACCGGTCGGCCGTCGTCGGCGTAGTACGTGCGTTCAATGCGGGTGACGAGAGCCCCGCGCGGGATGCCGAGTAGTTGCGCTTCGCGAGCCGACGCTTCCCCGGGCTCCGGCCGCTCGACGGCGCGGCCCACTTCGACGCCGATCACCGCCATGCGCTCCACCACGCCGCGGCCGGCATGCGGGCCGCCTTCCGGCAGCACGATGATGGTGCCGCCCGTGATACTCAGCGGCTCCCAGCTCGATGAGAGCTGCACCGGCTTGCCCTCGGCCATGAACTCGTAATCGGTCCGGACACAGAGGTCACCCTCCGTGATCCGCAGGCGGTCCGCGATGGCGGGTGGCGCCGGGACCTTCGCTTCGCTCTGCGCCTCCCAGGTGCCGGTCTTGCCGAGGTCGGCCATGTCCGCGCGGAAGGGTGAGCCGTCCCGCCGCGAGCGCTGGAGCGTGCGGACCATGCGCAGACGCTCTCGCGGCTCGGCGACGTACGTGCCCGAGCCTGCGCGTCCCTCCAGCAGGCCCTGGGAGATGAGTAGTTCCTGGGCACGGCGGACCACTGCGTCACCGACTCCGTAGTCAGCGGCGAGACGCGCCCGGGACGGCAGCCGCTCGCCCGGCGACCACTCTCCGCCCGAGATGCGGCTCCGGAGCAGGTCAGCGATGTGGAGGTAGGGCGGCTGCTCAGGCATGTGGAAAATCTAGCTCACCAGGTTTAATCTAGCTATCCAGCTTTACTCAAAGTGAGCCCTACCCGGCAGAGGATCCCCCATGCCCGAACCAGAGGCCGTGGCCCAATCGATCGCATCTGCGATCACCGCGGCTGGGCTCACCCCACACATCAAACGCCAGCCCGGTTCCATCCGGGTCGAAACGGTCACCCCCGAAGCCATGCCGGCGAAGTCGTGGAACGCGCTCTTAGCTGCGCTGGACAGAGGTGACCGGTTCGGGATGGAGGTCAGCGCGCAGGGCTCCGTGGCGTGGGCCGTCGTCCTCACGGACACCCCGTCGAGCGAGCGCGCTGCCGCACCAGAGGAGACCGGGCCGCCGGCGTAGGGAGCTGTTTGCCATGACCCGATACTTCGTCCAAGCCTTAGAACGGACGGCACGCTGGCTCTTTCCTGCCACCGGCCGCCACCGATCAGTTCCTGCACAGGTGAGCGGGCGTCTCGATGCCTCGCCGAAGCCCAGCAGGCCGCCCGTACACGCGGAGAGCTACCCCAGCGCCCTCGTTCGCCCGTACCTCGTGGCACACGAAGCCCGTATGCGGCGGTGGAACGCCCAGGACTACACGCTCCGGCTCTACCCGCGTTCGGGCACCGCGCAATCGGGAGGTGGCCAGGCGTGAGCTACCAGTCCCCCGACTGTCACGTCGGGCAGCACGGCGAGTGCCGTCACGCCGAACACAACCAGCATCGACGAGCAGCCCCCGGCGTCTCCTTCGAACCGTGCGCCTGCACGTGTCACCGCACAAGCACCGAGAGGCTGAAGTCCCTTGAAAGGTCCCAGCATGGCGCGAAGTGAGAGGCAGGTCGCCATCGAAGTCGATGCAGCTTCGGTCCGCCTCGGCGACGAGATCCACGTAGGCGGTCAAACCCTGAGCGTGCGCGACCTCGTCCGTCTCCCCGGAGACGGCAAGCGGGTCATGTTCACCAGCGGCGAGACCTTGATTGTCAAGCCCACGACCAAGCTCACCGTTCTTCGAACAGCCGAGGGATGGACAGAGGATGCTGACCACGACCGCCGCTTCCCGCGTCAGGGGGCGAGCGCGTCACGCTGCGACCGAGTGAAAGCCGCCGCACCCTGCCCGGGGCTTCGACTCCTGCCGTGGGTAACCGAGACGGGCAGGCCCTGCTTCCTCAGCGAGGGCGACGACACGAGCGTGCTCGCGGCACTCGCCGATGCGGTGGAAGAGGAGCAACTGTACGACGCTGACGCGGCCCGTATGAGCGGGCAGGAGGTGCTGAGCGACAGCACGGCAAGCGTGTCCGCGCTCCGCCATGCACTCCAAGCCTCCAACCGCGCACTGGACGACGCGCTGCGTGTCGCCGACAGCAGGGGTGACCGCCTCGCGAACCATGAGGACGCCAAAGCCAACGAGAAGGACGACGACCAGGACGGCCACCCTCTCCCGTCCGCCGAAGCCTTCGACTGAAGGGGGTTCATAGGCCGACTCGCGCAGAGCACCACTCAGCGGAAGAGCCGGCACCAGGTGAGCCCGTGGGGCCCGCTGTGGCCAGCCTCCGGCCAGCGCGGCGGGGTCCCACGCGCCCACCGCACGGGAATCCGGCTCGACTTGAACCCGGCGTCCAACCGACCCGTGGGGCAGGCGTGGGGTAGATACCGACAAGCGCCGGAACGCAGCAGGTCAGAGAAGCTTTGTGCGGGGGACTGTAAATCTGCCGGCTCAGCCTTCCCAGGTTCGAATCCTGGCGCCGCCACCACCACAAAAAGGGCCCGTGACCAGTGTGAACGCTGGGCGGGTTCTAGTGATCCCCGCAACACCCTGGAGTTCAGGGAGTTGCGGGGATCGTGGGTTTTGAGGAGCTGAGGGCGAGGTTCTTCGAGGCGCTGGGGCGCGGGAACGGCAGTGTCGCGGGTGCTGCTCGGGCGGTCGGGGTGAATCGGCACACGGCGGCTGGGTGGGCGCGGAAGGCCGGGGTGCGTGGCCGTGGGAAGTCGGGCAGGGGCGGGCATCCGGGG
>NZ_JCANSZ010000047.1:0-58705 GCF_059570535.1 Streptomyces sp. CNP082
GCCGGCGACACCGCCGGACGCCCCCGCACCGGAAACAGCTCCTCGAAGTCGGCGTCAGCGAAGACCGGCCCGAGCGCATCCCGCACCCGCATCACCAGACAGCCCTTCGGGAACACCGCACGCGCCAACCGCACGGTCTCCTCCGGGATCTCCGCCAACTCCACCCCACGCAACGACACGAACCCACCCCAGAAGCACGACGACGGCCTGCACAACCCCAACGGGGTCACACAGGCCGACGTCACGCAGGCCCCCGGATTAAACCAACAGCGTCCGTAGGCGGCCCGGACCGCCGCGGGTTGCGAAGGAAATATTGCGCAACACTTCTTTCGTATCTACGGTGCCCGCATGGGGAGAGAACCTGAGCGGATCACCGAGCTGGAGCAACTGAAGGCGTTCACCCACCCGTTGCGGATCGAGCTGTACCGGCTGCTCACGGCGGCCCGCACCGCGACCGCGTCGCACCTCGCGGAGCAGGCCGGCGAGGCGGTGTCGCTGGTCAGTTACCACCTGCGCAAGCTCGCCGGGCACGGCTTCATCGAGGAGGCGGCGGAGCAGGGCCGGGACGGGCGCGAGCGCTGGTGGCGGGTCTCGGCTAAGCGGTCGTTCAGCTTCCGGTCCGCGGACTTCGACGACACCCCGGAGGGCACGGCGGCGCTGACAGGCGTCACCCGCGAGCTGCTGGCCACCCGGAGCCGTACGTACCTCAACTACCTGGACCAGCAGGCCGGGTGGGGCCGGGAGTGGACGCGGGCGGCGTTCAGCTCGGAGTACACCCTGCGGCTGACGGCGGCCGAACTGCAGGAGCTGGCGGAGGAGATGGGCGCGTTCGTCCTCAGGTGGCGGGAGCGGGCCGAGGCGGCGGAGGCGGAGGGCTCCCCGGACCGCGAGACCGTCGCCCTGCACCTCTACGGCTTCCCCTTCCGCCCGTGAGCCGGGCGCCCGCGCCCCTGCCGTCGTACCGCGACGCCGCCGTCCTGCGGTGGCTCGTGGCGTACGCCCTCTCCGTGCTCGGCGACGGCGTGTTCTTCCTCGCCCTCGGGTGGGCCGCGCAGCGGGTCGCGGGCCCGGCGGAGACCGGCGTGGTGATGGCCGCGGGCTCGGTGCCGCGCGCGGTGCTGCTGCTCGGCGGGGGAGTGGTCGCCGACCGCTTTGGGCCGCGCCGGGTCGTCATCGGCGCCGACGCGGTGCGCTGCGTCCTCATCCTGGGCACCGCCGCCGCCGTGGGGATCGCCGCCCCCGGGCTGTGGCTGCTGGTCGCGGTGGCCCTGGCGTTCGGCGTGGTCGACGCGCTGTTCCTGCCCGCGGTCGGGGCGCTGCCGGCGCGGCTCGCGCCGCCGGAGGAGCTGGGCCGGATCGCCGGGCTGCGGGCGCTGGCGCTGCGCCTGGGCGGTGCGGCGGCGGCGCCGGTCGGCGGGTACGCGCTGGTGCTGGGCGGGCCGGCGGCGGCGTTCGCGGCGGCGGGGCTGCTGTTCGCCGCGTCGGTGCCGCTGCTGCTCACGCTGCGCGTACGCCCCCTGCCGGACACACCGGACACACCGGACGCATCCGGCGCACCCGGCGGGTCGGCGGAGCGGGCGCATCCGGCGGGCGCCGGGCGGGAGTTGCGCGAGGGACTGCGGTACGTGCGCGGCCACCGGCTCATCGGGCCGCTCGTCCTCTCCGGCGCGCTCAGCGAGTTCGGCCTCAACGGCCCGCTCAACGTCGGCCTCGTCCTCCTCGCCGCCGAACGCGGCTGGGGCGCGGCCGGACTCGGCTGGCTCGTCGGCGCGTTCGGCCTCGGCGCCGGCGCCGGCGCGCTGTTCCTGGCCGTCGCCGGCCGGCTGCCGCGCCCCGGACTCGTCCACGCCGCCACCCTCGTCGCCGCCGGCGCCGCGCTCGGCTGCGTCGCGCTCGCGCCCTCCCACGGGCTCGCGGTCGCCGCCTGCGCACTGGGCGGCCTCGCGGGCGGCGTCTGCGGGGGACTGGCGTACGCGCTGATCCAGACCTCCGCCGCACCCGCCTGCCTCGGCCGCGTCACCGCCGCCACCAGCCTGACCGGCCTGGGGCTCGCGCCGCTGTGCTACCCCCTGGTCGGCGCGGCCATCGGCGCCTGGGGCAGCGCGCCGGTCTTCCTCGCCTGCGGCGCGTTCAGTTGCCTGGGCGCCGTCGTCTGCCTCGCCGCGCCCGCCGTGCGCCGGGCCGAGCTGCCCCGCGCCCGCGCCGTGCGCCGCAGCCGCCGCGCCGGTACGGGCCCGCTGCCGGACCGGCCGCCCGCCCCGGCCCCGTAGCGGAACCTGCGCCTCGCCGCCCGGTGCAACTCCCCGCCGCCCGGGGTCAGATGCCGAGCGGCGCCGACTGCGCCTGCGCCACGGCGTCCTCGTCGCCCTCCAGCTCCGCCTTCGCCGCCTCCTGCCGCCCGGTGGCGAACAGCAGCAGCTCCCCCGGCTCCCCGGTCACCGTGACCACCGGCGCGCCCCGGTGGGCCACCGCCGTCTGCCCGTCGGGCCGGCGCAGCACCAGCCCCACGGGCGACTTGCGGCCCATCATCCGGGCGCCGCGCTCCAGGCGCTGCCACAGGGCGTCGGAGAAGACCGGGTCCAGCTCCCGCGGCGTGTAGCCGGGCTGCGCGCGGCGGACGTCCTCGGCGTGGACGTAGAACTCCACGACGTTCGCGGCCTCGTCGACCTGCTTCAGCGCGAACGGCGAGAACCGCGGCGGCCCGCTGCGGATGAGCCCGACCAGCTCCTCGTACGGCCTCTGCCGGAACTCCGCCTGCACGCGCTCCAGCCGGTTCTGCAGCGGCTTGAACAGGATGCCGCCCGCCGCGTCCTGCCGGCGTTCGCGCACGACCACGTGCGCGGCCAGGTCGTACGTCGTCCAGCCCGCGCACAGCGTCGGCGCCTCGGGCCCGGCGCCCTCCAGGAGATCGGCGAGGAGCAGCCGTTCGCGCTTCGCATGGGTTGTCATGCGGCCACACTACGGCCGCGGGAGCCGCCGGAGTTGCCGGGGCACGCGGCGCCGCAGACGGCCGCGGCTGCGGGGAGGGCGAGCCCGCGCCGGCGGCACGGGCCGGGGTCACGGCAGCGGCTGGGTCAGCTTCGGGCCGTCGGGCTCGGTGCTCAGGGTCAGCGCGCAGGAGATCTCGTCCTGGCTCTGGTATTCGTACGTCGTCAGCGTCGGGTACAGCGCGTAGTAGAAGTAGTGCCGCCCGTCGGCCGGCATCGTCTCCAGCCTCTCCTCCGCGGCCCGCTGGCACAGTCCCAGCGCCTGGTCGTCGAGCGCGTCGCCGTCCGGGAAGTCGCCGCTGAGCGTGCGGTTGGCGATGATCTCGCCGTCGTGCGGGCCGGTGCACGAGCGGGTCTCGACCGACTCCACGGCGGTGTCCAGCGAGGGGTGGTCGAAGCACTCGCCGGTGCGCAGCACCACGTACGGGATGTGCGACTCGCTCGGCTCCAGGTCCCCCCGCGCGTCCGTGGTGCCCGCCGCCGCCCCCGCGCTCGCGCTCTTCGTCTCCGGGGCGCCGCCGAGGCTGTCCTGACCCGCCGGCCGCTCCGCGCTGCCCAGCGGTCGCGGGCCGCCCGCCTCCGTCCGGTCGCCGTCGCCGCCGCGCAGCGCGAGGAAGGCGGCGAGCGCCACGGCGACGAGCAGGGCCGCGGCCACCGCAGCGGTGACGGCGGGCTTCGGCCCGCGGGGTCTTGCGGGCGGATCCGGAGGAGGGTTGGTCATGGGCGAAGCATGCCCTATCGACACGTACCGATGTGCCGGAAGGGCCATCCCCGGCCGCGCGCGTCGCGCCCTCTGGCACCGTGGTGTGTCCGTCCCTCTTGGCACAATGGCCCCATGACCGGCAACCGGCCCGCGCGGCCCTCCGACCTCGATCCCGCCGTCGCGGCGCGCCTGAAACGGAACACCGACGGCATGCTGCCCGCCGTCGTGCAGCAGTACGACACGGGCGAAGTGCTCATGCTGGCGTGGATGGACGACGAAGCGCTGCACCGTACGCTGACCACCGGCCGCGGCACGTACTACAGCCGCAGCCGAAAGGAGTACTGGGTCAAGGGCGAGACGTCCGGGCACGTGCAGCATGTGAAGTCGGTCGCCCTCGACTGCGACGCCGACACCGTGCTCGTCCGGGTCGACCAGGTCGGCCCCGCCTGCCACACCGGCACCCGCACCTGCTTCGACGGCCGCGAGCTGACCGTGGGCGGTGCCGGATGACCACCCCTGACCGGGAGACGTTCCACACGCTGGCCAAGGACCGCCGCGTCATCCCTGTCGTGCGTCGCCTGCTGGCCGACGGCGACACCCCCGTGGGGCTGTACCGCAAGCTCGCCGGCGAGCGCCCCGGCACGTTCCTGCTGGAGTCCGCGGAGAACGGCCGCACATGGTCGCGGTACTCGTTCGTCGGCGTGCGCAGCGCCGCCACGCTCACCGAGCGTGACGGCCGGGCCCACTGGCTCGGCACCCCGCCCGTCGGCCTGCCCACCGGGGGCGACCCGCTGGCCGCGCTGCGCGCCACCGTCGAGGCCCTGCACACTCCGCGCGACCTGCACGAGCGCACCGACGGCCGGGGGACGCTGCCGCCCTTCACCGGCGGCATGGTCGGCTATCTCGGGTACGACGCCGTGCGGCGGCTGGAGCGTATCGGCGACAGCGCCCGTGACGACCTGCGGCTGCCGGAGATGACGATGCTGCTCGCCTCCGACCTCGCAGTCCTCGACCACTGGGACGGCAGCGTCCTGCTGATCGCCAACGCGATCAACCACAACGACCTCGACACGGGCGTCGACGAGGCGTACGACGACGCGGTCGCCCGGCTCGACGCGATGACCGCCGGCCTCGCCCGCCCCACCGCCGCGAGCGCGGCGCCGCTGCCGCCCTCCGCGCTGCCGGAGTACGGGGAGCTGTGGGGCGCCGCGCAGTTCAGGGCGGCGGTCGCGGACATCAAGGAGCGGATCAGGGCGGGGGAGGCGTTCCAGGTCGTGCCCTCGCAGCGGTTCGAGACGCCGTGCGAGGCGAGCGCCCTCGACGTCTACCGCGTGCTGCGGGCCACCAACCCCAGCCCGTACATGTACCTGATCCGGCTGCCCGACACCGGCTCCGGCGCGTTCGACATCGTCGGCTCCAGCCCCGAGGCGCTGGTCAAGGTCGAGGACGGGCGCGCCCTGCTGCACCCCATCGCCGGTACGCGCCCGCGCGGCGACACCCCGCAGCAGGACGCGGCGCTGGCCGAGGAGTTGCTCGCCGACGAGAAGGAGCGCGCCGAGCACCTGATGCTCGTCGACCTCGGGCGCAACGACCTCGGCCGGGTCTGCGAGCCCGGCAGCGTCGAGGTCGTGGACTTCATGTCGGTCGAGCGCTACAGCCACGTCATGCACATCGTCTCCACGGTCACCGGCCGGCTCGCCCCGGGACGCACCGCGTTCGACGTGCTCACCGCGTGCTTCCCCGCCGGGACGCTGTCGGGTGCGCCCAAGCCGCGGGCGCTGCAGATCATCGAGGAGCTGGAGCCCACGCGGCGCGGCCTGTACGGCGGTTGCGTCGGGTACCTGGACTTCGCCGGCGACGCGGACACCGCGATCGCGATCCGCACCGCGCTGCTGCGCGACGGCACGGCGTACGTGCAGGCCGGCGCGGGCATCGTGGCGGACTCCGACCCGGCGGCGGAGGACGCGGAGTGCCGCAACAAGGCGGCGGCGGTGCTCCGGGCGGTCGCGGCGGCGGGGCACCTGTCCCGCGCGGGCGGGCAGCCGGCGGGGTAGCGGGGCGCGTACGGCGGGCGCGGCGTGCGCATCCGTCCCACCCGCGCCCCCTGCCTGAACCGGGCCCGGCGGGTGCGAGACACTTGCCGGGTGACAGCTCAGTCCGGCTCCCGCACCCCCCTCGCCGCCGCCCTGCTCTCCGGCGCGCTCGGGGCCGCCCTGGTCCTCGTCGCCGCCGGCCGCACCTGGGCCGAGGGCGAGGCCCCCACCCCCGTCGCGGACACCGCGCTGCCGGTCACCGCCGGCGGCCGGGACGTCACCGGCGTACCGTCCGCGCTGGCGATCGTCGGGCTCGCCGCCCTCGTCGCCGTCTTCGCCGTCCGCCGCGCCGGCCGCACAGTGGTCGCCGCGCTGCTCACGCTCAGCGGCGTCGGCGTGATCGCCGCCTCCGCCGTCGGCGCCTCCGACTCCGCCGCGCTCGACGACGAGGCGGCCGAGGCCGCCGGCCTCACCGACGCCGTGGTCGACGCCGTCAGCCACACCGCCTGGCCCTGGGTGAGCCTGGCCGGCGGCGTGCTGCTGCTGTGCGCCGGTGTGCTCGCGCTGCGGTACGGTTCCGGCTGGCCGGCGATGTCCGGCCGCTACGAGCGCCCGGGCGCCTCCGGCGCCGCCGCCCGCCCCCGGCGGGCCGCACCCGCGGACCCGGAGCGGCCGGAGGAGCTGTGGAAGGCTCTCGACCGCGGCGAGGACCCCACCAGCGGGGGCTGACCGGCCCCCGGCGTCAGAGGCGTGGACCGATCGGGGACAATGGCCACGTCTGGTGATATGAGCGTTTGTACGTTTCAAGGAGCGCAGGATGGCCGAGACCTACCACCACGGACGGACGCCGGCGGCATGGGCCACGGCGACCATCATCATCATCGGGTTCTGCGTCTCGGGCGCCCTGATGGTGATGGACAAGCCCGTGCTGTTCTGGCTGAGCCTGATCATCATCCCCATCGGCGGCGTGGTCGGCGCCGTGATGCGGGGCATGGGCCTGGGCAAGAAGCCGTCGCCGCCGGTGCGCCTCGTCGGCGAGTAGCCGGCGAGCAGTCGGCGTCCGGCAGGTACGGTCCGCGCTCCGCCCCCGGCCGGGAAGCCCCGGGCCGGGGGCGCGTCGCGTCGCACCCCTCCCCGGCCCCGCGTCACCTCTCCGGGCCGCGGGGGATGCGTACCTGCACCGGCATCGGGACAATCCGGGTGTGTCCGCCCGTACCGCCGCGACCGCCCCGCTGCGGCGCCTCGCGCCCCCGCTCGCCGCGCTGGGCTGCGCCCTCGCCGGCCTCGCCGCGGTCGGCGCCGCCGACCCGAACGAGCCCGGCCGCTACCCGCCCTGCCCCGTCCTGGCGTACACGGGCCTGGCCTGCCCCGGCTGCGGCGGCCTGCGCTGCGCGCACGCGCTCGCCCACGGCGACGTGGCCGCGGCGCTGGGCGCCAACGCCCTCGTGACCGCCGCCGCGGCGGCCCTCGCCGTGGCGCTGCTCGGGTGGCTGCTGGCGGCCGTACGTCCCCGCCGCGGCGCGCCCCGGCCCTCCGTGCGCTTTCGGCCGGCGGCGGCGCTGCCGGTGGGGTCGGTGCTGTTCGCGCTGGTCGCGGCGTTTACGCTGCTGCGGAACCTGCCGTTCGGGGCGGTGCTGGGACCGTAGCCGCACCGTGTCCGGCTGGTGGGACGGAGAAGGTCCGGATTCGGGGCTTCCGCCCGGTGCCGGATACCATCGCAGGTACCCGAACAGCCGCCCGCCGGCGGCCGGTGTTCCGCACCGGCCGGCACCGGCGCCAGCAGAAAGGGGTCCGCTCGCGTGAGTGTGCTCGACGAGATCATTGACGGCGTGCGCGAGGACCTCGCCGAGCGGCAGACCCGGGTCAGCCTCGACGAACTCAAGGAGCGCGCCACCCGGGCCCCCGAGGCGCGGGACGGGGTGGCCGCGCTGCGCGGCGACAGCGTCGGCGTCATCTGCGAGGTCAAGCGCTCCAGCCCGTCCAAGGGCGCGCTCGCGGCCATCGCCGACCCCGCCGCGCTCGCCGCGGACTACGAGGCGGGCGGCGCCGCCGTCATCAGCGTCCTGACCGAGCAGCGCCGCTTCGGCGGCTCGCTGGCGGACCTGGAGGCCGTGCGCGCCAAGGTGGACCTGCCGGTGCTGCGCAAGGACTTCGTCGTCACGGCGTACCAGCTCTGGGAGGCGCGGGCGTACGGCGCCGACCTGGTGCTGCTGATCGTCGCCGCGCTGGACCAGGAAGCGCTGGTCTCGCTGGTGGAGCGGGCCGAGTCCATCGGGCTCACGCCGCTGGTCGAGGTGCACGACGAGGAGGAGACCGAGCGCGCCGTGGCCGCCGGGGCGAAGATCATCGGGGTGAACGCGCGGAACCTCAAAACGCTTGAGGTGGACCGCGGCAACTTCGGCCGGGTGGCCGCCGAGATCCCCGGCCACATCGTCAAGATCGCCGAGTCCGGCGTGCGCGGCCCGCACGACCTCATCGCGTACGCGAACGACGGCGCTGACGCCGTGCTCGTCGGCGAGTCCCTGGTCACCGGCAAGGACCCGCGCGCCGCCGTCGCCGACCTCGTCGCCGCCGGCGCCCACCCCGCGCTCCGCCACGGGCGTGGCTGACGCCCCGGTGACCCCGGACATGGACCACCCGCCCCCGCCCCCCGCCGCGCACACCGGCGCCGCGCCGACCGCCCGCGCGGCGTCCCGCGCCCGCCCCGACGGCTCCGCCGCGGCGGGCGGTCGGCGAGCGGGGCGCACCGGTGTCCCCACAGCCGGAGGCGTTCTCGCCCCCGGGTGCCGCCCCCGTGGCTGCCGGGCGCCCGCGCGGCGCGTCCGCGGGCGGCGCGTGCGCTATCACATCGGGGCCGAGCCCGGTCAGATCAACGGCATGCGATGGCAGGCGGCGTGTTCCCACGCCGTCCGTCATCCGTTCCGACCGAGGATCACCCATGTCCGCAGACTTCTTCATCCCTGACCCAGAGCGTCAGGTCCCGACCGCCGAGGGCTATTTCGGCGCGTACGGCGGCAAGTTCATCCCCGAGGCGCTCCGCGCGGCCGTCGACGAGGTCGCCGTCGCGTACGAGAAGGCCAAGGGCGACGAGTCGTTCGTCGCCGAGCTGAACGACCTGCTGGTCAACTACACCGGCCGGCCCAGCCCGCTCACCGAGGTGCCGCGCTTCGCCGCACAGGCCGGCGGCGCCCGCGTCTTCCTCAAGCGGGAGGACCTCAACCACACCGGCTCGCACAAGATCAACAACGTGCTGGGCCAGGCCCTGCTCACCCGCCGTATGGGCAAGACCCGCGTCATCGCCGAGACCGGCGCGGGCCAGCACGGCGTGGCCACCGCCACCGCCTGCGCCCTCCTCGGCCTGGAGTGCACCGTCTACATGGGCGAGATCGACACCGAGCGGCAGGCGCTCAACGTCGCCCGCATGCGGATCCTCGGCGCCGAGGTCGTGCCGGTGAAGTCCGGCAGCCGCACCCTGAAGGACGCCATCAACGAGGCGTTCCGCGACTGGGTGGCCAACGTCGAGCACACCCACTACCTCTTCGGTACGGTCGCGGGCCCGCACCCCTTCCCCGCCCTCGTACGCGACTTCCACCGGGTGATCGGCATCGAGGCCCGGCAGCAACTGCTCGACCGCACGGGCCGGATGCCCGACGCGGCCGTGGCCTGCGTCGGCGGCGGCTCCAACGCCATCGGCCTCTTCCACGCCTTCCTGCCGCACCCCGCCGTGCGCCTCGTCGGCTGCGAGCCCGCCGGGCACGGCCTGACCAGCGGCGAGCACGCCGCCACCCTCAGCCTCGGCGACCCCGGGATCCTGCACGGCTCCCGGTCGTACGTGCTGCAGGACGAGGACGGCCAGATCACCGAGCCGTACTCGATCTCCGCCGGCCTCGACTACCCCGGCGTCGGTCCCGAGCACGCCTATCTCAAGGACGCCGGCCGCGCCGAGTACCGGGCCGTGACCGACGACGAGGCCATGCAGGCGCTGCGGCTGCTGTCGCGCAGCGAGGGCATCATCCCGGCCATCGAGAGCGCCCACGCGCTCGCCGGCGCGCTGGAGATCGGCCGCGAGCTGGGTCCCGACGGCCTGATCGTCGTCAACCTCTCCGGCCGCGGCGACAAGGACATGGACACCGCCGCCCGCTACTTCGGGCTCTACGACGCCGAGGAGGCGGACCGGTGACGGGGAACATCGCGCGGCTCGACGCCGTGCTCGCCGCCGCGAAGGCGGCGGACCGGGCGGCCCTCATCGGCTACCTGCCGGCGGGCTTCCCGGACGTGGACACGGGCGTACGGGCCATGACCGCCATGATCGAGGGCGGCTGCGACGCCATCGAGGTCGGCCTGCCGCACAGCGACCCGGTGCTGGACGGCCCGGTGATCCAGACCGCCGACGACATCGCGCTGCGCGGCGGGCTGCGCATCAAGGACGTCATCCGCACGGTCGCCGAGGTGCAGGCCGCGACGGACGCCCCGGTGCTCTGCATGACGTACTGGAACCCGGTCGACCGCTACGGCCCCGAGCGCTTCGCCGGGGATCTGGCTGCGGCGGGCGGCGCGGGCTGCATCCTGCCCGACCTGCCCGTCGAGGAGTCGGGACCGTGGCGGCAGGCGGCTGACAAGCACGACCTGGCTACGGTCTTCGTGGTCGCCCCCAGCAGCCGTGAGCAGCGGCTTTCGGCCATCACGGCGGCCGGTAGCGGCTTCGTCTACGCCGCGTCGCTGATGGGCGTCACCGGCACCCGCGAGTCGGTGGGCCGCGAGGCCCGGGACCTGGTCCGCCGCACCCGCGCCACCGAGGCGGTACGCGACGGCGGCCTGTCCGTCTGCGTCGGCCTCGGCGTCTCGACGGCCGCCCAGGCGGCCGAGGTAGCCGGGTTCGCCGACGGCGTGATCGTCGGCTCGGCGTTCGTCAAGCGGCTGCTGGCCGCGGGCGACGACCACGAGGCCGGCCTCGCGGCCGTGCGAGCGCTGGCCGGCGAGCTGGCCGAGGGGGTGCGCCGCCGGGCCTGACGGCGGTGGCCATTATCCACAGGGCCCTCCGCGGTGCGTACGGACGTGCGATCCTGGAAAAGAGCAATCCGTGCCGTACTGGGGAGGGCCCGATGGCCGGCGAACAGCCCGGCGCCGACGACGAGTCGCGTCTGCCCGATGACATATGGGAGCGATTCCAGAAGGACTCGCTGGGCCAGATAGACGCCACCGCGCCCAAGGAGCACTCCGCCCGGTGGTATGAGGTCACGGAGCGGCTTGCCGCCGAGGAGGCCCGGCGCGAGTCGGCCCCCCGGCCGCGCCGGATGCACCGCCCCCGGCCGCGCATGCCGCACGCTCCGGTACCGCGCGCCCTCACCGTCGGCCTGGTCCTCGTCTCGGTCGTCCTGGTGCTCTCCGCCGCCGCCGCGTACCTGCAGTACGGGCGCGTGTTCTGATCCGTCACCGGGCGGCGGGTCCCTCGTTATAGCCGGGCGTGAGCGAGAACAAGCCCGAGGGAAAGCGCGCCGCCAGGGAGCGGATGCAGGCCGAGCGTGAGCGGCAGAGGTCCAAGGACAAGCAGCGGCGCATGCTCGTCGTGCTCGCCGCGGTGGTGGGGGTGCTCGCCGTGATCGCGGTGGTCGGCATCCTCATCGACCAGAACAGCGGCGACGGAGACGAAGGCGACAAGCCCGTGGCGTATCCGAAGGGCGCCGTCGGCAAGGACCGGCTCGCGCTGCCCGCGGGGAAGGCGGACGCCCCGGCCGCCCTCACCGTGTACGAGGACTTCCGCTGCCCCGCCTGCGGCCAGTTCGAGGCCGGCTTCAGCAAGACGATCAACGAGCTGGAGGACGCCGGGAAGCTGCGCACGGAGTACCGGCTGGTCAGGCTCATCGACGGCAACTTCGGCGGCTCCGGCTCGCTGAACTCCGCCAACGCCGCCGCCTGCGCCCAGGACGCCGGCAGATTCGTCCCCTACCACGACGTGCTCTTCCGCAACCAGCCGCCGGAGACCGACGACGCCTTCGCCGACAAGGGGCATCTGAAGGACCTGGCGGGCAAGGTCGACGGGCTGAGCGGCAAGCGCTTCGACTCCTGCGTCGACGACGGCAGGTACGACGGCTGGGTCGACGCCTCCGACGACGCCTTCGGCGAGTCCGGCCACAACTCCACGCCCACGGTCCTGCTGGACGGCGAGAACATCTACGGCCAGGGCTCGGACCTCACCCCGGAGCGGCTGAAGCAACTCGTCGGCGACGTCGCGGCGGGCTGAGGAGATACGACCTCGCCCGCACTGACGCGGACGGGGCCGTTATGCAGGTGTTGCCGGACTGGTTCGCCTCACCCCGCAGGGCGCGGTACCGTCGGTCCTGCTGTGACTCCTCCCTCTTCGGCCGAGGCCGAGGGGCTTCCCCCTCCGTTGTGTGACGGAGGGGCGGCCAAGCCCTGACCGCTGCCCGAAGGCAGGCTCACGAGCATACAAGACGCAGGTCGGCAGCGCGCGCTAGGAGACGGATGGATCTCGCATACATCCCCAGTCCCTCCGACGGGGTCTGGCACCTCGGACCGGTCCCGCTGCGCGGGTACGCCCTCGCCATCCTGCTCGGCATCTTCGCCGCCATCTGGCTCGGCGGGCGCCGCTGGATCGCGCGCGGCGGCCGGCCGGGGACCGTCGCGGACATCGCCATCTGGGCCGTGCCCTTCGGCCTCGTCGGCGGCCGGCTCTACCACGTCGTCACCACGTACGAGCCGTATTTCGGCGAGGGCGGCGACTGGCTCAAGGCGTTCGAGATCTGGGAGGGCGGCCTCGGCATCTGGGGCGCCATCGCGATGGGCGCGCTCGGCGCCTGGATCGGCTGCCGCCGCCGCGGCATCCCCATCCCGGCCTACGCCGACGCCGTCGCGCCCGGCATCGCGCTCGCGCAGGCCCTGGGCCGCTGGGGGAACTGGTTCAACCAGGAGCTGTACGGCAAGCAGACCGACGTCTCCTGGGCCGTCGAGATCGACGCGGACCACTCCGTCACCGGCACCGCCGAGACCTTCCACCCGACCTTCCTGTACGAGTCGCTGTGGTGCATCGGCGTCGCGCTGCTGGTGATCTGGGCGGACCGGCGCTTCCGCCTCGGCCACGGCCGGGCCTTCGCGCTCTACGTCGCGGGCTACACCGCGGGCCGCGGCTGGATCGAGTACATGCGCGTGGACGAGGCGCACGAGATCCTCGGGCTGCGGCTCAACGTCTGGACGTCGATCCTCGTCTTCGCCGCCGCGGTCGTCTACATCGCGGTGTCGGCGAAGAAGCGGCCGGGCCGCGAGGAGGTCGTGGAGCCGGCCGCGGCGGACGGCGAGCCCGGGGACGGCGACACGGACGCGGACGGCGCCCAGAAGAAGGCCGGCGACGCGGAGGCCGGTGACGCGGCGGACGGCGAGTCCGGCAAGGCGGCCGGGCCCGGTGACGACGCCGGTGAGCCGGAGCCGGCGCCCGCCGCGGCCGAGGCCGCCGGGGACGCCCCCGCGGGCGAGCGCGGCCGGCACACGTAGCGCCTGCCCGGCGGATCAGGTCCGGGAAGGCCGCGGCGTCCGGCGCCGTGTAACGCGAGGCGGACGGTCGACCGCATACCGGCGCATATGTCGTTGCGCAACGCCGGGCGGTTCGGGTCCGGGTTCCCCCGGCGCTTCGCGCGCGGGCGGTGCCCCAGCGGGCCGGGAGACGACCCGCCGGACAGACCCATGCCGCCCAGCGCACCTCCGGAAAACGGCAGGGCCGTCGCCGCACCCGCGGCGACGGCCCTGCCCGTGTCCGGCGCGGATTTCCCGGCCGGATCGTCCCCTGGAGTCTGTCCGGCGCCCCGGCGGCGGAACCCCGGGGCGGGGTCCACGTGCGCGGCGCTGCACGGGGAGACCGCTGCCGCGGCCGGCAGCCAGCGTGCCGTCCGCGTACGGCGCTGTCGGGACCCGGCGTCGTGACCGGCCGCGCGGCTGCCGCCGCCACGTGGTCCGCCCCGCGGGCCGGTCCCGCAGGCCCGGCCCCAGGTGAGTACGGCCTGCCTTGCTGGCGGGCCTCCCGCCCCCCGCGTATCGTCGAACTGAAGATCGACGAGGGGAGCGCGATCCATGTCCGCTGGGCTGCAGGCGGGACGGCCGGCCGAGCGGCACGGCCACAGCCACCGCGACGTCACCGGCGGCTGGCTGCGGCCCGCCGTCTTCGGCGCGATGGACGGCCTGGTGTCGAACCTCGCGCTGATCACCGGCGTGGCCGGTGGCTCGGTCTCGTCCACGACCATCGCGCTGACCGGCCTCGCGGGGCTGGCGGCCGGTGCCTTCTCGATGGCCGCGGGGGAGTACACCTCGGTCGCCTCCCAGCGCGAGCTGGTCCTCGCCGAGCTGGACGTGGAGCGGCGCGAGCTGCGCCGGCACCCGGAGGACGAGCTGCGCGAGCTGAGCGACCTGTATGTGTCCCGCGGCGTGGACCCGGAGCTGGCCGTCGAGGTGTCGAGGCAGCTCATGCGGGACCCGGAGCAGGCGCTGGAGATCCACGCCCGCGAGGAGCTGGGCGTCGACCCGGGTGACCTGCCGTCGCCGACGGTGGCCGCGGCGTCGTCGTTCGGCGCGTTCGCCGTGGGCGCCGTGCTGCCGGTGCTGCCGTATCTGCTGGGCGCGACGGCGCTGTGGCCAGCGGTGCTGCTCGCCTTGGCCGGGCTCTTCGCCTGCGGTGCGGCGGTGGCGCGCATCACGGCCCGCAGCTGGTGGTACAGCGGCCTGCGGCAACTGCTCCTCGGCGGCGCCGCGGCGGCGGTCACGTACGGGCTTGGCGGGCTCTTCGGGGCCGCCGTCGGGGGCTGACGGCCGGGCGCCGGGCGCGGCTGAATCCCGTATGCTCGAAAGCGGCCTGTCCGCACTCGTGATCTATTTCTGCCGGGTTTCGAACCGGACCTCCGCGGGCATGTGACGGGAACCGCGGGCAATGCCGCCCGCACTTTCTCCTGCACGAACAGTGCAGATCCCCCGCTTTGCGGGGCGCACTCCCGACCCCGGGGTGTCCGGATGCTGATACGCAGTATCCGCTTCCTGAGCTGCAGGTCATCATGTAACCTGCACGAAATTTCGGCCAGGGCCAACGTCGTCCCTCGGCACGCATCACTGCCACGACGACGACGGGAGAGCCGATGCGGCACGCATCCCAGGCGGCCCGCCCTGCAGCGCAGGGGCTGTACGACCCCCGGTACGAGCACGACGCCTGCGGGGTCGGCTTCGTCGCCGCGCTGAGCGGTCAGGCGAGCCACGCACTCGTCCAGCAGGCGCTGACGGTGCTGCGCAACCTGGAGCACCGCGGTGCCACCGGCTCGGACCCGGACACCGGCGACGGCGCCGGCATCCTGCTGCAGGTCCCGGACGCCTTCCTGCGCGAGGTCGCGGGCTTCCCGCTGCCGGCGGCCGGTTCGTACGCCGTGGGCATGGCCTTCCTGCCGGTGGCCGGGGCCGAGGCCGCCGCCGTACGGGAGCGGGTCGAGGCCATCGCCGCCGAGGAGGGCCTCGCCGTGCTCGGCTGGCGCGAGGTTCCCGTGGCGCCCGAGCTGCTCGGCAGCGGCGCCCGCGCGACCATGCCGTCGTTCGCCCAGCTCTTCGTCGAGAGCGCCACCGCGGACCCGGCGGCCCGCAAGAGCGGCATCGAGCTGGACCGGTCCGCGTTCGTGCTGCGCAAGCGCGCCGAGCGGGAGACCGACGTGTACTTCCCGTCGCTGTCCTCGCGCACCCTGGTCTACAAGGGCATGCTGACCACCGGGCAGCTCGAACCGTTCTTCCCCGACCTGTCGGACCGCCGGCTGACCACCGCCATCGGCGTGGTGCACTCCCGGTTCTCCACCAACACCTTCCCGAGCTGGCCGCTGGCCCACCCGTACCGCTACATCGCGCACAACGGCGAGATCAACACGGTTCAGGGCAACCGCAACTGGATGCGCGCCCGCGAGTCCCAGCTCTACTCGGAGCTGTTCGGCGCGCACGACCTGGAGCGGGTCTTCCCCATCTGCACGCCCGGCGCCTCCGACACCGCCTCCTTCGACGAGGTGCTGGAGCTGCTGCACCTGGGCGGGCGGTCGCTGCCGCACGCGATGCTGATGATGATCCCGGAGGCGTGGGAGAATCACGAGTCCATGGAACCGGCCCGCCGAGCTTTCTACCAGTACCACTCCACCGTCATGGAGCCCTGGGACGGCCCGGCCGGTGTCAGCTTCACCGACGGCACCCTCGTCGGCGCCGTCCTGGACCGCAACGGCCTGCGACCCGGCCGCTACTGGGTCACCGACGACGGCATGGTCGTGCTGGCCTCCGAGGTCGGCGTGCTCGACTTCGACCCGGCCCGCGTCGTACGCAAGGGCCGGCTGCAGCCCGGCCGGATGTTCCTGGTCGACACCGCGCAGCACCGCATCGTCGAGGACGACGAGATCAAGGCGGAGCTGGCCGCCGAGCACCCGTACGGGGAGTGGCTGGACGCCGGCATCGTCGCGCTGCCGGAGCTGCCCGAGCGCGAGCACATCGTGCACACCCACGCCTCGGTCACCCGCCGCCAGCAGACCTTCGGCTACACCGAGGAGGAGCTGCGCGTGCTGCTCGCGCCCATGGCGCGCACCGGCGCGGAGCCGATCGGCTCCATGGGCTCCGACACCCCGCTCGCGGGTCTCTCGGACCGGCCGCGGCTGATCTTCGACTACTTCACGCAGCTCTTCGCGCAGGTCACCAACCCGCCGCTGGACGCGATCCGCGAGGAACTGGTCACCTCGCTGCACTCCGCGCTCGGCCCGCAGGGCAACCTGCTCATGCCCACGCCCGCGTCCTGCCGCACCGTCACGCTGCCCTTCCCGGTCCTGGACAACGACGAGCTGGCCAAGCTCATCCACATCAACGCCGACGGCGACATGCCGGGCTTCAAGTCCGTGACGCTCTCCGGCCTGTACCGCGTGCACGGCGGCGGCGAGGCGCTCGCCGGCCGGCTGGCGGAGATCTGCGCCGAGGTCGACGCCGCGATCGACTCCGGCGCCCGGCTGCTGGTCCTCTCCGACCGGCACTCCGACGCCGAGCACGCCCCGATCCCGTCGCTGCTGCTCACCTCCGCCGTCCACCACCACCTGATCCGCACCAAGCAGCGCAGCCAGGTCGGCCTGCTGGTCGAGGCCGGCGACGTGCGCGAGGTGCACCACGTCGCGCTGCTCATCGGCTTCGGGGCCGCGGCGGTCAACCCGTATCTGGCGATGGAGTCCGTCGAGGACCTCGTCCGCGCCGGTACGTACCTTCAGGCCGGCCCGGACGGCGACTCGCATACCGCCATCCGCAACCTGATCAAGGCGCTGGGCAAGGGCGTGCTGAAGGTGATGTCGAAGATGGGCATCTCCACCGTCGCCTCCTACCGCGGTGCGCAGGTCTTCGAGGCCATCGGCCTGGACCAGGAGTTCACGGACACCTACTTCCACGGCACCACCTCGAAGATCGGCGGCGCCGGTCTCGACGTCATCGCGGCGGAGGTCGCCGCCCGGCACGCCAAGGCGTACCCCGCCTCCGGCATCGCCCCGGCGCACCGCAACCTGGAGATCGGCGGCGAGTACCAGTGGCGCCGCGAGGGCGAGCCGCACCTGTTCGACCCGGACACCGTCTTCCGGCTCCAGCACTCGACCCGCACCCGCCGCTACGACATCTTCAAGCAGTACACGCGGCGCGTGGACGAGCAGTCCGAGCGGCTGATGACGCTGCGCGGCCTGTTCCGGCTGGCGTCCGACCGCCCGGCGGTGCCGCTGGACGAGGTCGAGCCCGTCGCCGAGATCGTCAAGCGGTTCTCCACCGGCGCCATGTCGTACGGCTCCATCTCCAAGGAGGCGCACGAGACGCTGGCCGTCGCGATGAACCAGCTCGGCGGCAAGTCCAACACCGGCGAGGGCGGCGAGGACGCCGACCGGCTGTACGACCCGCGGCGGCGCTCGGCGATCAAGCAGGTCGCCTCCGGCCGCTTCGGCGTCACCAGCGAGTACCTCGTCAACGCCGACGACATCCAGATCAAGATGGCGCAGGGCGCCAAGCCCGGCGAGGGCGGGCAACTGCCCGGCCACAAGGTCTACCCGTGGGTGGCCAGGACCCGGCACTCCACGCCCGGCGTCGGCCTCATCTCGCCGCCGCCGCACCACGACATCTACTCGATCGAGGACCTGGCGCAGCTCATCCACGACCTGAAGAACGCCAACCCGCAGGCCCGCATCCACGTGAAGCTGGTCAGCGAGGTCGGCGTCGGCACGGTCGCGGCCGGAGTGTCCAAGGCGCACGCCGACGTGGTGCTGATCTCCGGCCACGACGGCGGCACCGGCGCCTCCCCGCTGACGTCGCTGAAGCACGCTGGCGGTCCCTGGGAGCTGGGCCTCGCCGAGACCCAGCAGACGCTGCTGCTCAACGGGCTGCGCGACCGCATCGTCGTGCAGACCGACGGGCAGCTCAAGACCGGCCGCGACGTGGTCGTCGCCGCGCTGCTCGGCGCCGAGGAGTTCGGCTTCGCGACCGCGCCGCTGGTGGTCTCCGGCTGCGTGATGATGCGCGTGTGCCACCTGGACACCTGCCCGGTCGGCATCGCCACCCAGAACCCGGTGCTGCGCGAGCGCTACGCCGGCAAGGCCGAGCACGTCGTCAATTTCTTCGAGTTCATCGCCGAGGAGGTCCGCGAGCTCCTGGCCGAGCTGGGCTTCCGCACCCTGGACGAGGCCGTCGGCCACGCCGAGATGCTGGACGTCTCCCGCGCCGTCGACCACTGGAAGGCGCAGGGACTGGACCTCGCGCCGCTGCTGTACGTCCCTCAGCTTCCGGACGGCGCCGCGCGCCACCGGGTCACCGGCCAGGACCACGGCCTGGAGAAGGCGCTCGACAACGAGCTGATCAAGCTCGCCGCCGATGCGCTGGCCGCACCGTCGGCCGCCGAGGCCCAGCCCGTACGGGCCCGGGTGGCGATCCGCAACATCAACCGCACCGTCGGCACCATGCTCGGCCACGAGGTGACGAAGAAGTTCGGCGGCGAGGGGCTGCCCGACGACGCGATCGACATCACCTTCACCGGCTCCGCCGGCCAGTCGTTCGGCGCCTTCGTGCCGCGCGGCGTCACGCTGCGGCTGGAGGGCGACGCCAACGACTACGTCGGCAAGGGCCTGTCCGGCGGCCGGCTCGTGGTCCGCCCCGACCGCGGCGCGGACCACCTCGCCGAGTACAGCGTCATCGCGGGCAACACCCTCGCGTACGGCGCCACCGGCGGCGAGATCTTCCTGCGCGGCAGGGTCGGCGAGCGGTTCTGCGTCCGCAACTCCGGCGCGCTCGTCGTCGCCGAGGGCGTCGGCGACCACGGCTGCGAGTACATGACCGGCGGCCGGGCCGTCGTGCTGGGCGAGACCGGGCGCAACTTCGCGGCCGGCATGTCCGGCGGCGTCGCGTACGTCCTCGACCTCGACCCGGCCAACGTCAACGAGGGCAACCTCGCCGCCGTCGACCGGCTCGACGACGCCGACCGGCAGTGGCTGCACGACGTGGTGCGCCGCCACCACGAGGAGACCGGCTCGACGGTCGCGGAGAAGCTGCTCGCCGAGTGGGACGCCCCCGACGCGGGTGCCGCCCGGTTCAGCAAGGTCTACCCGTCCACGTACAAGGCAGTGCTCACCGCCAAGGACGCCGCTGAGCGGGCCGGCCTCACCGAGGCCCAGACCCACGAGAAGATGATGGAGGCTGCGCTCCATGGCTGATCCCAAGGGCTTCCTGACCACCGGCCGCGAGGCCGCCGAGACCCGGCCCGTCACCGAGCGGGTCAAGGACTGGAACGAGGTCTACGTCCCGGGCTCGCTGCTGCCCGTCATCAGCAAGCAGGCCGGCCGCTGCATGGACTGCGGCATCCCCTTCTGCCACAGCGGCTGCCCGCTGGGCAACCTCATCCCCGAGTGGAACGACTACGCCTACCGCGGGGACTGGACCGCCGCCAGCGAGCGGCTGCACGCGACCAACAACTTCCCGGAGTTCACCGGGCGGCTGTGCCCGGCGCCGTGCGAGTCGGCCTGCGTGCTGGGCATCAACCAGCCGGCGGTGACCATCAAGAACGTCGAGGTCACCATCATCGACAAGGCGTGGGAGGCGGGCGCGGTCACGCCGCAGCCGCCGGAGCGCCTGTCGGGCAAGACGGTCGCCGTCATCGGCTCGGGCCCGGCGGGGCTGGCCGCGGCGCAGCAGCTCACCCGGGCCGGGCACACGGTCGCGGTCTACGAGCGGGCCGACCGGATCGGCGGGCTGCTGCGGTACGGCATCCCCGAGTTCAAGATGGAGAAGCGGCACATCAACCGGCGCGTCGAGCAGATGCGCGCGGAGGGCACCAAGTTCCGTACGGGCGTGGAGATCGGCCGCGACATCGACGCCGCCAAGCTGCGCAAGCGCTACGACGCCGTGGTCATCGCCGCCGGCGCCACCACCGCCCGCGACCTGCCGGTGCCCGGCCGCGAGCTGGCCGGCGTCTACCAGGCGATGGAGTACCTGCCGCTGGCCAACAAGGTCCAGGAGGGCGACTACGTCGCCCCGCCCGTCTCCGCCGAGGGCAAGCACGTCGTGGTCATCGGCGGCGGCGACACCGGCGCCGACTGTGTCGGCACGGCGCACCGGCAGGGCGCGGCCTCCGTGACCCAGCTGGAGATCATGCCGCGGCCGTCCGAGGAGCGCCCCGCGGGCCAGCCGTGGCCGACGTACCCGATGACGTACAAGGTCACCTCCGCCCACGAGGAGGGCGGCGAGCGCGTCTACTCGGTCTCCACCACCCACTTCGAGGGCGACGAGGAGGGCAACGTGGCCTTCCTGCACCTGGTCGAGGTGAAGTTCGAGGACGGCGGGTTCAAGCCCGTGCCGGGCACCGAGAAGAAGATCCCGGCCGAGCTGGTCACCCTCGCGATGGGCTTCACCGGCGTGGACCGGGAGAACGGTCTGGCCGAGCAGCTGGGCCTGGAGCTGGACGCGCGCGGCAACGTCGCCCGCGACGCCGACTTCGCCACCAGCGTCCCCGGGGTCTTCGTCGCCGGCGACGCCGGGCGCGGCCAGTCGCTGATCGTCTGGGCGATCGCCGAGGGCCGTTCCGCGGCGCGCGGCGTGGACCGTATGCTGACGGGCGCCAGTGACCTGCCGGCGCCCATCGGGCCGGCGGACCGGGCGCTGGCGGTCTGACGCCCCGGCGCCACCGCACGAGGACGTCACGTCCCTGGGATGTCCCGTACAACGAGGTACGGAACAGCAAGATCCGCGGCGCCTGCCTCTCCCCGACCGTTGAGGCGGGCGTCTCGGCGCGTCCGGCGGGCGCTGCGGGGCTGAGCGGGATGAGGGGGGCGGGTGGGACGGATGCCGTCTGGTGCGGCGGGGGCGTAGCGGATACCTTCCGGGAAGGTGCGCGCGTCATGCAACTCCCGTTCGTATCCCAGGAGTCCACATGCTCAGACGTCGCTGGACAGCACCGCTGTTCCTCGCCGCTGTGCTCGCCCTGTTCGCCCCCCTGACGGCTGCCGCCGCCCCCGAACCGACCGTCACCGGTTCGGCTCCGGCCGCCGAAGTCCCGCTGGCGGAGCTGGCGGTCACCACCACCCAGGTGGCCTCCGGCCTGCGCCGGCCCGTCGACATCGCCGCGCCCGGCGACGGCAGCGGCCGGCTGTTCATCGCCGAGAAGCGCGGCACCGTCCGCGCGTACCACCCCGACACCGGCCTCGCCCCGGACCCCGTCGCCGACCTCACCGACGTCGTCGACGAGTCCGGCAACGAGCGCGGGCTGCTCGCCGTCATCCCCGACCCCGCCTTCCCCGAGGTGCAGGACCTGTACGTCGTCTACACCGCGCTGCCCGACGGCGCGGTCACCCTGGCCCGCTACGGGCTCGACGACAGCGGCCTGGAGGTGCTGCTCTCCCAGGAGCACGCCGAGAACTGGAACCACAACGGCGGCACGATCGCCTTCGGCCCGGACGGCTATCTCTACTGGACCATCGGCGACGGCGGCGGCGCCGGCGACCCGTACGACAGCGGCCAGCGGCTCGACACCCTCCTCGGCAAGATGCTGCGCATCGACGTCAGCCGGACCTGCGGCGAGCGGCCGTACTGCGTGCCGGAGGACAACCCCTTCGTCGGCACGGCGGACGCACGCCCGGAGATCTGGGCGTACGGGCTGCGCAACCCCTGGAGGTACTCCTTCGACCCGGCGGACGGCTCGCTGTGGCTCGGCGACGTCGGCCAGGGGGCCTGGGAGGAGATCAACCACGTCGCCCGTTCGGAGCAGGCCGGCGCGAACTTCGGCTGGTCCTGCCGCGAGGGCCTCGTGGTCTTCGACGAGGCGCAGTGCGAGGACGGCGCCGAGTACACCGACCCCGTCTTCACCTACTCCCCGTACACCGGCGGCTGCTCCGTCATCGGCGGCCGGGTCTACCGCGGCGAGCAGTACGCCGACCTGCTCGGCGGCACGTACATCGCCACCGACTACTGCTCCTCCGCCGTCTGGGCGCTGCGCGAGGACGGCGAGGGCGGCTACGAGCAGGCGGAGATCGGCCAGTTCCCCACCCAGATCACCGACATCGGCGAGACGGTCGACGGCGAGTTCTACGTCGTCAACGACCTGCCGGGCGGCCTGCACAAGGTCGACTTCGAGCGGCAGCGGCCGACCTGCCGGATCGACCTCACCTCGACGACCTGGGGCGGCGGCCTGACCGCGGACCTGACGCTCACCAACACGGGCAGCACGCCGGTCGACGGCTGGACGCTGACGTTCCCGCTCGCCATGGGCCAGACCGTGATCTCGGACTGGAACACCGACCTCGTGCAGCTCAGCAACGTGATCAGGGCGTCCAACGGCACCCACAACGCGGTCATCGAGCCGGGGGAGAGCATCTCCCTGGGCTATCTGGCCAGCCATACGGGTGACGTTTCGCCGCCGGCACGTGCCAACCTCAACGGCGACGCCTGCGCCCTGACCCCCTCCGGGGCCGCGGCCGGCTGATCCCACGGAGACAGCAAGCGCTTCCCGCACGCCCCCGGTCGTACGCCGGGGGCGTGCGGCGCAAAGAAGGCGATGATAATTTCGGCTGCACAGCGCGCAACGTCAATGGTCGGACAATTGTCGGGTGGACGCTTTGGCGGCGGCCCAGACAACGGTTCGGCATCACCTCGAAGTCACCCTTGACCACTGGTTAAACCTGTCCATACCGTCCTGCTGGTCTAGACAAGTTCAGGTTCGGCTTCACTGAGGAGCGGGAGCGGTTCATGCGGAAGTTCGTCATCGGCGCCGTGAGCGCCGCAATGGTGCTGGGGCTCGCCGCCTGCGGCAGCGACTCCGACGATTCAGACGGCGGCGGTGACGCGCTGGACGGCAAGGGCAAGACCCTCGACGTCTGGATCATGGAGGGGACCAACCCCGACGCCAAGCCGTTCTTCGACAAGCTGAACAAGGCGTTCGAGAAGAAGACGGGCGCCAAGGTCAACGTCGAATACCAGCAGTGGGCGAGCGCCCAGCGCAAGTTCACCACCGCGATCGAGGGCGGCCCCGACCAGGTGCCGGATGTCGCCGAGGTCGGCACCACCTGGGTGCCGCAGTTCGCCGAGACCGGCGGCCTGGTGGACGTCACCGACGAGGTGAAGGCGGCCGGGCTCGACCAGGACCTCGTCGAGGGCCTGAAGGACGCGGGCACGCTGGACGGCAAGCAGTACGGCATGCCCTGGTACGCGGGCGTGCGCGGCCTCGTCTACCGCAAGGACATATTCGACAAGCACGGCCTGAAGCCCCCGACGACCTGGGAGGAGCTTCGCGACGTCGCGCTCACCCTGAAGAAGGAGGAGCCGGACATGATCCCGTTCCCCGTCGCCGGCGGGGCGGAGATGTTCGCGATGCCCTTCGTCTGGGGCGCGGGCGGCGAGCCGGCCGTGCAGGACGGCGACTCCTGGAAGTCCGCCATCAACTCGCCGGAGTCCGTCGAGGGCCTGGAGTTCTACACCGACCTGGCGACGAAGGACGGCCTGTCCCCGGCGAAGGCCACCACCTGGCGCGAGGACGAGGTGGCCCAGGACTTCACCAAGGGGAACGTCGCCATGACGATCTCCGGCAACTGGACCCCCAAGGCGTTCATCGAGGAGGCCCCCGAACTTGAGGGCAAGCTCGGCGCCGCGCCGATCCCCGGCAAGGACGGCGGCATGAGCCCGTCGTTCCTCGGCGGCTCCTACCTGTCGACCTTCGACAGCGACAAGAAGGAGCTGGCCTGGGAGTACGTCAAGATGGCCACCACCGGCAAGTTCGCCGCCGAGTGGGCCAAGCAGACGAACTACTTCCCCGGCACCAACACCGAGCTGGAGAAGATCGCCGCCGAGGGTGACCCGCTGGTCGAGCCGTTCGCCAAGCAGATGATGGAGGCCGGCGCGACCGTCCCGAAGACCAGCTCCTACGGCGAGATCCAGGCCAGCCAGGTGGTGCTGAAGCTGGTGCAGTCCGTGCTCAAGGGCGACCAGAGCGTCCAGGAGGCCGCGGACAAGGCCGCCGGCGAGATGGACGACATCTTCGCCAAGTCCGAGTAGACCCGGGCTTTCGGACAAGGACACGGAAACACCGTGAAGGAATCGCTCACCGCCGAGGCCGCGGTGGTTCCCGCAAAGGAGCCGTCGCGGCCCGGCCGCACCTCCGCAGACGCCGCGCGCCGCCGCAAGCGGGTGGTCACGCTGACCCGGCCGTGGCTGCTGCTGGCACCGTCCCTCGTCGTGCTCGCCGGGCTGCTGCTGTGGCCGCTGATCGAGGTCGGCAAGCTGTCGCTGCAGGAGTACGAGGTCAAGTTCGGCGGCGGCGTCGGCACCTGGACCGGGTTCGACAACTACTCCGACCTGCTCTCCAACGACCTGCTGTGGCGCACGGTCCTGCCGAACACCGTGGTCTTCGCGTTCGCCTGCGTGATCCTCACCGTGGGGTTCGGCACCCTCGTCGCGCTGCTGCTCAACCGCCTGGGCACCGTGTGGCGGGTGATCTGCTCCACCGCGATCATGGCCGCCTGGGCGATGCCGGCGGTCACCGGCACCTACGTCTGGGTGTGGCTGTTCGCGCCGGAGGACGGAATGATGAGCCAGGTCGCCGGCGGCCTCGGGCTGATCGACCCGGAGTCCACCAACTGGTTCACCGAACGGCTCGGCTTCTACGCCATCGCCACCCTGAACGTCATCCACCACGGCTTCCCCTTCGTGGCCATCACCGTCCTCGCGGGCCTGATGACCGTGCCGAAGGAGCTGTACGAGGCCGGGATGATCGACGGCGCGAGCGCCTGGCAGCGGTTCTGGAGCATCACCGTCCCGGCGCTGCGGCCGATCTTCCTGGTCGTGACCATCCTCTCGACCATCTGGGACTTCAAGGTCTTCACCCAGATCTTCCTCATGCCCGGCGGCAGCGGAAGCAACGAGGACGTCATGAACCTCGGCGTGTACTCGTACATCGAGGCGTTCGCCAAGGACGACTACGGGGCCGGCGCCGCCGCGGCCGTGCTGCTCACGCTGCTGCTCATCGCCATCACCCTCGTCTACATCCGCACGCTCTTCCGGCAGGGGGAGGAGGACCTGTGAAGCGCACCTCGACGGCCTCACGCATCGGCCTGCCGGCCGCGGTCGCGGGCCTGCTGATCTTCACCCTCTTCCCCGTCTACTGGATGGTGAGCACGGCGCTGGACCCGCGGGCCACCTCGCGGGGGTCCGACCTGGTGCCCAGCGGGGTGTCGTTCGACCACTTCAGCCGGGTGTGGAACGAGGGCGACTTCGACCGCTACCTGCTGAACTCGGCGATCGTCGGCATCGGCACCATCGTGGCCGCCGCCGCGCTGTCGCTCTTCGCGGCCGTGGCCGTGGCGCGCTTCCGGTTCAAGTTCCGCACCTCCGTGCTGATCATGATCCTGATCGTGCAGATGGTGCCGCTGGAGGCGCTGGTCATCCCGCTCTTCCTGCAGATGCGCGACTACGAGCTGCTCAACAGCCTGCTCGGGCTGACGATCGTCTACATCGCGCTGTCGCTGCCGTTCGCGATCTGGACGCTGCGCGGGTTCGTCGCCACCGTGCCGAAGGAGGTCGAGGAGGCGGCGTACATCGACGGCTGCACCTGGCCGCGGATGTTCTGGTCCGTGCTGCTGCCGCTGGTGGCGCCCGGGCTGGTGGCCACCAGCGTGTTCGCGTTCATCACCGCCTGGAACGAGTTCATCTTCGCGTACGTCTTCATGCAGGACAGCGACAAGTACACGGCGGCCGTCGGGATCTACCAGTTCTTCGGCGAGAACGACACCGCGTGGGGGCCGGTGATGGCCAGCTCCACGCTGGTCACGCTGCCGGTGCTGATCTTCTTCGTGATCGTGCAGCGGCGGCTGGCCGCCGGGCTGGCGGCGGGGGCGATCAAGGGCTGAGGGCGCGGACCGGTCCGTCGCCGTCTGGTGGTGTCCCAGCTGTGGGTTGCGAGAACCAAGCTTTCCGCGCCTGCTGATCGAGAACCAAGACAGCACATGCAGAGCTTTGCCGTATCAAACCGGGCTGGTTTCAACCCGGCTGGTGTTGATCGTGGAAGACCTGTCGGGTCGCCGACTCGCAGGCAGCGTGAGCCAGGAATCCCCTTGCCTCGGCTGGGGGAGGATTCAAGTGTCGCACTCCAGCACAACCTTGCACAGTCCGCAGCGCGCCCGTACCTGTCCGCTCACCGGCACCCGGATCCGCTGGTGGCAGACGGGGCACGGGAACGACACCCGCAGCGGGGGGCCGTTTTCGAAGGCGTAGCCGTCGTCGGGGACGGCCGTCGTCGTCAGCCCCTCGCCGCCCGCCCGCGCGAACAGCTCCTGCGCCCGTCTGCGGTCCCGGGTGTACCGGTGCCGCCCCAGGCGCCCGCTCGCCGTCAGCGGCGGGCGCCGGGCGTCCTGGCGGGCCAGGCGCATGCCGGCGGTGTACGCCTCGTACGCCTGCGGGCTGGTGAACCACACCTCCGGGTTCTCGCCGAAGGCGAGCGCGCGCTTGGCGACGACGTAGCCGAACTCCTCGGGCGTCAGATAGCCGAACCGCTGCGAGGCGCCGCCGCCCTCCCGGAAGGCGTCCAGCAGCAGCCAGCCGGCGCCGAGGTAGGCGGTCGCGGTGTCGGTGAGGATCTCGTTGTCCGCGGTGCCGGGGAAGGACAGGCCGAGGCGGTCCAGAAAGACGTGCATCACCTCGTGGGCCAGCGCCCCGCCGACGTCCCGGCGGTGCTCGCGGAAGCGCGGGTTCAGCTCGACGAAGTACTCGGGGCCCGCGGCCAGTTCCACCACCGCGGCCTCCGGCATCTCGCGGAAGCTCACGATCATGCGCGCGTCCGGCAGCCGCAGATGCTGCACCAGCGCGTGCGCCACCCGCTGGACGCCCAGGTGCAGGTCCTCGTCGGCGTCCAGCGCCACGTCGGCCGGGAGGACGCTGACGGCGAAGTCGGCGTGCAGCCGGTCCGCGGTGATCCGCCGGTAGAGCGCCGTCAGGGCCGACCGCACGGTCCGCAGATGCGGAAAGCCGTGCACGACCTCGCGCGCGCTGTCCACCGGCGACCCCCAGGGCGTCCGACAGGGTGTCCGACTCCCGCCAACTCTACGGGCCCCGCGCCAACGGCCCCCGGCGACGTATCGTGACGCACATGAGTCCGAACATCGCCACCAACACCCGGGTCGACCTCGCCGGGCTGCTGGAATTCGTACGGCCCAGGCACCGGGCCCTGCTGCTCACCCGGCGGGCCGACGGCTCGCCGCAGGCGTCGCCGCTGACCTGCGGGGTGGACGACGCGGGGCGGATCGTGGTGTCCACGTACCCGGAACGGGCCAAGACGCGCAACGCCCGGCGGGACCCGCGGGTCGGGATCGTGGTGCTGTCCGACGCGTGGAACGGGCCGTGGGTGCAGGTCGACGGCGCGGCGGAGGTGATCGACGCGACGGCGGACGTGGAGCCGTTCGTGGAGTACTTCCGCAACATCTCGGGGGAGCACCCGGACTGGAACGAGTACCGCGAAGCCATGGTGCGCCAGGGCAAGTCGCTGATCCGGATCACCCCGGAGCGGTGGGGTCCGGTGGCCACCGGGGGCTTTCCCGCGCGGCTGTCGGAAGGGGCGTAGGCGGGGCGGATACTCACACCCCCTGGCCACCCGACCGTCCATCGACGAAGATCGACTCTGCGTGGACCCGGCGCCCGGAGGCGGTGTCCGGACCCGGCGGCGACGCAAGGAGGGCGGGCGATGAGCCACCACACGTGGATGCGCTACTTCACTCCCGGCCCGGTGCACCGCAAGCTCGGCCTGGTCTGCCTGGGCGTCGGGCTGCAGTACGGCGACCTGCCGGTGGTCGGGCCGCGCACACTCGACCACCACGTCGCCCTCGTCATCAGCAGCGGGAGCGGCTGGTTCCGGGGCGGCGACGGGCCGGTACTGGAGGTCACGGCGCCCGCGCTGCTGTGGCTCACGCCGGGCACCGTCCACCACTACGGGCCCGACCCCGCCACCGGCTGGGACGAGGCGTTCGTCGACTTCACCGGGCCCGCCGTGGCCGCGTACACCGAACTGGGCTACGTCCAGCCGGAGCGGCCCGTGGTGCCCCTCAGCGACGCCACCGGGCCGCGCGCCGTCGTCACCCGCATCGCGCGCGCCGCCCGCCGCGGCAACCCGATGCTGGAGGTGGAGACGTCCGCGGCCGTGCACGACCTGCTCGTGGCGCTGCGCCGGGCGCGCGCGGACATGGCGCCGGACGGCGACCCGGTGCTGCCGGCGCTGGCCCGCGACGCCTTCCTGCCGCTGTCCGTCGCCGAGCACGCGGCGCGGCACGGGATGACGGCGGCGGAGCTGCGCTCGGCGGTGCGGCGGGCGGCGGGGTGCAGCCCCAAGGACTACCTGCTGGGGATACGGCTCGGGCGGGCGAAGGAACTCCTGGCGGCCACGGAGCTGCCGATCGCGGCGGTCGCCCGGCGGGTCGGGTACGACGATCCGGCGTACTTCTCGCGGCTGTTCACGCGCCGGGTGGGGGTGGCGCCGGTGCGCTTCCGCGACCAGCAGGGGCGCGCGGTGCCGGGCGGCTGGAGCGACCGCGGTACGGAGCCGGGGGACCCGCCGGCGGTGGAGGGGGCGCCGTGGGCGCCGGGCGGGGGACCGGCGTAGCCGGGCTTCCACGGGTGCCGGAGGACGGCGTCGCGGGCGGGTCGGTCAGCCAGGCCGGTCATCGGGCCGGTCAGTCGGTTCGGTCAGCGGGGGGCACCAGGCGGGTGTCGTAGGCGAAGATCACCGCCTGCACGCGGTCGCGGGCACCGGTCTTGCCCATACCGGCGACGCTAGGCCGCGCGGCCACGCCGATCGTCCGACCACGGCCCGCATCTGCGCACTGCCGTAGTACCACGGGAGGACCCCCGCTAGGACCTGCCGTCACCCCCGGGCCGTTCGCCCGCAGGGCCGGCGGCAGCCGCGGCGTCCGGCTCACCGGTCGCACTCGCCGCGCCGGCAGCCGCCGTCACGTCGGCGGCAGCCGTCGCGCCGCCCGCGGCGACGACGCGCGCCCCGCGGCGTACGCCCAGCAGACCGCCCCGAAGACCGCTCCGCCGCCGCGACACCGCCACGCCCGCCAGGCACAGCGCGCCGCCCAGCAGGGCCGGCACCTCCGGCACCTCGCCCAGGGCCGCCCAGGACATCAGCACCACCAGCGCCGGCACCGCGTACGTCGTGGCGCCCATCTTCCCCGCCGTGGTCCGCGCCAGCGCGTACGCCCAGGTCGTGAACGCCAGCGCCGTCGGGAAGATGCCGAGATACACCACGTTGGCCGTCGCCGACAGCGGCGCGTCGCCCAACTGTCCCGCCAACTGCCCCGCGAACGGCAGGCACAGCACCGCGCCCGTCATGCAGCCGAAGGTCGTGGCCTGCAACGGCGAGGCGTGCGCCAGGGCCGGCTTCTGGCTGACGACACCGCTCGCGTACGTCGCCGCGGCGAGCAGGCACAGCAGCACCCCGCCGAGCGAGGAGTCACCCCCGTCGGACGTCGATATGCCGACCACCACGGCGCCCGCGAAGGACACGCCGAGGCCGGCCAGCAGCGCCGGCGGGAAGCCCTCCTTCAGCAGCCAGCCGCTGAGCACCGCTATGAGCATGGGCCCGACGTTGACGATCATCGCGGCCGTGCCCGCGTCGACCAACTGCTCGCCCCAGTTGAGCGCGACCATGTACACCCCGCACCAGAGCGCGCCGGAGACGGCGATGCCCGGCCACGCCGCCCGCGGCGGCAGTCCCTCGCGGCGCACGACGAGGATCAGCGCCAGCACGGCGGAGCCCGCCACCATCCGGCCGAGCGCCAGCGCGCCGGGGCTGAAGTGCTCGCCCGCGTCCCGGATGGAGACGAACGCCGACGCCCACAACACCACGGTCACCGCCGCCGCGGCCATCGCCCGCCGGTCCGCCCCCGCCTGCACGTTTACCATGACCAAGAACGTAACAGCCGGCACTGACAACGGGCCCGCCCCTGTTACGGTGGCCCGATGACCGACCACTCCACGCCCCCGTCGGCCATGGACGGCCTCTCCGACTCCGCCGTACGAGCCGAGCTCGCCCGGCTCCGCGACAGCATCGACAACATCGACGCGGCCGTCGTGCACATGCTCGCCGAGCGCTTCAAGTGCACCCAGCAGGTCGGCCGCCTCAAGGCCGCCCACCACCTGCCCCCCGCCGACCCCGCCCGGGAGGCCCGCCAGATCACCCGCCTCCGGGAGCTGGCGGAGAGCGCCAAACTGGACCCGGCCTTCGCGGAGAAGCTCCTCACCTTCATCATCGCCGAGGTCATCCGCCACCACGAGACGATCGCCAGCGCCACCACCCCGGAGGGTCCCGCGCGCGAGTGACCGCCGGCTGATCTCCGTCCGCTGGTCCCGTCCGCCGGTCTCCGTCCGTCAATCCCCGTCCGTGCCCGCGTCGTACGCCGCGAAGGCCGGCTCAGGCAGCAGCCAGCCCTCCTCGCGGAAGATCCGCGTCCCCGCCTCCCGCGCCGCCGCGTCGGTGCCCGCGCGGGCCACCCAGTCGCGGGGCGTCGGACCCAGGAGGCCGCGCAGCCGCGGGGAGGCGGCGAGGAGGCGGGCCAGCAGGGCGGGTTGGTCCCGGTCGTGGGGGAGCGGGCGGCGGGGGTGGTCCGGGGCGCCGGAGAGGATGCCGCGGGCGTTGTAGTAGACGTACGCGGCCGGCAGCCGTTCCCCGGTGGCCAGCCGCGCCGGGAACGCCTCGGCCGGCAGCAGCGCGCGCCCGTAGCGCGGCATCTCCGTGCCGTCCACGGCGCGCAGTTGCGCCTCGTCCAGCCACGTGATCCACAGCCGCGACTCGGCGGTCTCGTCGGCGTACGGGGCCGCCGCGACGTACCCCGGGCGGCTGATGTGCGCCGAGACACCGATGCCGATGCCGCGGACGGTGACCGGCGTGAGCGGCACGACGGCGGGCAGCCCCAGGCGCGTGAGCTTGTGGCGCACCTGCCCCGGCGCCGCGTTCGACCCCAGCGCCAGCACCGCGGACCGCTGTGCGGCCGGTGGCTGCCCCAGCGACGCCAGCGCCTCGTCCAGCCCCGTGTCCGTACGGCCCCGTGCCACCCGCCACCGCCCCACCCCGCCCGGCGCGGGCCGCAGCGGCAGCAGCCGGTCGCCGGCCAGCAGCGCGGGACCGGGCGCCGGCGGCCCCGGATACGTCAGCGGCTCCAGCGCGGGTACGGTCGCAAGGCCCAGGGCCCGCAGGGTTCTGTCCGGCACGCCGGCAGCGTAGCGGCGCACGCGGCACGCGCGCTCCGGGCGCGAGGAGGCCCGGCGCCGCCCGGGTGTCGTCGCAGCCGCAGGCGGTGAGGCAGCATATGCCCCATGCCCGCACTCACCCGCGCCGAGGCGCAGCGCCGCGCCGACCTGCTGGACGTCCGCCACTACGCCGTCGACCTCGACCTGACGCGCGGTGCGGAGGTCTTCGGCTCCCACACCGTCATCACCTTCGCCGCGCGCGCGGCGAAGGAGACGTTCGTCGAGGTCAGGCCGGCCGAGCTGGTACGTGTCACGCTCGACGGCCGGGACCTGGACACCGGCGCGCTCGACGGCAACCGGCTCGCGCTGCAACTCGGCGAGGGCGAGCACGAACTGCGCGTCGAGGCCGTCATGCGCTACTCGCGCACCGGCGAGGGCATGCACCGCTTCACGGATCCCGCCGACGGCGAGACGTACGTCTACAGCCAGCTCTTCCTGGACGAGGTGCAGCGCGTCTTCGCCGCGTTCGACCAGCCCGACCTCAAGGCCGTCTTTGACGTCTCCGTCACTGCACCGGCCGGCTGGACCGTACTCGGCAACGGCATCGCCCACCAGGAGGCGGACGCCGGACCGGACGCCTCCGCCGACGCCGATACCGACGCCGATACCGGTGCCGATACCGACGCCGGTGCCGGTGCCGATGCCGGTGCCGACCCCGGCGTCCGCTGGCGGCTGACCACCACCCCGCCGCTGGCCACCTACCTCGTCGCCGTCGCCGCCGGCCCCTGGCACTCCGTCCACACCGAGCACGCCGGCCTGCCCTTCGGCCTGCACTGCCGCCGCTCGCTCGCCGCCCACCTCGACGCCGACGCCGACGAACTGTTCGACATCACCCGGCGCTGCTTCGACCGCTACCACGAGCGGTTCACCGAGCCGTACCCCTTCGACTCCTACGACCAGGCGTTCGTCCCGGAGTTCAACCCCAACGCCATGGAGAACCCGGGCCTGATCACCTTCCGCGACGAGTTCGTCTACCGCTCCGCCGTCACCGACACCGAGCGCCAGACCCGCGCCATGGTCATCGCGCACGAGATGGCGCACATGTGGTTCGGCGACCTGGTCACGCTGCGCTGGTGGGACGACATCTGGCTGAACGAGTCCTTCGCCGAGTACATGGGCTACCAGATCCTCACCGAGGCCACCCGCTTCACCGGCACCTGGACCGACTTCGCCATCGCCCGCAAGAGCTGGGGCTACGACGCCGACCAGCGCCCCTCCACACACCCCGTCGCCCCGCCGCGCGTCCCCGACAGCGCCTCCGCACTGCAGAACTTCGACGGCATCTCCTACGCGAAGGGCGCGAGCGCGCTGCGCCAACTCGTCGCCTGGATGGGCGAGAAGGACTTCTTCGCCGGGCTCGGCGACTACTTCGCCCGGCACCGCTTCGGCAACGCCACCCTCGCCGACTTCATCGAGTCCATGGCCCGCGCCTCCGGCCGCGACGTGCCCGGGTGGGCCGACGCCTGGCTGCGCACCACAGGCGTCGACACCTTCCGGCCGCAGACCTGGGAGGGCGGGGACGGCGTGTGGGCGCTGGAGGTCGAGCACGCCGGGCGCCGTCCGCACCGGCTGGACGTCGGCCTCTACGACGAGGTCCCCGGCGAGCCCGGCCGGATGGCGCTGCGCGAGAAGCCGGCGCAGGAGTTCGCCGCGGACCTCGGGCTGAAGTCCACGTCCGCTTCCGGCCGCCGGCCCGACCTCGTCCTCGTCAACGACGGCGACCTCACGTACGCCAAGATCCGGCTCGACGACCACTCCTGGGAGACCGCCCGCCGCTGCCTGTCCGGCATCCCCGACCCGCTCAGCCGCGCCGTGCTGTGGAACGCCGCCCGCGACATGGTCCGCGACGCCGAACTCCCGCCCGCCGACTATCTCAGGGCCGCCGCCGCGCACCTGCCGGCGGAGTACGACCTCGCCGTCGTCCAGGGCGTGCTGGCCTTCGCCCGCGAGCCGGTCGCGGGCGCCTACGCACCCGACGCGGACCGCCCGGCGGCCCGCGCGGCGGTTGCCGGGATCTGCCGCGAACTGCTGCGCCGCACCGATGAGAACGCCGACCCCGGGCTGCGGCTCGCGGCCGTACGCGTCCTCGTCGACTGCGCCGACGAGCCCGACGAGGTACGCGACTGGCTCGCCGCCGGCACCGTCCCCGGCGGCCCCGTGCTCGACCCCGACCTGCGCTGGCGCTGCCTGACCCGGCTCGCCGTCCTCGGCGCCGCGGGACCGGAGCGGATCGAGGCGGAAGTCGCCCGCGACCCCGGCGCCTCCGCGCAGGAGGGCGCGGCGCGGTGCCTGGCCGCGATGCCGGGGGCCGAGGCGAAGGCGATGGCCTGGGAGGCGATGTACGGGGACGGCGGCACCGGCGGCGGGGAGCCCTCCAACTACCTGTTCACAGCCACCGCGCTCGGCTTCTGGCAGCCGGAGCACCGCGAGGTGCTGGCCCCGTACGTGCCGCGCTGGTTCGCCGAGACGCCGGCGCTCGCCGCGCGCCGCGGCGCCGCCATCGCCACGGCCGCGGGGCGCTCGGGGTTCCCGCGGGGGTTCGTGAACGCGGAGACGCTGCGGCTCGGCGAGGAGTGCCTGCGGCGGGACGACCTGGTGCCGGCGCTGCGGCGGTGGCTGGGGGACCAGCTCGACGACCTGGCCAGGACGCTGCGCGTACGCGAGGCGGCGGGTTCCCCGGGCCCAGCGGGTTCCGGCCCGGCAGGCCCGGCGGACTCGTAGCGGGACGGGGCCGGGCGCGGCCGGGCGGAGGCGCGTCGCGCCCGGCCCCGTAGCAGATCGCGGAACGCGCCCCTCCGCGTCCCCGCGCGTTCCCACGTACGGGCGAACTCCCGGGCAGAACGGCACGTTTCGGAGAAATAGCGGAAGTAGCTTAGGGCCGCCTCACCTCACCACACCGGTCCACCGGGACCGGCGTCTTCAGGAGCCTGCATGCCCGCTGCCGCCGAAGCCGCCCTCGCGGGCGGCCCCGCCGGCCCCCGCGCCCTCCGCCCGTACCTCGACACCGTCCTCGCCGCCCTCGGCGACGGCGCCGCCCGCCGCCGGGGGCCGCTGCCCGCCGGCGGCCCGGTGGCCGTCGCCGCGCGGGTCCGCGAGGCCGTCCGCCCCGTGCTGCCCGACACCGGCGTCGGCGCCGAGGCGGCCCTCGCCGGCCTCGTCCGCCTCCTCGCCGAGGGCGCCGCCGATCCGGCGGACCCGCACTGCGCCGCCCACCTGCACGCCCCGCCGCTCGCCCTCGCCGTCGCCGCGGACCTCGCGGCCGGCGCACTCAACCCCTCGCTCGACTCCTGGGACCAGGCCCCGGCCGCCACCGAGCTGGAGGCCGAAGTGGCCGCCGCCGTGGCCGCCGAGGTCCACCCCGGCGCCGCCCGCCCCGACGCGCTGGTCACCACCGGCGGCACGGAGGCCAACCAGCTCGCGCTGCTGCTCGCCCGCGAACTCCTCGGCCCCGGCGTGCAGGTGGTCGCCGGGGCCAGCGCCCACCACAGCGTCCACCGCGCCGCGTGGCTGCTGGGCATGCGCGCCCCGCACGTCGTGCCCACTCCCCGCGGCGTCCTCGACCCTGCCGCCGTAAGGGACGCGCTCGCGCACATCCGCGGCCCCGGCGGCGTGCCGGGACCGGCGCTGGTCGTCGCGACCGCCGGCACCACCGACGCCGGTGCCGTCGACCCGCTGCCCGGGCTCGCCGACGCCGCCGCGGCGCACGGCGCCCGGCTGCACGTGGACGCCGCGTACGGGGGGCTGCTGCTGCTCGCCCGGAGCCGCGCACACCTCGTTGCCGGGCTCGACCGGGCCCACACCGTCGCCCTCGACCTGCACAAGCTGGGCTGGCAGCCGATCGCCGCCGGCTTCCTGGCCGTACGCGACGACGCCGACCTGGCGCCGCTCGCGTACACCGCCGACTACCTCAGCGCCGACGACGACACCGCCGCCGGGCTCCCCGCCCTGCTGCACCGCTCGCTGCGCACCACCCGCCGCGCCGACGTGCTCAAGGTCGCCGTCACGCTGCGCGCGCTCGGCCGCGCCGGGGTCGCGGAGCTGGTGGAGGGGACGCTCACGGCGGCGGTGCGGCTCGCGGAGCTGGTCGAGGACGACCCCGAGCTGGAGCTGTACGCGCCGCCGACGCTGACCACCGTCCTCTTCAAGCCCGTGGGCGCCGACGACGCCGCGGTCGCGGCGCTGCGGCGGCGGCTGCTCACCGACGGGCAGGCGGTGCTCGGGCGCGCGCAGGCGGGCGGGCGGCGCTGGCTGAAGGCGACCCTGCTCAACCCCCATGCCCACCCCGGCGACCTGCGCAACCTGCTCAAGCTCGTCATCGAGGCCCACCGGGCACCGGCCCCTTCACCCCAGCAGCCGCCTCGACAGACCCAGCAGACCCAGCAGACCCGGCAGCCCCGCGAGAACGGAACCGCCCTCGATGCCCGCTGAGCACTCCGCCCGCCGGCGCCCGCTCGACCTCGCCGGGATCGGCATCGGTCCCTTCAACCTGTCGCTCGCCGCCCTCGCCGCCCGCGTCCGCGGTCTGCGCACCGCGTTCTACGAGCGCCGCGCCGAGTTCCGCTGGCACCCCGGGCTCCTCGTCGAGGGCACCACCCTCCAAGTGCCCTTCCTCGCCGACCTCGTCACGCTCGCCGACCCCACCAGCCCCTTCAGCTTCCTCAACTACCTGCGCGTCCGCGAGCGGCTCTACCCCTTCTACTTCGCCGAGCGCTTCCACACCCACCGCGCCGAGTACGACGCGTACTGCCGCTGGGTCTGCGGGCAGCTCGACGGCCTGCACTTCGGCCACCACGTCGAGGACGTCCGCTGGAACGCGGAGCGCGGCGTGTTCGAGGCCGACTTCACCCGGCTCGACGCCGCCGGCGAGGCCGCGGCGCTGGGCCGCACGCACGCCCGCCACCTCGTCGTCGGGGTGGGCACCGAGCCGTACGTACCGGAGGCGCTGCGTCCGATCGCCGGCACGCCCGGGGCCTCAGTCGTGCACTCCGCCGACTACCTGACCCACCGCGCCCGCCTCGTCGCCGCCGGGCACGTCACCGTCGTCGGCGCCGGGCAGTCCGGCGCGGAGGTCTTCCTCGACCTGCTGCGGGCCCGTCCCGCGGGCGCGGAGGGGCTGCACTGGCTGGCCCGTACCCCGGCGTTCGCGCCGATGGAGTACAGCAAGCTGGGCCTGGAGCAGTTCACGCCGGACTACGCGCGCTATTTCCACGGGCTGCCCGAGGACGTACGCGACGAGCTGCTGCCCCGGCAGTGGCAGTTGTACAAGGGCATCGACGCCGGGACCATCGCCGCCGTCCACGAGGAGCTGTACCGCCGCACCCTCGGCGGCGGCTGGCCGGACGCCGTCCTCACCCCCGGCGTCACCGTACGCACCGCCGGGCGCCTCGGCTCGAACCGCATCGAACTGCACCTGGAGCACACCGTGCAGGGCGCCCGCGAGACCCTGCGCACCGACGCCGTCGTGCTCGCCACCGGCTACCGCGAGCGTCCGCTCGACGGCCTCCTCGCCTCGCTGGAGCCGCTGCTGCACCGCGACGCCGCGGGCCGCCCGCAGGTCGACGAGCGGCACCGCCTCGTGCTCGACCCGGAGGTCACGGGCCGGGTCTACGTCCAGAACGCCGAGCGGCACACGCACGGCGTCGGCGCCCCCGACCTGGGCCTGGCCGCCCACCGCAGCGCCGTCATCCTCAACGACGTCTCCGGTGCGGAGCCGTACCCGCTGCCGCGCCGTACCGCGTTCACCACCTTCGGGCTGCCGCAGGCCCGGCTCGAACGGCCCGACGAGCCGGCGCATGGGATCCCGCGCGCGCTGGAGCCTGGCACAGTGAAGGCATGACGAACCCGCCCCCCACTCCCAGCGGCACCCCCTACGGCACCCCCGACGAGCCGCGCCTGGCCGTTCGCGGCGAGGCGCGGCTCGAAGTCGACCCGGAGATCGCCCGGATCGCCGTCACCGTCTCCGTCCGCGGCACCGACCGGCGCACCGCGCTGGCGGACCTGACCCGCCGCAACGCCGAGGCGCGCGAGCTGATCAGGTCGTACGGCGACGCGGTCGAGAAGCTGGAGACCGGGGCGCTGCTCGTGACCCCAGAACTCGGCAGGCACGGCCGCGGCGAGCGGGTGCGCCGGTACCAGGGCCGGGTCCGGCTGGTCGCGACGTTCAGCGACTTCACCGCGCTCGGCGAGCTGAGCACCCGGGCCGCCGACCTCGACCTCACCAGCGTGGACGGCCCGTGGTGGGGCCTGCGCCCGGACTCGCCGGTGCACCGCGGGGCGCGGCAGCAGGCGGTGCGGGAGGCGGTGACGCGCGCCCGCGAGTACGCCGAGGCGCTGGGCGCGGAGCTGACGGCGGTCGTGGAGATCGCCGACGAGGGCGCGGAGCAGCCCGAGATGTGGATGGCGGCACAGGCGACCCGCGGCTTCGCCCGCAGCTCCCTCGAAGCCGGCGTCGAAACGGCCCCCGCGCTCGACCTCGAACCTCAGCGGCAGACTGTCTGCGCACGAGTCAACGCCAGGTTCATCATGACTCGTCCGCAACTCTGATAACGCTCATCAGAGCAGCGCCCCGCACGTTTTATTAGTTGTCAGTTCGCTCTCAATAGACCTTTGCTCAAATGTCGTTCGGGATTGGCCGGTATCCGGTTCCCTACCTGCCGGTAAGTCATAGAGTCGAAAGCATGCGCCGAGCGAAGATTGTCTGCACCCTGGGTCCAGCGACCGACACATACGACCAGATCAAGAGCCTGGTCGAGGCGGGAATGGACGTGGCCAGGCTCAATCTCAGCCATGGCACTTACGCTGAGCACGAGGAGCGTTACGCACGGGTGCGCAAGGCCGCGGACGAAACGGGGCGCAGTGTCGGCGTACTTGCCGACCTTCAGGGCCCGAAGATCCGCCTGGGCACCTTCCGCGAAGGTCCTGTATTTCTCGAACGGGGCGATGAATTCACCATCAGCGTCGACCCGGTCCAAGGCGACCGCCAGTGCTGCGGTACGACCTACGCCGGGCTGGCCGCCGACGTCGGCCGCGGCGAGCGGATCCTCGTCGACGACGGCCGCGTCACGCTGGAGGTGACCTCCGTGGACGGGCCCCGGGTCCGCACCATGGTCATCGAGGGCGGCATGGTCTCCGACCACAAGGGCCTCAACCTGCCCGGCGTCGCCGTCTCCGTCCCGGCGCTCTCCGCCAAGGACCGCGACGACCTGCGCTGGGCGCTGCGCGCGGGCGCGGACATCATCGCGCTGTCCTTCGTACGCTCCGGGCAGGACGTCCGCGACGTCCACCGGATCATGGACGAGGAGGGCCGCCGGGTCCCGGTGATAGCCAAGGTGGAGAAGCCCCAGGCGGTCGAGAACCTGGAGGGCATCGTCGACGCCTTCGACGGGATCATGGTGGCCCGCGGCGACCTCGGCGTGGAGATGCCGCTGGAGCAGGTGCCGATGGTGCAGAAGCGGGCGGTCAAGCTCGCCAAGCGGAACGCCAAGCCGGTCATCGTCGCCACGCAGATGCTCGACTCGATGATCGAGGCGTCCCGGCCGACGCGCGCGGAGGCGTCCGACGTCGCCAACGCGGTGATGGACGGCGCGGACGCGGTGATGCTGTCCGGCGAGACGAGCGTCGGCAAGTACCCGGTCCAGACGGTGCGGACGATGGGCCGGATCGTCGAGGCGGCGGAGGAGGAGATGCTCGCCAAGGGGCTGCCGCCGCTGACCGAGCGCAACAAGCCCCGCACGCAGGGCGGCGCGGTGGCGCGCGCGGCGGCGGAGATAGGCGACTTCCTCGGGGCGCGCTACCTGGTGGCGTTCACGCAGTCCGGCGACACGGTGCGGCGGCTGTCGCGCTACCGCTCGCCCATCCCGGTGCTGGCCTTCACCCCGGACCCGGCGACGCGCAGCCAGCTCAACCTGACGTGGGGCGTGGAGACGTTCCTCGGCCCGATGGTCCAGACGACCGACGAGATGGTGGCGCAGGTCGACGAGCAGTTGCTGAAGATCGGCCGCTGCCGCCAGGGCGACGTGGTCGTGATCACCGCCGGCAGCCCGCCCGGCGTCCCCGGCTCCACCAACCTCGTCCGCGTCCACCACATAGGCGAGGACGACAGCCCGAACTGACCCGCGCGCCGGCGGCACGGACCCGGGCGCGGCGTGCGGGCCGCGCGAGCTGTCTGTGACGGGGCAACGCGCGCTCGGCACCGACCCGGGCGCGTGCGCCCGGCCGCGCCCGGCCGCCACTGCTCGCCTGCCGCACGGCGCCGCAGGTCCACCGTGCGTTTGGCACGTACCCGGGCGCGGGGTGCGCACCGCGGCGCCCGGCCGCCGCCGCTCGCCGCAGGCGGCAGCGGCGGGCGCCGCCGCTCGCCTGCCGCACGGCGCCCGCCGTTCCCGTCTCGCCGTTCCCGGCCCGCCGGGGCAGCGCCCCGGTCCCCGCCCGCCGGGCGGCGCAGCCCGTGCCGTTCCCCGCCCGCGCCGGACGAGAGGCGCTCAGTGGGCCGCCGACTCCCAGTCCGTGCCCACGCCCACCGCCACGTCCAGCGGCGCCCGCAGGTCCGCCGCGCCCGCCATCTCGTGCCGCACCAGCTCCTCCACCTGCTCGCGCTCGCCCGGGGCCATCTCCAGCACGACTTCGTCGTGCACTTGGAGCAGCAGCCGCGTCTGCAGCGACGCCGCCGCCAGCGCCCGGTCCACCCGCAGCATCGCGAGCTTCACGATGTCCGCCGCCGTGCCCTGGATCGGCGCGTTGAGCGCCATCCGCTCCGCCATCTCGCGCCGCTGGCGGTTGTCGCTGTTGAGGTCGGGCAGATACCGGCGGCGGCCGAACATCGTCTCCGTGTAGCCCGTCGCCCGGGCCTCGTCCACGACGCGGCGCAGATAGTCCCGTACGCCGCCGAAGCGCTCGAAGTAGTTCTCCATCAGCTTGTCTGCCTCGGCGGTACTGATGCCGAGCTGCTGCGAGAGGCCGAACGCGGACAGCCCGTAGGCCAGCCCGTACGACATGGCCTTGATCTTCCGCCGCATCTCGGGGTCGACCTCGGTGCGCGGCACCGCGAACACCTGCGAGGCGACGGTGTCGTGCAGGTCCTCGCCGGAGGCGAACGCCTCGATCAGGCCCTCGTCCTCGGACAGGTGGGCCATCACGCGCAGCTCGATCTGGCTGTAGTCGGCGGTGAGCAGCGACTCGTACCCCTCGCCGACGACGAAGCCGCGCCGGATTGCCCGGCCCTCGTCCGTACGGATCGGCACGTTCTGCAGGTTCGGATCGGTGGAGGACAGCCGGCCGGTGGCGGCGACGGTCTGGCTGAACGTCGTGTGGATCCGGCCGTCCGCCGCGATGGTCTTGATCAGCCCTTCGACCGTGGAGCGCAGCCGGGCCTGCTCGCGGTGGCGCAGCATGATGACCGGCAGCTCGTGGTCGGTCTTGGTGGCGAGCCAGGCGAGGGCGTCGGCGTCCGTGGTGTAGCCCGTCTTGGTCTTCTTGGTCTTCGGCAGGCCCAGCTCGCCGAAGAAGACCTCCTGCAACTGCTTGGGCGAGCCGAGGTTGAACTCGTGCCCCACCGCGTCGTGCGCCTCCCGGACGGCCTGCTGCACCGCGCCGGCGAACTGCTCCTCCATGGCCTCCAGATGGGCCCGGTCGACGGCGACACCGGCCCGCTCCATGCCCGCCAGCACCGCCGAGACCGGCAGCTCCATGTCGCGCAGCAGCTCCGCCGCGCCGACCTGCGCCAGCCTCTCCGACAGCGCGTCGCCGAGGTCCAGGACCGTACGGGCCGTACGCATCAGCGCGTCCCGCTCGGCCGCCTCCTGGTCGCCTTCCTCGCTGTCGAGGCCCAGCTCGAGCTGGCCGTCGGCGGCCGGGGGCTCCAACTCGCGGCCCAGATAGGCGATCGACAGCGCGTCGAGCGCGAACGTGCGCCGCCCGGGGGTGACCAGATAGGCGGCCAGGGCCGTGTCCGTGGCCACGCCCGCGACCGTCCAGCCGTGCTCGGCGAAGACGCGCATCGCGCTCTTCGCGTCGTGCATCGTCTTGGGCCGGCCGGCGTCCGCGAGCCAGCCCGCGAACGCCTGCTCGTCCGCGGCGTCCAGCCGGGCCGGGTCGAACCACGCGGCCGGCCCCTGGGCGGTGGCCAGCGCGACCTCGGTGACGCTGCCGGCGCCGAGCTGCCAGGTGCCGACGGTGGCCACGCCGAGCGGCCCCGCGCCGTGCTCGGCGAGCCAGGGCGCCAGCTCGCCCGTCTGCAGCACCCGGCCGTCGACCTGCACCCCCGGCTCCGGCTCGGCCTCCACCTCGGCGGCGCCCGGGTCGGCGTTGAACAGCCGCTCGCGGAAGTTGGGGTTGCGGAACTCCAGGGCGTCCATGACGACCTGGAGCGCCGTCCGGTCGTACGGCCGGCGCTCAAGCCCCTCGGGCCCGGCGGGCAGCTCGACGGCGCGGTCCAGCTCGGTCAGCCGGCGGTTGAGCTTCACCGCGTCGAGGTGGTCGCGGAGGTTCTGGCCGGCCTTGCCCTTGACCTCCTCGGCGCGCTCGGCCAGCTCCGCGAACGAGCCGAACTGCTTGATCCACTTGGCCGCGGTCTTCTCGCCGACGCCCGGGATGCCCGGCAGGTTGTCCGAGGGGTCGCCGCGCAGCGCGGCGAAGTCCGGGTACTGCGCGGGCGTCAGGCCGTAGCGCTCCTCGACCTTCGCCGGGGTGAACCGGGTCAGCTCGGAGACGCCCTTGGTCGGGTACAGCACCGTCACGTGGTCGGAGACGAGCTGGAAGGAGTCCCGGTCGCCGGTGACGATCAGGACCTCGAACCCGGCCGCCTCCGCCTGCGTGGCCAGCGTGGCGATCACGTCGTCCGCCTCGAAGCCCTCGACGGCGAAGCGCGGCACGTTCATCGCGTCCAGCAGCTCGCCGATCAGCTCGACCTGGCCGCGGAAGTCGTCGGGGGTCGAGGACCGGTTGGCCTTGTAGTCCGGGAACTCCGCGGAGCGCCAGGTCTTCCGCGAGACGTCGAAGGCGACGGCCAGGTGCGTCGGCGCCTCGTCACGCAACGTGTTCGACAGCATCGACGTGAAGCCGTAGATCGCATTGGTGACCTGCCCGCTGGTGGTGGAGAAGTTCTCCGCGGGTAGCGCGAAGAACGCCCTGTATGCCAGGGAATGTCCGTCCAGCAGCATCAGGCGGGGACTGCGGGGGCCAGGGGGTTTCGATGCGTTCTCAGCCACGGCTCCGATCCTGCCATGCCGCACTGACATCGGGGCCGTGACGGTGCGGCATGGGAGAATCGGCCCGTACACCCAACCCCGAGAAAGGGTGACCGCCATGGCCGGCAAACCGCCCGTCGGCGACCCCGTACAGGACGCCCCCGAGGTCACCACGCCCCAGCAGTCCGCCGTCGGCGCCCCGGCCATCGCGCACGCCCTGCGCAGCGGGCAGGAGCAGATGGGCGTACGGCGCACGGCGCGCACCCTGCTGCGCGTCAACCAGCGCGACGGCTTCGACTGCCCCGGCTGCGCCTGGCCAGAGCCGGACCGCCCGCACACCTTCGAGTTCTGCGAGAACGGCGCCAAGGCCGTCGCCGAGGAGGCGACGCTGCGCCGCGTCACCCCCGGGTTCTTCGCCGCGCACCCCGTCGCCGACCTCGCGGGCCGCAGCGGCTACTGGCTGGGCCAGCAGGGCCGGCTCACCCACCCCGTGTACCTGGCCGAGGGCGCCGACACCTACGAGCAGGTGTCCTGGGAGCGGGCGTTCGCCATCGTCGCCGAGGAACTGACCGCCCTCGACTCGCCCGACGAGGCGGTCTTCTACACCTCCGGGCGCACCAGCAACGAGGCCGCGTTCCTGTACCAGCTCTTCGCCCGCGAGTTCGGCACCAACAACCTCCCGGACTGCTCGAACCTGTGCCACGAGTCGTCCGGCTCCGCGCTCACCGAGACCCTCGGCGTCGGCAAGGGCAGCGTCCTGCTCGACGACCTCTACCAGGCCGACCTGATCATCGTCGCCGGCCAGAACCCGGGCACCAACCACCCGCGCATGCTCACCGCGCTGGAGCGCGCCAAGGACAACGGCGCCCGCATCATCACCGTCAACCCGCTGCCCGAGCCCGGCATGGTCCGGTTCAAGAACCCCCAGACCGTACGCGGCCTCGCGCGCGGCGGCACCCCGCTGACCGACCTGTTCCTCCAGGTGCGTGTCGGCGGCGACCAGGCGCTCTTCCGCGCCCTGGCCGGCCGCGTCCTCGCCGCGCACGACTCCGGCGCGCGGACCCCCGGCGGCCGGGCCGTCGTGGACGAGGAGTTCGTCGCCGAGCACACCCGGGGCTACGAGGAGTACGCCGCCGCCGCCCGCGGCTACGCCGACGCCGACGCCGAGCGCGCCACCGGCCTGACCGCCGCCGACCTCGACCGCGCCGCCGAACTGGTCCTCGCCGCCGACAAGATCGTCGTCTGCTGGGCGATGGGCCTGACCCAGCACAAGCACGCCGTGCCCACCATCAAGGAGATCGTCAGCTTCCTGCTCCTCGGCGGCCACGTCGGCCGCCCCGGCGCCGGCGTCTGCCCCGTGCGCGGCCACAGCAATGTCCAGGGCGACCGCACGATGGGCATCGTCGAACGGCCCGCGCCCGCCTTCCTGGACGCGCTGGAGAAGGAGTTCGGCTTCGCCCCGCCCCGCAGACACGGCTACGACGTCGTACGCGCCATCCGCGCGCTGCGCGACGGCGACGCCAAGGTCTTCTTCGCGGTCGGCGGCAACTTCGTCTCCGCCTCGCCCGACACCGAGGTCACCGAGGCCGCGATGCGCCGCGCCCGGCTGACCGTGCACGTCTCGACCAAGCTCAACCGCAGCCACGTCGTCACCGGCGCCCGCGCGCTCATCCTGCCCACCCTGGGCCGCACGGAGCGGGACCGGCGGCCCGGTCCCGACGGCCGCGGCCACGAGCAGGTCGTGACCGTCGAGGACTCCATGGGCGTCGTGCACGCCTCCCGGGGCCGGCTCGCGCCCGCGAGCGACGCGCTGCTGTCGGAGGTCGCGATCGTCTGCCGGCTCGCCCGCGCGGTGCTCGGGCCGGCCAGCGCCACGCCCTGGGAGGAGTTCAGCGGCGACTACGCGCGCATCCGCGACCGTATCGCGCGCGTGGTGCCCGGCTTCGAGGACTTCGACGCCCGCGCCCGCCGCCCCGGCGGCTTCACCCTCCCGCACGCCCCGCGCGACGAGCGCCGCTTCCCCACGAGCACCGGCAAGGCCCACTTCACCGCCGGCGCCGTGACGTACCCCGAGGTGCCCGAGGGCCGGCTGCTGCTGCAGACGCTGCGCAGCCACGACCAGTACAACACCACGATCTACGGCCTGGACGACCGCTACCGCGGGGTGCGCGGCGGCCGGCGCGTCGTCCTCGTCCACCCCGACGACGCCGCCGACCTCGGCCTGGCCGACGGGGTGTACGCGGACATCGTCGGCGAGTGGCACGACGGCGTCGAGCGGCGCGCGGACGGCTTCCGCGTCGTGCACTACCCGACGGCCCGGGGCTGCGCCGCCGCGTACTACCCGGAGACCAACGTGCTGGTGCCGCTCGACTCCACCGCGGACACGAGCAACACCCCCACAAGCAAGTCCCTGGTGGTGAGGCTGGAAACGGCCGCGTCTACGGTGGAGCCCGACACGGTGTAGACGGGGCAGAGGACGGAGCCGGGCGCGACATGGGCGAGCACACCACGACGAAGTTCCCCCAGGAGATCCTCGACGAGTTCGCCGGCGTCGGCGTCGATCTGGAGAAGCTGTTCTCCGCCGGCGCCCTCGGGCAGCGCATGGGCCTTGCGGTGCTGGAGGCGGCGCCCGAGCGGGTCGTGGGCACCCTGCCGGTGGAGGGCAACACCCAGCCGTACGGGCTGTTGCACGGCGGCGCCTCCGCGGTGCTCGCCGAGACCCTGGGGTCCGTCGGCGCGATGCTGCACGGCGGCCCGGCGAAGATCGCGGTCGGCGTCGATCTCAACTGCACCCACCACCGGGCCCTGCGCTCCGGCGTCGTCACCGGCGTGGCCACGCCGGTGCACCGCGGCCGGTCCACCGCGACGTACGAGATCGTCGTCAGCGACGAGGAGGGCCGCCGGGTGTGCACCGCGCGGCTCACCTGCCTGCTGCGCGACGCCTGACCCGCGGCGGACCGGCACACGGCGGCGCGGTCAGTGGCGCGGCGCGCGCCGCCCGTCCTTGATGACGACCTTCTTCACCGGCTTGTGCACCGGCTTGCGGTGCCAGCGGGCATGCGTCCGCCCGGACTTCTTGCAGTGCCCCCGGGGTGTGTCCTTCACGTGCACCCGCTTGCCGGCCGGGCCCGCCGAGCCGCCCGGCCCGTGCTGCGCGACGTGCTTGCTCTGCGCGCACGGCCGGTGCGGCGCCGCATGCCCCTCGGCGGCGCTCGCCGTCCCCGCGGCACCCAGCAGGACCGACAGCGCCGCGACCGCGGTGACCGCGACCCTCCTCATGGTGACGTTCATGGTGGGATTTCCCTTCTGTGCCGGTCCGTCCGGCACGGGCACCACCATCGGCCGTGCCGCCCGCCGATCCGAACTCCCGCCGCCCGCCCGCGTGTCCCGCCGCGGGACGCACCCGCCGGCCCGAGGATGAGAAACCCATGAGAATCGCTCACCCGATACGCTCAGACCGGCCGCCCCCGGGGCCCCTCCCCCTCATCCCGCTCTCATGGTTCTCACCCTCCCCTCACCCCCGGCGGCACCGACGTCCCGTGCGGAATTCACCCGTCCGGGCGGTGCGTACCAGTGCCCGGTGCCCGCTCCCGCAGGTCTGTGCACCTCCCGCGCGGTTGCTGTGACCAGCGCCACTCCGTATCAATCAAACTAGCTATGACCTGCACGTTTAGCGAACATGCCGCTCGGGTACGTTGCCCGTCTCACAAACGCCTTCTAGCCTCGGGGCGCATGAACCTCCTCCGGAAGCTGAATCACAAGCTCGGCGCAACCACGGGTTTCGAGATCCGCAAGGCCGGGCTGCCGCAAGCACCTGCCCTGAAACCCGCCCGGGCCAAGGAGCCCACGGAGCCGAAGCCGGCCGCGCAGGTCGCGTACCGGCCCCCGGAGGATCCCGAAGTCGACCGGCTGCTGCGGCAGCCCGTGTTCATCATGTCGCCGGTACGCTCCGGCTCCACCCTGCTGCGCCTGCTGCTCAACGCGCACTCCCGCCTGCACTCCGCGCACGAACTGCACTTCCGCCGCCTGGAGGTCAACGCCAGCACCAAGCTCGCCGAGCGCGCCATGGCGGAGCTGGGCCTGGAGCGCGGTGACCTGGAGCACCTGATCTGGGACCGGGTGCTCCACCGCGAGCTGGTGCGCTCCGGCAAGGACTTCCTGGTGGAGAAGACGCCCAGCAACACCTTCGCGTACAAGCGCATCGCCGCCTGCTGGCCCGACGCCCGGTTCATCTTCCTGCTCCGCCACCCCGCCTCCATCGCCCGCTCCTGGTACGAGGCCGACCCGGACAAGCGCACCGAGGAGGAGGCCGCCCTCGACGCGCTGCGCTACATGCGCGCCACGGAGCGCGCCCGCCAGGCCCTGCCGGGGCACGTCGTGCGCTACGAGGAGATGACCGACGACCCCGAGTCCGCCATGAAGGGCATCTGCGCCTACCTGGGGATCGACTTCGAGCCGGGCATGCTCGACTACGGCTCCCGGGGCGAGGCCAGCTACAAGAAGGGCCTCGGCGACTGGAAGGACAAGATCCGCAGCGGCCAGGTGCAGGCCGGCCGCGCGCTGCCCGCCGAAGCGGAGATCCCCGAGCCGCTGCGCGAGATCAGCGCCGCCTGGGGCTACCTCGAAGGCCGGCCCCCGGCGGCCGGCGCCGCAGCCGCCGAGCCGCACGCCGAGATCGCCGAGGTCTGGCCCCGCGACGGCGCCGTACGCCTCACCGGCAGCCTGCACGGCGTCGCCGACGCCACCGGCAGCCCCTGGACGGTGCTCCTCGTCCGGCGCGACCACGAGCACCACCAGCTCCGCTATCCCGCCGAGCTGGCGGACGGCGGCTTCGACGTCACGGTGCCCGTGGCCGACCTGGCGCCCGCCGGGCTGACGACGCCGGCCCAGTGGGACATCCACCTGGCCGCCGGCGAGGGCGACGCGGAGGTCCGGCTGCGCGCCGGCCGCCACCTCGACGGGATCACCGGCAAGAAGAACATCATGGTCTTCCCCGGCCAGCCCGCCCAGGTCGACGGTGCCGACGTCGAGGTCAAGCCGTACTACACCATCAAGGACAACCTCTCCGTCGAGGTACTGCCGGCCTCATGAAGATCCGCTATCTGCTGATGCACGCCTACGGCACGGGCGGAACCATCCGCACCGTGTTCAACCAGGCCGGCTCCATGGCCGCCGCGGGCCACGACGTCGAGATCGCCAGCATGCAGCGCACTCGCGACGAGCCCCACTTCCCCCTCCACCCCGACGTCACCGTCACCACCCTGGTCGACCAGCGGCCCGCCGCCCGCGAGGCCGAGCTGGCAGCGGCCGGCCCCCGCGCCGCCGAGCGGCGCGTAGAGCGCGAGGGGCAGCCGCCCCGGCACATCCCGGCGGGGGAGTTCGCGTACGAGCGCTACAACCGCCACGTCGAGGACACCGTCATCGGCTGGCTGGAGCGGCAGCAGGACGCCGTCATCGTCCCGACCCGCCCCGGCCTGAACTTCCTCACCGCCCGGTACACGCCGCGCTCCTGCCGGAAGATCGCCCAGGAGCACATGAACCTGGGCACGCACCCGGGCGACATCCGCGCCGCCATCCAGCGCGAGTACCCCCGGTTCGACGCCGTCGCCGTCCTCACCCACGGTGACCGGGAGGACTACCAGGAGCTGCTGCCCGGCACCCGCGTCGTCCGCATCCCCAACGCCGTGCACACCGGTGACAAGAAGCTCACCACCTATGCCAACCGCATCGCGGTCGCCGCCGGCAGGCTCTTCCCGCAGAAGGGCTTCGACATGCTGATTCCGGCGTGGGCGCAGCTCGTGGAGAAGTTCCCCGACTGGCAGCTGCGGATCTTCGGCACCGGCGAGAAGAAGGCCGAGCTGCGCCGCCTGATCAACGACCACCACCTCTACAATCACGTCTTTCTGATGGGGCACACGCACAAACTGGACGACGAACTTGCGAGAGCATCCTTTTATGTGCTCAGCTCGCGGTTCGAGGGCCTGCCCATGGTGATGATCGAATCGATGACCCACGGACTCCCCGTGGTCAGCTTCGACTGTCCGACGGGCCCGTCCGACGTGCTCACCCACGGGAAGGACGGCCTGCTGGTGCCCCGCAAGGACGTGGACGGGCTGGCCGAGGCCATGGGAGAGCTGATGGACGACGAGGGCCTGCGGGCCGACATGGGAGCGGCGGCACTGCAGACGTCGCGCTCCTACACTCCCGAGGCGGTCCATCCGCAGTGGGAGGCACTGTTCGAGGAGATTCACGGGAGTGGGAGTGCCTGACAACGCACCCGGCGCCGACGGCGTACACGCGCGCGGCGCCACGATCTGGCTCACCGGCCTGCCCAGCGCCGGCAAGACGACGCTGGCGCGCGCCTTCGGCGAGCGGCTCCGGGACGCCGGCCACCGGGTGGAGGTGCTGGACGGCGACGAGATCCGGGAATTCCTCACCGCGGGCCTCGGTTTCTCCCGCGGGGACCGCGACACGAACGTGCAGCGCATCGGCTTCGTCGCCGAGCTGCTCGCGTCGCACGGGGTCAAGGTCCTCGTGCCGGTGATCGCTCCGTACGCGGACAGCCGCGAGGCGGTGCGCAAGCGCCACCAGACGGAAGGTACGACGTATGTGGAGGTGCACGTGGCCACGCCCGTCGACGTCTGCGCCGAGCGGGACGTGAAGGGCCTCTACGCCAAGCAGGCGGCCGGTGAGCTCTCCGGCCTCACCGGCGTCGACGACCCGTACGAGCCGCCCGCGGAACCCGATCTGCGCATCCCCACGCACGAGCAGAGTGTCGAAGAATCCGCGGCGATGCTCCACGCCGCACTGGTGGAACGAGGTCTCGCATGAGCCAGGTCGAGCAGGCCACCGCCCATGACTTCCAGTTGCCGCACCTGGACGTGCTGGAGTCGGAGGCGGTGCACATCTTCCGCGAGGTCGCGGGGGAGTTCGAGCGTCCGGTGATTCTCTTCTCCGGCGGCAAGGACTCCATCGTGATGCTCCACCTGGCGCTGAAGGCGTTCGCGCCGGCCCCGCCGCCGTTCGCGCTGCTGCACGTCGACACGGGGCACAACTTCCCCGAGGTGCTGGACTACCGCGACCGCGTCGCCGCCCAGCACAACCTGCGGCTGCACGTCGCCTCCGTCCAGGACTTCATCGACCGCGGCGAGCTCAAGGAGCGCGCCGACGGCACCCGCAACCCGCTGCAGACGGTGCCGCTGCTGCGCGCTATCGAGGAGGGCCGCTACGACGCGGTCTTCGGCGGGGGCCGCCGCGACGAGGAGAAGGCCCGCGCCAAGGAGCGCATCTTCTCCCTGCGCGACGAGTTCGGCGGCTGGGATCCGCGCCGCCAGCGCCCCGAGCTGTGGCAGCTCTACAACGGCAAGCACGCCGTCGGCGAGCACGTCCGGGTCTTCCCGCTGTCCAACTTCACCGAGCTGGACGTCTGGCAGTACATCGCCCGCGAGAAGATCGTGCTCCCGCAGATCTACTACGCGCACCGCCGCGAGGTCTTCCTCCGCAGCGGCATGTGGCTCGCCCCCGGCGACTGGGGCGGCGCCAAGGAGGGCGAGCGCGTCGAGACCCGCACGGTGCGGTACCGCACCGTCGGTGACATGTCCTGCACCGGCGCCGTCGACTCCGATGCCGACACCATCGAGAAGGTCATCGCCGAGATCGCCGCCACCCGCCTCACCGAGCGCGGCGCCACCCGGGCCGACGACAAGATGTCCGAGGCCGCCATGGAAGACCGCAAGCGCGAAGGCTACTTCTGATCATGACTGTGAACCCACCTGCCCCCGCCACGGAGCCGGCCGCGCTCACCGAGGTCTCCCTGCTGCGCTTCGCCACCGCCGGCAGCGTCGACGACGGCAAGTCGACCCTCGTCGGCCGGCTGCTGCACGACTCCAAGTCGGTGCTCGCCGACCAGCTGGAGGCCGTCGAGCGCGCCTCCGCCAGCCGCGGGCAGGAGGCCCCCGACCTGGCGCTGCTCACCGACGGCCTGCGCGCAGAACGCGAGCAGGGCATCACCATCGACGTGGCGTACCGCTACTTCGCCACGCCCCGGCGCCGCTTCATCCTCGCCGACACCCCCGGCCACGTGCAGTACACCCGCAACATGGTCACCGGCGCCTCCACCGCCGAACTGGCGGTCATCCTGGTGGACGCCCGGCACGGCGTCGTCGAGCAGACCCGCCGGCACGCCGCGGTCGCCGCGCTGCTGCGCGTGCCGCACGTGGTCCTGGCCGTCAACAAGATGGACCTCGTCGGCTACGCCGAGGACGTCTTCGCCGAGATCGCCGCCGAGTTCACCAAGTACGCCAAGGCCCTGGGCGTGCCCGCCGTGACCACCATCCCCATCTCGGCCCTGGAGGGCGACAACGTCGTCACCCCGTCGGCCACCATGGACTGGTACGCGGGCCCCACGGTGCTGGAGCACCTGGAGACCGTCCAGATCGACCACGACCCGCGCGGTCGCGTGGCCCGCTTCCCCGTGCAGTACGTGATCCGTCCGCAGACCCCGGAGTACCGCGACTACCGCGGCTACGCCGGGAAGATCGCCTCCGGCATCTTCCAGGTCGGCCAGTCCGTCACCGTGCTGCCCTCGGGCCGCACCTCCACCGTCGCCGGCATCGACGTGCTGGGCGAGAGCGTCGACGCCGCCTGGGCGCCGCAGTCGGTCACCCTCCGGCTCGCCGACGACATCGACATCTCCCGGGGCGACATGATCGCCCCCAGCGAGCAGGCCCCGGACGCCACGCAGGACATCCAGGCCACCGTCTGCCACCTGCACGACACCGCGCTCGCCCCCGGCGCCCGGGTGCTGCTCAAGCACACCACCCGCACCGTCAAGGCGATCGTCAAGGAGATCCCCGACCGGCTCACGCTCGACGACCTCTCCCACCACCCCTCCCCGGGGTCTCTGGAGGTCAACGACATCGGCCGCGTCGTGCTGCGCACCTCGGAGCCGCTGCCGATGGACGCCTACGGCGACTGCCGGCGCACCGGCTCCTTCCTGCTGATCGACCCCGCCGACGGCTCCACCCTCGCCGCGGGTATGGCGGGCGCCGCGTTCGCGGGCGCGGACAGCCAGAAGCGGGCCGAACTCGACGACGCCGAGTGGGACTTCTGACCGCACCCCGCCCGGCCGCAGGACCGCCCGGACGCTGACGGCGTCCCACGGGCCAGGCCGCGGGCCACGTCACCGGACGGCGGCGGGAGCAGGGGCACACCGCCCCGGCGCCCGCCGCCGTCGCGTACGTTCGGTAGTCGGACGCGCGCGTGCACGCCCCCTGCGCCCCGGGCGCGTACGCCCTTACGCTGTCCGCCATGAGCGCGCCCACCCGGCCCGAGCCCGGTTCAGAACCGGACCCCGGCCCGCCCGCGGAGATCCTCGGCGGCGGCTCTGCGGGACCGCGCCTCGGCGAGCGCTGGACGGCGCTGCCGCCCCGCTCCCGCCGGCTCGCCGCCATCGGCGCCGGCCTCGCGGCGCTGGCCGCTCTCGGCGTATACGCCCTGGCCACACGGCCGGAGCCGGTGCCGCCCCCGCCTGTGCCGTACCCCCTCCAGTCAACCGCTTTCTCCTTTCTCGGGATAGAAACCCCTAAACCGGGCGATACCACTTTTGATGCCCAGCTCATCGCCACCTCGGACAGCGGCGCCTCACTGGAGAAGGTCACCCAGGGCTACAGCGGCCTGAAACTGTCCGTCCGGCCCGCACCGCCGCTGGAACTGCCCCGGGGCCAACCCACCCGCGTCACCGTGAGGTTCGAGGTCGTCCGGTGCACCGGCCTCCCCCTCGACGCGCGCCTGCCCTCCCTGCGCGTAACGCTGCGTAACACGCGCGCAATACAGGACTACAGCTCCATCCTCGGCGGCACCTACGCCGCCGAACTGTCCCGGGCGCTGCGTACGATATGCGAACCCGCTCAGCGGGCGGCTCCCGGCGCACAGGACACCAGCAGCGGCTTCACGCCCCTTCGGGCGTCCGGACTCCGCGGATCCGGCACAGAGCACCCCCGCCGCCCCGGCCGCCGGATGTAAGGGTCATAACAAGAGAGTCACAGCATTGCCTGCACCTCTGCCCCCCCGCCCCGGGGCGGCTTAGAGTCACGCCCAGTCACCGCGCAGCAGGTCACCTTCCGACGCCTGCCGCGTGCACCGGCCCACTCTGCGCAGTCGAGGCCGCGCCAGGGGAAAGGACTGATCGTGCGTCACCGTTCCTTGCTCATACTCACCACTGCGGTCACCGCAGGGGCTCTCACGCTGTCGGCTTGCGGTTCCCGCGACGACGACAGCGAAGACGGAGGCGGTGGCGACGGAACGACCGTCGTTATCGGCCTCGACGCGCCGCTGACCGGCGACCTCTCGGCCCTGGGCATCGGCATCCAGAACTCCGCCGAGCTCGCCGTGAAGACGGCCAACGACAACGAGGAGGTCAAGGGCGTCACATTCGAGCTCGAGGCCCTCGACGACGTGGCGCAGGCCCAGCAGGGCCAGCAGAACGCCACCAAGCTCATAGGCAACGACGACGTCATGGGCATCGTCGGCCCGCTCAACTCCGACGTCGGCCAGTCCATGCAGAAGGTCGTCTCCGACGCCGGCATGGTCCAGGTCTCGCCCGCGAACACCAACCCCGCCCTGACCCAGGGCGAGGAGTGGCAGTCCGGCGAGAAGGTGCGCCCGTTCGACAACTACTTCCGGGTGTCCACCACCGACGCCATCCAGGGGCCGTACGCGGCGCAGTACCTCTTCAACGAGGAGAAGCTGAAGAAGGTCTTCGTCATCGACGACAAGAAGACCTACGGCGCCGGGCTGGCCGCCACCTTCGCCGACGAGTTCGAGAAGCTCGGCGGCAAGGTCGTCGGAACCGACCACGTCAACCCCGACGACAAGGACTTCGCGGCCATCGCCACGAAGGTCAAGAACTCCGGCGCCGAGTTCGTCTACTACGGCGGCGAGTACCCCGCCGGCGCCCCGCTGGCCGCCCAGGTCAAGAAGGCCGGAGCCAAGATCCCCACCGTCGGCGGCGACGCACTGTTCAGCGCCGAGTACGTCTCCCTGGCCAAGGAGAACGCCGAGGGCGACATGGCCAGCTCCGTCGGCGCGCCGCTGACCGAACTGGACACCGCCAAGGAGTTCATCAAGAACTACGAGGCCGCGGGCTACAAGGACGCCTACGAGGCGTACGGCGGCTACTCCTACGACTCCACCTGGGCCGTCATCCAGGCCGTGAAGGCCGTCGTCGAGGAGAACGACGGCGAACTGCCCGGTGACACGGACGAGGCCCGCAGCGCCATTTCGGAGGCCATGCAGGACGTTTCCTTCGAGGGTGTGACCGGCAGCGTCGCCTTCGACGAGTTCGGCGACACCACCAACAAGCAGCTGTCGCTGTACCAGATCAAGGACGGCGAGCACGTGCCGCTGACCAGCGGCGAATTCGAAGGCTGACCGGGGCGGACCACACCGCCCACTGATCACACAGACCGCAAGCGGCGCGGGGGGCGCACACAGCGCCCCCCGCGCGGCCATATCTGACACCCACTCGGAGGCCCAGCGGTGAACGATCTGCCGCAGCAACTTGCCAACGGCCTGCTACTCGGCGCCTTGTACGGGCTCATAGCCATCGGTTACACGATGGTCTACGGCATTGTTCAGCTCATCAACTTCGCCCACGGCGAGATATTCATGATCGGCGGCTTCGGCGCCCTGACGATGTGGTTGTGGATGCCCAACGGCACCAGCCTGCTCGTCGCCCTGCCGCTGATGATCCTCATGGCAGTCGTCTGCTCCGTCCTGGTAGCCGTGGGCGCCGAGCGCTTCGCCTACCGTCCCCTGCGCGGCGCGCCACGCCTCGCCCCCCTTATCACCGCAATCGGCCTGTCCATCGCCCTGCAGCAGGCCATCTGGGCCTGGTACCCCGACGCCACGAAGGCGCGGCCCTTCCCCGAGTTCAGCGGCCCGCGCATCGACTTCGGCGAGTTCTCCATCCTGCGCGGCGACCTGTTCCTCCTCATCGCCGCCCCCGTGTGCATGATCGCCCTCGGGTTCTTCGTCTCCAAAACCCGCACCGGCCGCGCCATGCAGGCCACCTCGCAGGACCCCGACACGGCCAAGCTCATGGGCATCAACACCGACCGCATCATCGTGATGGCCTTCGCCATCGGCGGCGCCTTCGCCGCCATCGCGGCGATCGCCCACGGGCTGCGGTACGGCAACGTCGACTTCAAGATGGGCTTCATCGCCGGCCTGAAGGCGTTCACCGCCGCCGTCCTCGGCGGCATCGGCAACATCTACGGCGCCATGATCGGCGGCATCGTCCTCGGCGTCGCCGAAGCCATGGCCAGCGCGTACATGGGTGACATCCCCGGCATGGACCAGCTCGGCGGCGGCTCCTGGAAGGACGTGTGGGCCTTCGTGCTGCTGATCCTCGTCCTGCTCCTGCGACCACAGGGCCTCCTGGGCGAACGCGTCTCGGACAGGGCGTGAAAGCGATGACCACCATGGAGAAAACCACCCCGGCCGCCCCCACCGGCGCCACCCTGCCCCTGCCCCCCGGCCTCGCCCGGCTCCTCGCCCTCGGCGGCGCCGCCGGCACCTTCCTCGCCACCTTCCTCTCCTGGACCTACACCGAGGAATTCCCGGGCAACCTGACCGTCTACGGATACCCCGGCGGGCTGCAACTGCTGACGCTCACCGGAGCGCTGCTCACCCTGGCCTTCCTGCTCTCCGGACAGGGCGTGCGCGGACTGCGCTGGCTCACCCCCGCCGGGCCCAACAGCGCCGCACGGCTCCTCGCCCTCGGCACCCTCGGCGTCACCGGCTACACCATCGGCGCCATCGTCAAGAACCTCGGCGGCCTGATCAACGTCGACCCCGGCGGCTACATCGCCGTCGCCGCCGCCCTGATCTGCGCCATCGGCGCCCTCGGCCTGCCCGCGGACGTCCCCGTGGACCCCGACAGCCCGCCGGCCAACCCGTGGGAACAACTGGTGCACTCCCTGAAGGCACCGGCCCCCAGGCGGCTGAAGGACCTGCCGGCCTGGCTGGAGATCATCATCATCTCCGTCTCCTTCGCCATCGGCCTGTACGTCTTCACCTTCGGCATCGGCACCGACTACGCGGAACTGTTCGTCGGCTACATGGTCCTCGTCGCCTTCGCGTTCCCCGCCCTGGGCCGCGCGGGTCTCACCCAGCAGCTCGGCCAGCTCACCGCCAAACACCGCAACGTCACCGTCACCGCGGCCTTCGTCGCCGCGTTCGTCTTCCCGTTCACCCAGAGCGACGACGCCTACGCCAACATCGGCACCAACATCCTCATCTTCGCCACCGTGGCACTCGGCCTCAACGTCGTCGTCGGCCTCGCCGGGCTGCTCGACCTCGGCTACGTCGCCTTCCTCGGCGTCGGCGCGTACACCGCCGCCCTGGTCTCCGGCGCACCCACCTCCAGCATCGGGGTCCACTTCCCGTTCTGGGCGGCCGTGCTCACCGGCGCCGCCGCCTCGCTGGTCTTCGGCGTGCTCATCGGCGCCCCGACCCTGCGGCTGCGCGGCGACTACCTCGCCATCGTCACCCTCGGCTTCGGCGAAATCTTCCGCATCGCCGTCCAGAACATGGACGGCGTCTCCGGCCCCGACGTCACCAACGGGCCCAACGGCATCCCGAGCATCCCCGAACTGGAAATGTTCGGCTTCAACCTCGGCGAGAAGCACACCATCCTCGGCGTCGAACTAGGCCGGTTCTCCAACTACTTCATGCTCATGCTGGTGTTCACCATCATCACCGTCATGATCTTCCGGCGCGCGGACCAGTCGCGCATCGGCCGCGCCTGGGTCGCCATCCGCGAGGACGAGACCGCCGCCCGCGCCATGGGCATCAACGCCTTCCGGCTCAAGCTCCTCGCCTTCGCGCTCGGCGCCACCCTGGCCGGCATGGCGGGCACCGTACAGGCACACGTCCAGTACACGGTCACGCCCAACGGGTACAAATTCGTCGAAGCCGTACCACCCAACTCCGCGTTCCTCCTGGCAGCCGTCATCCTCGGCGGCATGGGCACCGTCAGCGGCCCGCTCATCGGCGCGTCGCTGCTCTACCTCATCCCCGCCAAGCTGCAGTTCGTCCAGGAATACCAACTGCTGCTCTTCGGCGTGGCACTCGTCCTGCTCATGCGCTTCCGCCCCGAGGGCCTCATCGCCGACCGCCGGAAGCAACTCGAGTTCCACGACAGCGACCAGCCCGACGCGCCCAAGGAAGAAACCGGCCTCACCAAGGTGGGGGTGTGACACCCATGACCAACGACACCGCCCCCGCCAAGGGAACCGCAACCGGCACCACCGTCCTGGACGCCCGCGGCGTCACCATGCGCTTCGGCGGCCTCACCGCCGTACGCAACGTCGACCTCACCGTCGGCCAAGGCGAGATCGTCGGACTCATCGGCCCCAACGGCGCCGGCAAGACCACCTTCTTCAACTGCATGACCGGGCTCTACATCCCCACCGAAGGAACGGTCAGCTACAAGGGCAAAGTCCTGCCGCACCGCTCCCACCGCGTCACCGAGGCAGGCATCGCCCGGACCTTCCAGAACATCCGTCTCTTCGCCAACATGACGGTCCTGGAAAACGTCCTCGTCGGCCGCCACACCCGCACCCGCGAAGGACTCTGGTCCGCACTGCTGCGCGGCCCCGGCTTCAAACGAGAAGAAGCCGCATCCGAACAACGCGCCATGGAACTCCTGGAGTTCACCGGACTCGCCGCCAAACGCGACCACCTCGCCCGCAACCTCCCCTACGGCGAACAGCGCAAACTGGAGATCGCCCGGGCACTCGCCAGCGAACCAGGACTGCTGCTCCTCGACGAACCCACCGCGGGCATGAACCCCCAGGAAACCCGGGCCACCCGCGAACTCGTCTTCGCCGTCCGCGAACAAGGCATCTCCGTGCTCGTCATCGAACACGACATGCGGTTCATCTTCGGACTCTGCGACCGCGTCGCCGTCCTCGTCCAAGGAGAAAAACTGGTCGAAGGCACCCCCGACGTCGTCCAGAGCGACGACCGCGTCGTCGCCGCCTACCTCGGCGAACCCTTCGAAGGCGCCCCCGAGGACGAGGCCGTCGACGAAATCACCGCCGCCGAGGACGCGATCCCACAGCACACCGGGAGCGCCAGCACCCCCAAGAAGAGCAAGGAGGGCGACGCGTGACCGCGCTACTCGAGGTCGAAGACCTCAAAGTCGCCTACGGCAAGATCGAAGCCGTCAAAGGCATCTCGTTCAGCGTGCAGAGCGGCGAGGTCGTCACCCTCATCGGCACCAACGGCGCCGGCAAGACCACCACCCTGCGCACCCTCTCCGGACTGCTCAAGCCCTCCGGCGGCAAAATCTTCTTCGACGGCACGCCGCTCAACGGCGTCGGCGCCCACAAGATCGTCGCCATGGGCCTCGCCCACTCCCCGGAAGGCCGCCGGCTCTTCCCCCGCCTCACCATCACCGAAAACCTCCAACTCGGCGCCTTCCTCCGCAAGGACACCGCAGGCATCGAGCAGGACATCAACATGTGCTACGAGCTGTTCCCCATCCTCGGCGAACGGCGCAAACAAGCCGCCGGCACCCTGTCCGGCGGCGAACAGCAGATGCTCGCCATGGGCAGGGCACTGATGTCCCGGCCCAAGCTCCTCATGCTCGACGAACCCTCCATGGGCCTCTCGCCGATCATGATGCAGAAGATCATGGAAACCATCCGGGAACTCAAAGCCCAGGGCACCACCATCCTGCTCGTCGAACAGAACGCCCAGGCCGCGCTCTCCCTCGCGGACCACGGACACGTCATGGAAGTCGGCAAAGTCGTCCTTTCCGGCACCGGAGAAGAACTCCTCCACGACGAATCCGTGCGCAAGGCATACCTCGGCGAGGACTGACAGTGATGATTGCTGTGGCTCCGTCCGAGGGTCTGACTCCAGGACTGACTGGCGCTTCGGCTGTCCTTGGGCGGATTCGTCGGCCGTCTGGGCGGAGCCATTGCGCGCGTGGCCGGTCGGGCA
>NZ_JCANSZ010000048.1:0-54641 GCF_059570535.1 Streptomyces sp. CNP082
ACGACGGACGCTCAGTGTGCGCTTCCGTCGTCCTACCGGTGGTCGTCTTCGGGTGTGCTGGCGCAGCCGGCGCACGGGTGGGTGTCGCTGAAGGACTTCACCGCCGTGAAGCACAACGGCCAGCATCTCATCTACGGCACGAAGGTGGAGGGGTCGTCGTACGGCTCGATGGCCTTCAGCCCCTTCACCGACTGGNCGGACATGGCATCAGCCGGCCAGAACGAGATGAACCAGGCCACCGTCGCACCCACACTCTTCTACTTCGCACCCAAGAACATCTGGGTACTGGCCTACCAGTGGGGCCAGTGGCCCTTCATCTACCGCACCTCAAACGACCCCGCCAACCCCAACGGCTGGTCCTCACCACAACCCCTGTTCACCGGCAGCATCTCCGACTCCGGAACCGGCCCCATCGACCAGACCCTCATCGCCGACGACCAGAACATGTACCTGTTCTTCGCCGGCGACAACGGCCGCATCTACCGCGCCAGCATGCCCATCGGCAACTTCCCCGGCAACTTCGGCACCTCCTACACCACGATCATGACCGACTCCACCAACAACCTCTTCGAAGGAGTACAGGTCTACAAAGTCGACGGCCAGAACCAATACCTCATGATCGTCGAAGCCATCGGCGCAGGCGGACGCTACTTCCGCTCCTTCACCTCCTCCAGCCTGAACGGCTCATGGACCCCCCAGGCCACCAGCGAAAACAACCCCTTCGCGGGCAAAGCCAACAGCGGCGCCACCTGGACCAACGACATCAGCCACGGCGACCTCCTCCGCACCAACCCCGACCAGACCATGACCATCGACCCCTGCCACCTCCAACTCCTCTACCAGGGCAAAGACCCCGCCGCAGGCGGCCCCTACGACCAACTCCCCTGGCGCCCCGGCGTCCTCACCCTCCAACCCTGACACCCACCGCACCAAGGAACCCCAGCCGCACACCGGCTGGGGTTTCCCGGACGGCGGGGTCCCCTCGCGGCCTGGGTGGGCCTTCCCCGACCCGGGCTGGCACATCCGTTTACAGCTCGGAGGAGGAGCACTACGCTCGGGAGCGCTCCCAAACATATGACGTCTGCCGGTCGGGCACGCACACGGACGACCGACCTCCCGACGGAAAGGGAGAAACTGATGAAGTACCGATCCCTCTTAGTACCCCTTGTGGCTGCGGCACTTATCGCCATGGCCGCTCCCGGCACGGCGCTGAGCAGCAGTCCCGGCACAAGCACGCCGCCCGTGGATGCCGGTGCCGCCGCCGCGACTGCCGGATGCGGCCAGGCTCCGACGCTGGCCAGCGGTACGCACACGATCTCCAGCAGCGGCCAGAACCGCAGCTACATCCTCAGGGTCCCCGCCGACTACGACAACGACCGCCCCTACCGGTTGATCTTCGGAATGCACTGGCTGGGCGGCACCGCCAACGATGTCGACTCGGGTGGATCCGACGGGTACAACTGGTCCTACTACGGCCTGAGGCGCCTGGCGGACAGCGCGGGCAACGGCACGATCTTCGTGGCGCCCCAGGGCCTCAACAACGGCTGGGCCAACTCCGGCGGTCAGGACGTGACCCTCGTCGACGACATACTCCGGGAGGTCGGGGCAGGCCTGTGTGTCGACACGGCGCAGGTCTTCTCCGCGGGTTTCAGCTACGGCGGCGCGATGTCGTACGCCCTCGCCTGCAGCCGAGCGACGGTCTTCCGCGCGGTGGCGGTCTACTCCGGCGCGAACCTCAGCGGCTGCAACGGCGGAACGCAACCCGTCGCGTACATGGGGCTCCACGGCCTCAGGGACAACGTGCTGCCGATTTCTTCGGGACGGGCCCTGCGCGACACGTTCGTCAGGAACAACGGCTGTACCCAGCAGAACCCGCCCGAGCCGGGGCAAGGCAGCCTCACGCACATCGTCACCGTCTACTCCGGGTGCAACACCGGGTATCCCGTCGTATGGGCCGCGTTCGACGGAGGTCACGACCCCGGCCCCATAGACGGGTCCACCGGCGGCGGCTGGCAGACCTGGACGTCGGGAGAGGTGTGGAAGTTCTTCACCCAGTTCGACTCCTGACGGCCCAAGAAGGCGACAGGGCGGGCGCGATCAGGACCGCCGAGAACCGGAGGAACGATGAAGAAGGTGCTTGTGCTCGTCGGCGACGCGGCCGAGGAGCTGGACACGATGTACCCGCTCTTCCGTATGCGCGAGGCGGGCTATCAGGCGGACGTCGCGGCGTTGACGCGCCGGGACGTGCAGCTCGTGATCCACGACTTCGAGCCGGAGTGTGACGCCTACACGGAGAAGAACGGGCGCAGGCTTCCCGTCGACCTGGCCTTCTCCGAGGTCGATCCGACGGGGTACGCGGGCTTGATCATCCCCGGCGGCCGTGCTCCCGAGTACATCCGCCTCGACGCCGACGTCCGCCGCATCACGGAGTACTTCTTCGCCCACGACCTGCCCGTGGGCACCGTGTGCCACGGACCGCAGGTGCCGGCTGCCTACGGCCTCCTGAAGGGGCGCAGGACGGCGGCGTTCGGGCCCTTGGCCGCCGACATGGAGAACGCCGGCGCGACGGTCGTCGACGAGCCCGACGTCGTCGACGGGAACATGGTCTCCTGCCGCGGCTGGCCGGACCTGCCCGAGTGGTCACGGGCGTTCGTGTCCGTTCTCGAGCGCTCCAGCGCCCCCGTCTGACCGCCGTCGCGTGAGCTTTCCGGTGGGTGGCGCGCGCCCGGGCGTCACGAGGACGACAGGCCCCGGCATCGAGGGACGGACGGTCCGGGTCGCCGGGCAGGAGACCTATGTGCGCGAGGCGGGTTCGGGCCCGGCCGTCGTCCTGCTGCACGGTTCCGGCCCAGGCACCACGGGCGCAGCCTGGGAGGCTCTCATGGCTGCGCTGGCGCCCGGCTTCCGCGTCATCGCGCCCGACTTCGCCGGCTTCGGCCGGAGCAGGCTGCTCCCCGGCCCGGAGTCCGGCGATGAGAACCCCTACGGCCGCCACGCGTGGACGGCCCAGGTCCTGGGGCTCCTGGACGAACTGAAGCTGGACCGCTGCGCCGTCGTCGGCAACTCCATGGGCGGGGCCATCGCACTGTCGGTGGCCCACGCCCGGCCGCAGACGGTCACCCGGCTGGTGGGGATCGGCACCCTCGGGCTCGACATGCCGTTGCCTCCGGGTCTGGACCGGCTCTGGGCGTACCGGCCCGGGCGCGCGGCGGCCCGTGAACTCCTTGAGCTGCTGCACGTCGACGAGGCGTTCCGCACCGGCGAGGCCGTCGAGGCGCGGCTGGCCGCCACGCTCGAGCCGGGTCCGCGCGAGGCGTTCGCCGGCATGTTCCCGCCGCCGCGCGAGCGATGGGTCCGTGATCTCGCGCTGACCGCCGACGAGCTGGCGCAGATCCGGGCGCCCACGCTCCTGGTGCACGGCGTGGAGGATCGCGTCGTGCCGCTGGAGTCCAGCACGCTGCCACTACTGCGCCTGCTGCCCGATGTGAGGGCACACCTGTTCGGGGCGTGCGGGCACGCCTCACCGGCCGAACGGCCGACGGAGCTGCACGGGCTCCTGACGGCCTTTTTGGAGGAGCCATCAACGACTTCGCGGTCCTGCGCACACCCGCCCAGGTGATCTTCGGCACCGGGATGGCCTCAGCGACGGGTCAGCTCGCCGCCGGGTACGGCGACCGGGCGCTGGTCGTCACCGATCCGAACATCACCGGATCGCCCGGCTTCAACTCGGTGCTTGCCTCGCTGCACGAGGCGGGTGTCGACACAGGCGTGTTCTCCGAAGCCGTCGTGGACGTGCCGGAGAGCACGATCACGCAAGCGGTCGAGTACGCCGCTGAGTACCGGCCAGACGTGGTCGTCGCCGTCGGGGGCGGGAGCACCATCGACCTCGCGAAGGCCACCGCGCTGCTGGCGAGCCATCCGGGCCCGCTGAGCACCTACTACGCCGTGGAGTCGGTGCCCGGTCCGGTGCTGCCGCTGATCGCGGTGCCCACCACGGCCGGGACGGGTTCGGAGGTCACGCCGGTCTCCGTGATCACCGATGCGACGACGCGGATGAAGGTCGGCGTCGCCAGCCGGCACCTCATCCCGCGGCACGCGGTCTGCGATCCGCTGCTGACCGTGGGCGCACCGCGGACGGTGACCGCTCACTCGGGGATGGATGCACTGGCCCACGCCGTGGAGTCCTTCATGGCGATCCGCCGGCCCGCAACCGCGTCCTCGGTGCTCGACCGGCCGCAGGTCGGCAAAAACCCGCTCTCCGACACCCTCGCACTGACCGCAGCCGGCGGCATCTGCGCGAACCTGGCCCGCGCCGTCGACGACGGGGACGACCTGGAAGCCCGGTCCGCCATGCTCTACGGCAGCCTGCTCGCCGGCATCGCCTTCGGCAACGCCGGCGTCACCGCCGCGCACGCCCTCCAGTTCGCGGTCGGGGCGGCGACCCGCACGTCACACGGGCTCGGGACCGGCCTCCTGCTCCCCTACGTCATGCAGTTCAACCGGACGGCGCGCCTGGCCGAGATGGCCGCTCTGGCCGAAGTGATGGGGTGCACCGACCCCGTGGCGGCGGTCCACGAGCTCGGGCTGCGCGTCGGACTGCCCGCATCACTGGCGGAACTCGGGGTCGAGGCCGGTGACGTCCGCGGACTGGCCGAATCCTCGATCGGCATCAGGAGACTCATCGACAACAACCCCGTGCCGCTCGACGTGGACGCGCTGGAACAGATCCTGATCGCGGCCTGGCACGGCGAACCGGACAGGCTCAGCACGGCACGCGTCTGAGGACTGCCTTCACCGGCACTCCTGTCCTCGGCACCCGCGTTCCTCCCTCCTCGAAAGGACCCCCCACATGAAGGAACGACACCGCACTCGCCCACGCGCCCTCGTGGCGCTGGCCATGGCGCCGCTGCTTGCGGCCGGTGCCCTGACGGCGACCGCGGCCCACGCCCAGGCCGCCGAGGCCCGGGTACTGCTGTTCACCAGGGCCGTCGGCTATGTGCACGACTCCATACCGGCCGGCATCCGGATGTTCCAGGAGGAGGCGGCCGAGCAGGACATCGAGCTCGTCCAGACCGACGACCCGGCCGTCTTCGACGACGCGGAGCTCTCCGGGTTCGACGCCGTCGTCATGCTCCAGAACTCCGGCATGGTCTGGGACACCGAAGAACAGCGTCAGGCCATGCAGCGCTACGTCACCGGCGGCGGGGGAGTGGTAGCCGTCCACAACACCCTCGACGCGGGTATCGAGGGCGAGTTCCCCTGGTGGGACGAGACCGTCAACGGCGGCGCCCACATGCCCGGCCACGCCGCCGGCATCCAGAACGGCACCGTCCGCATCGAGGATCCGGACCACCCCTCCACCCAGGGTCTCCCCGCGACCTGGACCAGGCCCGAGGAGTGGTACAACTTCGACCCCAGCCCGCGGCCGAACGTCCACGTGCTCGCCACCGTCGACGAATCGACCTACGACCCGGGGCAGTTCGCGATGGGCGAGGACCATCCCATCTCCTGGTGCAGCGTCGCCTCCGGCGGCAAGGTCTTCGCCACCGCCATGGGACACGACGCCGCCGCCTACGCGGAGGAGGACTTCCGCAACCACCTGATGGGCGGCGTGCAGTGGGCGACGGGCAACCAGCCCGGAGAATGCGGTCAGCCCGCACCCGGCCAGGCCACCTTCGAGAAGGTGACGCTCGACGACGGCACCCTCGATCCCATGGAGCTGGACGTCGCACCGGACGGCCGCGTGATCTACATCCAGCGCGGCGGCGCCGTGCGCGTCTACGACCCGGCAACCCAGTCCACCACGACCGCCGGAACCCTCAGGGTGTACACCGGCGGCGAGGACGGGCTCATCGGGCTGGCCCTGGCACCGGACTTCGCCACCAGCAACAAGATCTACCTCAACTACTCCCCCGCCGACAGCGCCGAAGACATCAACCGGGTGTCCGCCTTCACCCTTGACGGGAACACCCTGGATCCGGCGAGCGAGCAGAAGGTGATCGACATCCCCGCCTACCGGGACCGGACCTACCCGGAACCCGGCCACACCGGCGGCAGCCTCGAATTCGGCCCGGACCGCACCCTGTACATCGGCGCGGGCGACGACACCGCACCCAACCTCGAATCGGCCTGGCAGGGCTACGCCCCGCTGGACTGGCGCCCGGGCCACGAGATGCAGGACTCCGCACGCACCGCAGGCAACACCAACGACCTGCGCGGCAAGATCCTGCGCGTCCAGCCCACCGACAGCGGCGGATACACCATCCCCGACGGCAACCTCTTCCCCGAGGGTACGGACAAGACCCGCCCCGAGATCTACGCCATGGGCTTCCGCAACCCCTTCCGTTTCACCGTCGACCCCGCCACCGGCGACGTGCACATGGCCGACTACGGCCCCGACCGCCACGGCACCACCGACAACCGCGGCCCCGCGGGCATGGGCGAGTACAACATCATCACCGAACCAGGCAACTACGGCTGGCCCTTCTGCCACGGCAACAACGAGCCCTACGCCCCGTACAACCCCGACAACGGCCAGGTCGGCCCGAAGTTCGACTGCGCCAACCCCGTCAACGAGTCCCCCAACAACACCGGGCTGACCCAGCTACCGTCAGTCCAGAAGCCCGACATGTGGTACGGCTACGACGCCTCACCGGAGTTCCCCGAACTCGGCTCGGGCGGTATCGCCCCGATGGCCGGACCCGTCTACCGCTACGACGCGGACAACCCTTCCACCACGAAGTTCCCGGAGTCGTTCGACGGCTCGTCGTTCTTCTACGAGTGGGACCGCGGCTTCATCAAGGAGATGCGCTTCGACGGCGGCGGGCTGGGGTCCGTCAACGCCTTCATGTCCGGCACCAGGTTCATCAAGCCGATGGACATGACCTTCGGCCCGGACGGCTCGCTCTACCTCCTGGAGTGGGGCAGCTCCTTCGGGGGCGGCAACAACGACTCCGGCCTCTACCGCATCGACTACCGAGGCGAAGCAGGCGCCCCGGTTGCCGACGGAACACCCGCAAGCCGATGACGGGAGGAGCGCGTCCTTGCAGCGCATGACCGGTCACCACCCGGCCCGTGCACGCCGGGCCTCCGGTCACGCGGTGCTCGCGGGCAGCCACACGCGCATCGCGGCAGGGCCGCGCTCCGCCCAGCGGTGGTAAGGGGTCAGTGTCAGCTCCATCGAGGGTCCCGGGGACGCCACCGGCCCGGGCTCCGGCGCGTAGGGCCAGGCCGGTCCCGCGTCCGGGGCCTGCCGGGGCGCGGGTACGGCGCGGGCCCGGACGGCGCCGTCGCGCTCCACGGGCGGGGTCGTGGTGTCCAGCAGGACGTCGTCCAGGCTCAGTCCGTCCGGCAGGTCGGTCGACTCGGCGCAGTAGACAAGCGGGCCGCGCTCGACGGCGACGCTGCCGCGCAGTGCGTCGATGCGGCGGTCCGGCCAGGTGAAGCGGGGGGTCACAGGGAGGTGCAGGCGGATGTCCTCGCCGGGCACGAGTACGCGGTCGACCACCACCGCGCCCGGGGCGGCGGGGCGTTGCCGGCCGCCCTCGTGGAGCACCGCGCCCCGCGCCCACGCGGGGACCCGCAGCCGCAGGGCCATCGCGCCCGCGGGCGCGTCCACCACCCGGATCGTCACCAGCCCGTCCGCCGGGTACGCGGTCTCCACCGCCACGGTCACCGTCCGTCCGTCGCCCAGCTCGGCCGCGATCCGGCCGCTCGCGTACTGCAGCAGCGTCAGCTCCCGCCGCCCGGCCGTGGCCAGGCAGGTGTGCCAGGAGGCCAGGGTGCGGGCGACGTTGGTGGGGCAGCAGGAGACGTCGAACCAGGCCGCCCGGGTGCCGCCCTCGGCGCGGGGGCTGACCTCCCCGTCGGCGGAGACGTCGGCGGAGACGTCGGCGGAGAGGCCGGGGCCCCCGCCCGCTGTGCGCTGCTGGAGCGGGTTGGCGTAGAAGAACGCCCGGCCGTCGGCGCGCGGCGAGGTGGCGACAACGTTGAAGAACGTGCGCTCCATCAGATCGGGGTAGCGCATGTCGCCGGTGGCCAGGTGCAGTCGCCAGGACACCATGACCGACGCGACGCCCGCGCACGTCTCGCAGTACGCACGGTCGGGCGCAAGCTCCCAGTCGTCGCCGAAGCCCTCGTCCCGGTGCCGTGAGCCCATGCCGCCGGTCAGGTGCGTGCGGCGGGCGACGGCGTGGGCCCACTGCCGCTCGACGGCGGCGAGCAGTTCCCGATCGTCCCGCTCCACGGCCACGTCCACGGCGCCGGCCGCCAGGTAGAGCTGGCGCACGGCGTGGCCGCGCCAGCACTCGGCCCTGCGGACGGGCACGTCGTCCTGGAAGTAGCCGGCGCCGCCGATGCCGAACGGCACCGCCAGGGTGCGGTGGCCGCGTCGGTCGAGGAAGAGCTGCGCCTGGTCGGTATACGCGGGCTCGCCGAGGGCGCGGCCCAGTTCGGCGAGGGCGGTCTCGATCCCGGGGTGGCCGCAGATGCCTTTCAGCCCGCCGGGGCCGAAGGTGTCGCAGACGTGGTCGGCGGCCCGGCGGGCGACGGCGACGAGTTCGTCGTGGCCGGTGGTGCGCAGCCGGGCGACGGCGGCCTGCAGCAGGTGCCCGGTGCAGTACAGCTCGTGGCCGAACTCCAGGTCGCTGTACCGCGGCGGCCGGCCGGGGTGCCCGTAGCAGGTGTTGAGGTAGCCGTCGGGGTCCTGGGCGCGGGCGATACGTGCCGTCAGCCGCCGTACGGCCGCGCCGTGCACGGGGTCGCCGGTGCTGCCGTACTCCCACGCCAGCGCCTCGATGAGCTTGTAGACCTCGGAGTCGGCGAACGGCCAGCCGGGCCGGTCGGGCCCGGTCGTGCCGTCCGCGGCGCGGTCGAAGTTGGCGAGCCAGCCGACCCGCTCCATCCACCGCTCGCAGTGCGCCAGCGTGGTCGCGGCGTTGGTCCGCTTCAGGTCCTGCCAGAATCCGCCGCCGGTGAGCGTCACCTCCGCCAGGCCCAGGGGGCGCCGTTCGCCCCTGCTCGGGACGACCGGCCGGCCGCCCTTCTGATCGGTGCCGCCGGTCGTCCGGGCCGCCTGCGCGCTCTCCTTCATACGGTCGCCGCCGAGCCGGCCGCGCCCAGCGGCACCTCGGCGCCTTCGCGGACGAAGACGGGGATCCGGTCGAGGGGGGCGGCGGCCGTGACCGCGCCGCCGCCGTCGTACGCCCGGCCGGTCGCGGCGCAGACCCAGCGGGCACCGCCCGGCAGGTACACCTCCCGGGCGCGCTGCCCGGCCTCGGCCACCGGCGCGACGAGCACGTCGGGGCCGAAGAGGAACGCGTCGTCCACCGGCCACGCGCGCGGGTCGTCCGGGTGGTCGACGAAGAGCGGTCGCATCGGCGGCAGCCCGGTACGGGCGGCGACGGTCATCTGCTCGTGGAGGTACGGACGCAGCCGCTCGCGCAGCTGGAGCAGCCCGGCGATGATCCCGTACGCCTCCTCGCCGTAGGACCAGACCTCGTTGGGGCCGCCGGTCTGGGCGTACGAGGTGGGGGTGCGCGGCTCGCGGTCGCCGTGCAGCCGGAACAGCGGGCAGAAGACGCCGAACTGGAACCACCGGATCAACAGCTCACGGTACGCGGGGTCGCGGGCGTCGCCGCCGTGGAAGCCCCCGATGTCGGTGGTCCACCACGGGATGCCGGAGACGCCGACGGACAGCCCGGCCCGTATCTGCCGCCGCAGCGACTCCCAGGTGGCGGGGATGTCGCCGGACCAGAGCGCGGCGCCGTACTTCTGCGCGCCCGCCCACGCGGAGCGGCACAGCAGCACCGTCGGCCCGGCGCCGTCGGCCGCCATGCCCTCCGCGAAGAGGCGGGCGTTGTCGCGGGGGTACACGCCGGCGACCTCGGCGCCAGGACCGGCGTACAGGGCGAGGTTCTCCGGCTGGGCGGGGTTCAGCTCGGGCTCGCAGGCGTCCAGCCAGAAGACCCGGATGCCGGCGTCTCGGTAGCCGCGCCGGATCCGCTCCCACACGTACGCCCGTGTCTCGGGGTTGGTCGGGTCGTAGAAGGCTACGGGCATGGGCACGGCCATGCCCTTGTCCTGGATGGTCTGGTGGAACTCCACGCCCTGCGCGGTGCCGGCGAGCAGGCCGCGGTCGCGGTAGTCGGGCCACGACTCGGCGAGCGGTGAGACGGTCGGCCAGACGGAGACCATCAGCTCCACGCCCTGCTCGGCCAGTTCTTCGACCATTGCCCGGGGATCCGGCCACTCGGCCGGATCGAAGCGGTACTCGCCCATCGCCGGCCAGTGGAAGTAGTCGGCGACGATCACGGACAGGGGCAGGTCGCGGCGGCGGTGCTCACGTGCGACGGCGAGCAGCTCGTCCTGGTCGCGGTAGCGCAGCTTCGACTGCCAGAAGCCGCTGGCCCAGTGCGGCAGTTCGGGGGCGTGCCCGGTGGCGTCGGCGTACCGGGCGAGGATCCCGGCGGGCGTCGGCGCCGCGGTGAGCCAGTAGTCGATCTCCCGGGCGCGGCCGGCCTGCCACCGGGTGGCGTTCTCCGCGAACTCGGCGCGGCCGACCGCGGGGAGGTTCCACAGCAGTCCGTAGCCGCGGCTGGAGAGCACGAACGGGATGGACACCTCACCGTTGCGGTGGACGAGGTCCAGGGCCAGGCCCTTGAGGTCGAGCCGGCCGTGGGTGCGCTGGCCCATGCCGTAGAGCCGCTCGCCGGCGTACGCGGTGAACTGCTGGCGGACTTCGTACGCGCCGGTGCCGTCCCCGCGGAAGACGCGGGCGCCGGGCAGCCAGAAGTGCTCGCGGCTCTCGGCCAGCAGTTCGGTGCCGGTGCTCGCGCGGGAGAAGGCGAGCAGCGGCTCGGGGTTCGCGGCGCGGCGGTCGAAGGCGGCCGTCACGGTCAGGTCGCCGTGGACGAGGACGGCGCGGTCGCCGTCGACGGTGATCCGCGGCGGTGCGGGCGACGGCGGCGGCTCGCCGAGAGCGCCGTGGCTCTCCGCCGGGAGACGGAACGGCGCCGCCCGTACCCGGACGCTGTCGGCGCCCCATGCCTGGACGGTCAGCACCTCGTGCCGGTGGCGGATCTCCAGAGCGGTCCGGGTCGGCCGGAAGCTCACCATGTGCGCGTGCTCCTCACAACTGGGTTCCTCATGGTCAGTCCTTGACAGCGCCCGCGACGACGCCGCCGGCCACGAAGCGCTGCGCGACGACGAGCAGCACGGCCGCGGGGACGGACGCGACGACGGCGGTGGCCATGATCGAGTTCCATTCGGTGGTGTTGTTGCCGATGTACTGGTAGATGCCGAGGGTGATCGGGATCGCGTCGGCGTTGCGGCTGAGGGTGGAGGCGAAGACGAAGTCCGACCACGCCCACAGGAACGCGAACAGCGACACGGTCAGCAGCGCGTTGCGGCTCAGCGGCAGGACCACGGAGACGAACGTCCGCCACGTGTCCGCGCCGTCGATCCGCGCGGCCTGCAGCAGTTCGGACGGGATGCCGGACATGAAGGCGGTCAGCACCATGACGCCGAAGGGGACGGCGATGGTGGAGTCCGCGAGGATCAGGCCCCAGACGGAGTTGAGCCAGCCGAGCCGCACGTAGACGGCGTAGAAGCCGATGGCCATGACCACGCTGGGGATCATCTGCGCGACCAGCAGCAGGAACCCGACCGGGCCCAGGCTGCGCGGGCGCAGCTTGGCCAGCGAGTAAGCGGCGGGCGCGGCGACCGCGAGGGTGAGCGCGACGCAGCCCGCGCCGATGCCCAGGCTGGTGGTCAGCGCCGGCATCTGGTCGCGCAGCACGTCGCCGTAGCCGGCGAAGGTGGGGTCCGTGGGAATCCAGTGCGGCGGGTCGGCCCGCATGTCCTCGGTCCTGGTCAGCGAGACGTTGACCATCCAGTAGACGGGGAAGAGCATCACCGCGGTGAACAGGATGCCGAGGGCGGTCCTCCCTCGGCTGCCGCGCCGGGGCCGGTGCCTCGTCATGATGTCTCCCGCCTGCGCTGGCGGCCTTCGAGCCGGATGTAGAGGAGCCCGAAGGCGAGCGCGATGAAGATGAGCAGATTGCCGACGGTGGCGGCGGGCGAGAAGTCGGGCAGCCCGGTGCCGAACGCTTCGCGGTAGGACCAGACGGCGAGCGTGGTGGAGGAGGTGCCAGGACCGCCGGTTGTCATGATCCAGATGACGTCGACCACCTTGAGCGTGTAGACGAGGCCGAGCAGCAGGGTGATCGCGGAGACCGGGCGCAGCAGCGGGAAGGTCACCCGCCGGAACTGCTGCCAGGCGCTCGCGCCGTCCAGCGCAGCGGCCTCGTACAGCTCCTCGGGGATGTTCTGCAGCCCGGAGTGGAGGATGACGAGGTTGAACGGGATGCCGAGCCAGATGTTCGCGATGATCACGGAGGTGAGCGCCCAGCCGGGGTCGGTAAGCCAGTTGACCTGCCCGATGCCGAACGCCTCCAGGGCGGAGTTCACGATCCCGTTCTCGCTGTTCAGCATCCAGGACCAGGTCGATCCGGAGACGATCAGAGGCAGGAGCCACGGCACCAGGAACAAGCCGCGCAGCAGCCCTGAGAGCCGGAAGCCGGTGCGGAAGAAGACCGCGAGCGCGAGGCCGACGGCGTATTGCGCGGCGATGGAGACGAAGGTGAACAGGAGCGTGTTGCGCAGCGCGGGGCCGAAGCCGTCGGCGCCGATCACCTCCCGGTAGTTGGCGAGCCCGGTGAACTCGGCACCGCCCTGCACGAACGAGCGGACGGTGTACTCGTGCAGGCTGAGGTCGACGTTCCGGAAGAGCGGATAGGCGTAGAAGGCCAGCAGGTAGACGATGAGCGGGGCCAGAAAAGCGCGGCCGGCCCAACGGGCGGAGCGCCCGTGCGCCGGCCGCCGTCCCCGGCGGCCGGCCGACGGCGCCGCCGGACCGGACGCCGCCGCCTGCGGCGCGGTCGTGGTGGTGGTCTCCATGGTGCGGCTCCCCGCGCGGCGTCAGCCGCCGACCTCGTCCTCGGCGGCCGACTGCGCTTCGCGCAGGGCGTCCTCGGGACTCTTGGACCCGCTGAGCGCCTTCTGCACGGCGGTCCAGAGCTGCTCAGAGATCTTCGGGTAGTCGGTGCCGAGGTTGTCGCTGGTCCGGCCGCGGGCGGTGCGTACGGCCGCGATCCACGGCTGCAGCCCCGAGTTCCGCTCAAGCAGCTTTTCCTGGCCGGCCTTCGTCGGCGGGATGTAGTAGGCGAAGGCCGTCGCCGTCTCCACCATGCCCGCGGGGGTGGTCATGCACTCGACGATCCTCTTGGTGACGTCGTAGCGGGACGTGTCGTCCTGTACGGGTGCGGTGATGAACTCGCCGCCCGTCGGGGCCGGGGCCGCGCCGCCGTCCTTGCCGGGTATCTGCACCACACCGGTCGGGAAACCGGCCTCCGCGGCGCTGTTGACCTGCCAGGTGCCGTTGACGGCGAAGGCGAAGTCGCCGGTGAGGAACTCCTCCCAGGAGGTGTTCTGGGAGTTGCTGATCACCGAGTTGGGCGCGTAGCCCTCCGCCAGCCAGCCAGTCCACAGCTCCAGTGCCGAGACGGCCCGCGCCGAGTCGAGGTCGCGCAGTTCCGCGCCCGCGCCCCAGAACCAGGGCAGGAACTGGAAGGAGCCCTCCTCGGTGTTGGTGCCGGCGAAGGTGATGCCCTTGTGGCCGGCGCCGGTCGCCTTCTTCAGGGCGGCGGTGAGCGACTGCCAGTCCTTGACCGCGGCGGGATCGACGCCGGCGTCGTCGACGATTTCTTCGTTGTAGTAGAGCGCCAGTGTGTTGGCGCCGATGGGGATGCCGTACGCCTTGCCGTCCACGACCCCGGCCGCGAGCAGGTTCTCGTCGATGCCGGACGTGTCGAGCCCGAACTCGTCCGTGGTGGTGAGCATCCCGCTGTCGGCGAGGGTGGAGACGGCCGGGTTGTCCAGCAGGATGACGTCGGGCGACGTGCCCTCCTGGGCGGCGAGCAGCGCCTGGTTCGTCAGCGCGGAGGTGTCGTAGGCGGTGCGTTTGATGGCCACGCCCGCCTCGTCGCCGCAGGCGGCCACCCGCTTCGCCCAGTCCGAGGACTTGTCGTGCTGCGGATAGGGGTCCCACCAGGTGTACGTGTCACTCGACTGGTCGCCGCCCGTGCCGCCGGTGTTCGACGAGCAGGCGGCCGGCGCAGCCATGACGAGGAGCGCGGCGCCCACGACGCCGACGGCGCGGACGGCACGGACGGGGGCAGGCAGGGATGTCACGGAGTTCCTCCTTGGGCACGTGCGGTGCTGGGGTCCGCGGGCGGAGGGCCGGTGCTCCCGCGGTCGACGAGTTCGGGCGGGATGAGCCGCAGTACGTGCGGTTCGTCCCGGGCTCCGGGAGAGACGATGCGGCTGACGAGCTGGCGTACGGCCAGGGCGCCCAGCAGATCGGGGGCGGATTCGATGGCGGAGAACGGCAGCGAGAAGGTGCGGGCGAATTCGTCGGAGTAGCGGCCGATGACCGACAGGTCCCGCGACACCCGAAGACCGCGCGTGTGCAGCACGGAGGGCAGGGCCGCGGCGGCGGCCTCGTTGTTCAGCAGCAGCCCCGTCGCGGCCGGGTGTGCGTCGAGCAGTGCGCTCAGATGCCGTCCGACGTCCGGCTGGCGGGAGAAGCCGAAGGCGGCGTGCAGGCGGATGCCGTGGAACCGCGCCCGCTGCACGACGGCGTCCTGCAGCCGCCACACGTACGCGCCGCCCCGCTCGACGACGTGCTCCGGCTGCGAGACGAGGATCAGCTCGCGGTGGCGCAGCCGGTGCATGTGGTCGACCATCGCCCGCCCGGCCGCCGCGAAGTCGAGGTCGAAGACGTCGACGCCGGACGGGTCGCCCGGCAGCCCGACGAGCGCCCCCGGCTGGGGTGCGCTGAGCAGCAGCGGCAGCCGGGCGTCGTCCTGCGCGACGTTGAGCAGGACGACGCCGTCGACCATGCGGGAGTCCGTGATCCGGCGCAGCGCCCGGGGCCCGTCCGCCTCGGTGACGAGCAGGGTGTCGTAGCCCAGCTCGCGGGCGGTGTCGGAGACGCCCAGAATGTACTGGAGCATGGCCGGGGCGAACTCGTCCTCGTGGAACTGGGCGAGCAGCCCGAGGACCATGGTCTCCGCGGTGGCCAGCGCCCGGGCGCCGGCGTTGGGCGTGTACCCCAGCTCCCGCGCCGCGTCGGCCACGCGCTGCCGGACCTCGGCGGAGATGGACCGCTTGCCGGAGAGCGCGTACGAGGCGGTGCTGCGGGATACGCCGGCCGCGTGCGCGATGTCGCCGATGGTCACCACTCGGACTCCCCTGCTGGATGTGGTGCGGGCTAAGGCTGCTCGGCCGCGTACGGCGCGAGCGTGACCTTGTCGAGGACGGGCGCGTACCGCGAGCGCAGCAGGACGCCCGGCCAGGTGTCGGAGGCGTACGACTCTCCGTCGAAGTTCGGCAGTTCCTCGGATCGGAACGCGATGGTGTTGCCGCCCTGCTCCAGCCGCACCGGCACGGTCAGCTCCCAGAAGTTGTTCTCGTGGAACGAGTGCGGGAACGTGACACGCTGGGCCTCACCGCCGTTGACGGACACGTCGGCGTGCCGGACGAGCGGGTCGGGGTTGTAGTGCGTGGCCTCGGACTGCTCGGGGTTGGCGTAGCGGACGCGCATGGCGTAGAGGCCGGCGGTGTCGGCGGTGACGCGGAAGGTGGCGGTGTTGCCGTTTCCCGGCTCGCCGCCGACGCCCTGCACCGCCTTGCCGCCGTCGGCGAGGGAGAAGTCCGCGGCCTCGGCGGAACCGGCGAGGCCGGCCTCCTCGGCCTGGTACTCGCGCGGCTCCAGCGCTCCGCTGCCCGGGGTGACGGCAAGGTGGTCGATGAGCACGGAGCCGGCGGTGCCGGTGACAGTGACCTTGTTGACCCCGCCGGAGAGCGAGACGGCCACCTCGCCCGACGCCTCGGTCACGTTCTGCACGTTCTGTCCGTTGACGGCGAGCCTGGACTGCCCCTCGCCGAGCGCGGCGACGTCGAGGCGGGCCTCGGCGTCGGCTTCCGAATAGACCCAGAAGGCCGCGCTCTCGCCCTCGGCGAGCTGCGCCGCGCCGGAACCGGTGGTGCCACCGTCCTGCGGCAGGCCGTACACGGGACCGCCGCCGTCGAAGGCGGCCAACTCGCCTTCGTAGACCGCCTGATCGGCCGTGGCAGCGGGTTGGGAGAGGGTGATGCGGTCGATGATCGCGTCGCCCCTGGTGGCTCCGGTGCCGTCGAGGCTCCGGGCGGCGAGGGAGACGGTGTGTGCGCCCTCGGTCAGCTCGACGGTGGTGTCGGCGTGGTCCCAGACCACCCACTTGTAGCCGAGCGGCAGGTGCAGTTCCTGCTCGTCCCTGCCGTCGACGCTGAGGAAGACGTTGGTGGGGCCCTGCTCCTCGACGAGGTCGTAGGTGTTGAGGGAGTTGGCGAAGACGCCGAGGTCGTACGTGCCGTCCGCGGGCACGTCGACGGTGAAGTCGAGCCGGACGTCGGAGCCGGTGCGCAGGCCCCCGACGTCGTAGCCGCCGGAGGTGTAGAACTTGGACACCTCCTGCGGCGAGCCCTCGGGGCCGTTCCGGCTGTAGCCGGAGCCGGTGTGCGCGGCGTCCTCGGCCTCGTAGCTGCCCTGCCAGAGGGTGCGCGGCGGTGACGTCTGACCGCCGCTGCCGGCCGGGGACAGGACGATCTCGTACGCGGAGGACTCCTTCAGCTCCGGCAGCTCGCCGCCGAAGTCGAACTCGACGGCGCCGTCCCGGACCACGACGTCCCCCTCGGCGACGGGGGCGGGGCGGTCGGAGTCACCGATCTGGCCCGTCCACGGGATCTCGCGGACCCAGGCGTGGACGGTGTCGCCGAAGACACCGGCGGGCACGTTGCCGAACCGGACGCGGCTCGGGCCGTCCGAGCCCCCGAACAGCGCCCGTGCCTGCCGCTTCTCCTCGTCCAGCGTGGCGACACCTTGCATGGTGTAGTTCTCGCCGGGCGAGGGCGGAGTGACCTCGACGGTGTGGCCGGACATGGCGCCGTAGGCGTTGAACAGCCACCACTGGCCGTTGCCGCGGTTGGACTGCACGGCGGAGTCGGAGATGTTGCCGTCGATGTTCCAGTACGCCATGTCGGCGTCGACCTTCGACTCCTCGATCGCGGAGATCCACTGGATCATCTGGCCCGGCACGGAGGTGTGGTAGTTGAACGCGTACTCGTTGACGTTCACGGGCAGCGGCGTCTTCTCCTCGTACGCGGTCCCCGCGAAGACCTCCTTCTCCCACTCGCGGTACTCCGACACGCTCGTGCGCACCTGCTCGGGGTGGCTCAGCTCGTGCCAGGTGACGACGTCGGGCACCGTGCCGGCCTCGACGGTGTGCTCCAGAAAGCCCTTGACCTGGTCGTAGAGGATGCTGGTGTTGGGTCCTGCGATACGGGCGCCGGGCGTCTTGCCCTTGATCAGCCGGTAGAAGTCGTCCCAGGTGGCGAAGAAGGCGGTGGGGTCGTCGAGCCAAGAGGTGCGGTCGTAGCTCCACTCGCCGGTGCCGAACATGTTGCCCTCGGGCTCGTTGAACGGCACGAAGACGATGTTGTCCTGGTACTCCGCGGGCAGTTGGAGCACCTGGTCGACCTGCTTGGCGATCTTCTCGCGGTAGATCGAGACCTTCTCCCCGGGGGTGCCGCCCTCCCACTGGTAGGGGAAGCCCCGGTGGATGTCGGTCATGTAGATGTACACGTCGCCGTCGGTGGCGTCCGCGAGCGGCTTGACCACCTCAAGCGCGTCGGCGCCGGGGTGCTGGGGGCCGTCCTGGGCCTTGGTCGAGACGGTCCGGAGGTTCATGCCCTCGATGAGGTTGTTCGCCGGTACGTCCTGGCCGTAGAGGCCGTAGAGGGAGCCGGCGGCACCACCGTGGAACGCGCCCGTCCCGGCGGCCAGGTCGATGCCCAGCTCCTGCTCGTCGGCGCCCGCGGCGGGCGTCCCGAGGCCCGCGGCCAGCAGCCCGGCGCCCGCGGCGGCGGCCAGTGCGTGACGCAGACCGGGGCGGGGCCGTTTCGCTCTCGTATGCACCATCGTCACTGCTCCTGTGAGTTGCCCGGTGAGGGGCGAACCGGTTCGACAGACGGATTCGTCGAACCGGTTCGACAACGCTGACGTTCGAAATATCAAACGTAATTCGGGATCTCGTGCGGGAGAATGCTCGCTCCACCGGTGCGAGTCAATACGCGCGACACACATCCGCGGCCATGACTCCGGAGCGGCGGCACTCCGCGCCCGCCCACTGAGCCTTGCCCCCCGCGCCGCACCCGGGCGGCAGACCCCCGGCGCAACCCGCCTCCCCCGCCCCAGGCTTGCGGAGCGGAGGAGGCTCAACTCAGGCGGCGCCGATGCAGACGGTGGCCACCGGTTCTGTGGCCGTGCCCGGGACGGGAGTCCCGTCCCTACGTGTTCTGTACAGGGCGGCGGTGCGGGTGCGGGCGTCGTCGAGCAGGGCGCGTAGGTGCAGGGCGTTCGGGGCGGCGGCGGTGGTGAGAGTACCGGGGCCGGCCAGGGGGGTGAGGGCGGCGTGGCCCGGGGAGAGGACGTGGGGCTCGGCGGGGCTGTCGGTGAACTCGGGGGCGACGACGAGGAGCTGGCCGGTGGCGCGGTTGTCCGCGAGTACGGCGGGGCCGTCCCACGCGGGGGCGCCGGGGCCGTAGTCGGTCGTCTGGTCGAGGAGTGCCCGGCCGCCGCTGCGTACCGTGAGGCGCGAGACGAGCCGGCCGGGCGGCTCGCCGGCGCGGCCGAGTACCTGTTCCTCCCGGAGCACCAGGCGGGCGGTGGGGGCGAGGTCGACCCGGTACGTCAGGTGGAGCCTGCTGCCGCGTACGGAGACCAGCGGCTCGGGCAGCCAGCGCAGTTCGGCGTCGTCGTCCACGGCGAGGTGTACGTCGTAGACCGCGGGTTCGCCGGCGGCGCGCCCCGGTAGGGCGAGGGTTGCGGCGGCGCTGGTGACGCAGAGGGTGGCGCCGGTCTCGACGCGCACGTCGAGCCGTATCCGGTCTCCGCCGAGCGGCCCGGCCATGGCTCCGACCAGGCACACCTGTGCCTCCCCTGTACCCGCCCGGACCCGGCGCAGGGCGAGCGGCCCGGCCCCGGCCAGCTCCGGTAGTGCGGTGCCGCCGCGGGTGTCGGGGGCGGCGGTGATACGGGCGCGGGCGCGGACTCCGCCGCCGGGAGTGCGTCCCCCGGGCCGGTACGGCTCGTACGGGCGCGGCGCGGACGGGCCTGTACGGGCGGCATTCGGGGCTTCGGTGTCCGTCACGCTGTGCGCCAGGCGGCGACGCGCTCGCGCAGCCAGTCCGCGACCGGCCGTACGCCGCCCTCCCGCGCAAGCGACGTGAACACGACCGGCTTCTCGCCGCGCTGGGCCCGCGCGTCGCGCGCCATGCGCGCGAGGTCGGAACCGACGTGCGGGGCGAGGTCGGTCTTGTTGACGACGAGCAGGTCGGCCGTGGTGATGCCCGGTCCTCCCTTGCGGGGGATGTCGTCGCCGCCCGCGACGTCGATGACGAAGACCTGCGCGTCGGCCAGGCCGCGGGAGAACGTGGCCGTGAGGTTGTCGCCGCCGGATTCCACGAGGACCACGTCGAGCGGGCCCACCGCCGCCTCCAGTTCCTCGACGGCCTCGACGTTGGCGGAGATGTCGTCGCGGATGGCGGTGTGCGGGCAGGCGCCAGTCTGTACGGCGGTGATCCGCTCGGGCGGCAGTACGGCCTCGCGGAGCAGGAACTCGGCGTCCTCGCGGGTGTAGATGTCGTTGGTGACGACGGCCAGCGACAGTTCGCCGTGCAGCAGTCGGCACAGTGCGGCGACGGTGGCGGTCTTGCCGGAGCCCACCGGGCCGCCGAGCCCGACGCGCAGAGCGCGGCGGCGGGCAGGGCTGCCGGCCGCCGTCGGGGGCGCTGTGGGGCGGCGGGTGGCGGTGCCGTAGGCGTAGCGCTGTGGAGGGTTCTCGGGGTGGTCGAGGTGCATGCCTTCTCCCTGGGGTCCGTACGAGGACGCTGAGGTCTGCCTACGAGGCGAACAGCCGCCCCGCGCGGACGGCGTGCTCCTCGGCGGCGATGTCGAGGAGCGGGGCGCCCGCAGCGGGCAGTACGTCTACGGAGCCGGCGTCAGCGGCGCGGACACCCGCGTCCGCGGCCCGCGCGGCGACGTCGTCCAGCTCGGGGGCGAGGCGGGCGAGCACGGCGGTGGCTTCGAAGGGGTCGAGGCCGAGGAGGCGTACGGTCGCGGTCGTCGGCCCGGAGACCGCCTCGTACGCGGCGGCGTGCGCGGCGTCGCCGGGGCTGAGGCCCGCGGCGCGGGCGGCCAGGCCCAGGACGACGGGCTGGTGGACTCCGCGCGGGCGGGCCGCGGCGACGGCGTCCAGCTCCGCGGACGGCCAGGCGGCGCGCGTGGCCCGCAGCAGTTGGCGGCCCAGCCGGCGGGCGGTGGCGCGCAGGGCGGCTGACGGGGTGCGGGCGTCGGCGGCCTCGTCCAGGCGCAGCGGGTCGGCTCCTGCGCAGGCGGCGGCGGCCAGGGCGGCGGCGGTGAGGCCGGCGGTGTGCAGCCGTCCCCGGCAGTACGTCTCGAGCCCCGCGGCGTCCGTGATCCGCCCGGCGGCGACGGCCTGTTCGGCGCCGCCGGAGTGGGCGTGGCCGCCGGCGGGGAAGCGGCCGTCGCAGAGCACGAGCAGCGCGGCGCGGGCGGGGGGCGGCGGCATGGCTCAGAACAGGAAGTAGCGCTGGGCCATGGGCAGTTCCGCCGCCGGGGCGGGCTCGACCGCGTCGCCCTCGATGGTCACGGTGAAGCTGTCGGCGTCGACCCGTACGTCCGGGGTCGCGTCGTTGAGCCTCATGTCCGCCTTGGTCAGCGACCGCGTGGAGCGGGCCGCGACCAGCGACTTGCCCAGCCCGAGGCGGTCGCCGAGGCAGCCGTCCAGCGCGAGGGGGGAGACGAAGGAGACGGAGTTGGCGTGCGGGGCGCGGCCGGTGGCGCCGTACATGGGGCGCGGCAGGACCGGCTGCGGGGTGGGGATGGAGGCGTTGGCGTCGCCCATCTGCGCGTACGCGATCTGGCCGCCCTTGAGCACCAGGTGCGGCTTGACGCCGAAGAACGCCGGGTCCCACAGGACGAGGTCGGCGAGCTTGCCGGGCTCGACGGAGCCGATCTCGTGGTCGACGCCGTTGGCCACGGCCGGGTTGACCGTGTACTTCGCGACGTACCTGCGGGCCCGCAGGTTGTCGGCGCGGCCGTCGCCGGGCAGCGCGCCGCGCCTCTTCTTCATCACGTGCGCGGTCTGCCAGGTGCGCAGCACGACTTCGCCGATGCGGCCCATGGCCTGGGAGTCGGAGGAGATGACGGAGATGGCGCCGAGGTCGTGCAGGACGTCCTCCGCGGCGATGGTCGAGGGGCGGATGCGGGACTCGGCGAAGGCGAGGTCCTCGGGCACGGCGGGGTTGAGGTGGTGGCAGACCATCAGCATGTCGAGGTGCTCCTCGACGGTGTTGACGGTGTGCGGCCGGGTCGGGTTGGTGGAGCTGGGCAGGACGTGGGGGGCGGAGACGACGGTGATGATGTCGGGGGCGTGGCCGCCGCCGGCGCCCTCGGCGTGGTAGGCGTGGACGGTGCGGCCTGCGAGGGCGGCGAGGGTGTCGCCGACGAAGCCTGCCTCGTTGAGGGTGTCGCTGTGGAGGGCGAGTTGCGCGCCGGTTTCCTCGCAGACGGCGAGGCAGGCGTCGATGACGGCGGGAGTGGCCCCCCAGTCCTCGTGGATCTTGAAGCCGAGGGCTCCGCCGCGGAGTTGGCTGAGCAGCGCCTCGCTGGAGACGGTGCTGCCCTTGCCGAGAAGGCCGACGTTGACGGGTACGCCGTCCATGGCCTCCAGCATCCGGGCGAGGTGCCACGGCCCGGGGGTGACGGTGGTGGCCTTGCTGCCTTCGGCGGGGCCTGTACCGCCGCCGATGAGGGTGGTGACGCCGGCGGCGAGTGCCTCGTCGGCGAGTTGGGGACAGATGAAGTGGACGTGGGCGTCGACGGCGCCCGCGGTGAGGATCTTGCCGTTGCCCGCGACGATCTCGGTCTCCGGGCCGATGACCAGCTCGGGGTGGACGCCGTCCATGGTGTCGGGGTTGCCGGCCTTGCCGAGCGCGGTGATGTGCCCGTCGCGGATGCCGATGTCGGCCTTGACGACGCCCCAGTGGTCGAGGACGACGGCCCCGGTGATCACGGTGTCGGGGGTGCCGTCGGCGCGGGTGGCGCGGGAGACGCCCATGGACTCGCGGATGACCTTGCCGCCGCCGAAGACCGCCTCGTCGCCCGCGCGCCCCGGGCCGCCGGCGCGGTCCTCCTCGATCTCGATCAGCAGGTCGGTGTCGGCGAGCCGGATGCGGTCGCCGGTGGTCGGCCCGTAGAGGTCGGCGTACGCGGCGCGGGACAGCTCAGCCATCGAGCGCACCGCCCGTCTCGCCGCGCAGCCCCGGCACCATGCGCCGGCCGGCGATCGGGACCAGCTCGACCTCCACGGGCACGCCGGGCTCGAAGCGCACGGCGGTGCCCGCGGCAACGCCGAGGCGCCTGCCACGGGCGGCGGGCCGGTCGAACTCCAGGCCCGGGTTGGCCTCGGCGAAGTGGTAGTGGGAGCCGACCTGGACGGGCCGGTCGGCGGCGTTGAGAACGGTGAGCCGGATGACGTCCGCACCCTCGTTCAGGCGGACGGCCCCGTCGCCGTAGCGGATCTCTCCTGGGATCACGGCCGGTCCCCTTTCCGTCAGACGATGGGGTCGTGGACGGTGACGAGCTTGGTGCCGTCCGGAAAGGTCGCCTCCACCTGCACGTCGCGAAGAAGCTCGGGGATGCCGTCCATGACGTCGTCGCGGGTGAGCACCTTGCGACCGGAGGCCATCAGGTCGGCGACGCTGCGGCCGTCACGGGCGCCTTCGAGTACGTGGGAGGTGATGAGCGCGACCGCCTCCGGGTGATTGAGCCGCAGCCCGCGCGCCCGGCGCTTCTCGGCCACGTCCGCGGCCACGTGGATGAGCAGCCGCTCCTGCTCCCGGGGAGTCAGTCGCACGCGTCCCACCCGCCCTTCCGGCTCCGTCCCTCCGGGGCCGTCCCGTCCCCGGGGTCCGGCCACGATAGCCCCCGCGCTTTTCGGACGCGTTACGCGGAGGCACCGGCCGCCGCCGGGGCGCGAACAACGGAGGCACGGTGCTCGGCGGCGAAGGCGAAGCGGGGCTGCGGGGCTGCGGGGCTGCGGGGCTGCGGGGCCAGTACAACAAACGCTGCCGCGCCGAGAGATCAACAACGACCGGTGCCCGTCCCCAGAGGGCCGGAAGCGGGGCGCAGGATAAGTTGATGGGTCGTCAGGGCCTCTGTCTGCCCAGTTCATCGGCGCATCCAGCACAAGATCAACGAGCGTCAAGATATCGCCCATGCCGCACACAAAGTACATCATGCGCATCACGAAAACCCCAGGTCAGGCCGTCTTTTCGGCCCTCACCAGCACTGCCACGCACTCCATGTGGTGGGTCATCGGGAAGAGGTCGAAGGCGCGGAGCCACTTCGGGGTGTAGCCCGCGGCCGTGAAGTACGACAGGTCCCGGGCCAGGGCTGCCGGGTCGCAGGCGACGTAGGCGATGCGGCGCGGGTGGAGGGCGGTGATCTGGGTGACGACGCCGCGGCCGGCGCCGGTGCGGGGTGGGTCCAGGATGACGAGGTCCGCTTCGGTGATGCCCGTGCGGGCGAGGACGCGGTCGACCTTGCCCTGTTCGATGCGGACGCGGTCGAGGTCGGCGAGGTTGTGGCGGGCGTCGGCGACGGCGCGTTTGCCGGACTCGATGCCCAGGACCGCGCCCTTGGGGCCGACGCGTTCCGCGAGGGCGCCGGCGAAGAGGCCGACGCCGCAGTAGAGGTCGAGGGCCATGTCGCCCTTCTTCGGCATCAGGCCCGTCATCACCGTGTCGACGAGCAGGTCCGCGCCCTTCGGGTGCACCTGCCAGAAGCCGCCCGCGCCGACGCGCCAGGTGCGGCCCGCGGCGCGTTCGCGGACGAAGTCGCGGCCGTGGACGCGGTGGACGGCGGCGGGGGCGCCCGGGGTGCGGGATTCTTCGGCGCGGAGGACGGAGACGGGGCGGTCCAGTTCGACCAGGGGGAGCCTGCCGCCGGGGCGGGGGGTGAGGACGACCTGGCGGTCGCCGGAGCCGGTGGCGGCGATGGCCTCCACCGTGGCCAGTTGCGGCCACCGGCGGCTCTCCACGCCCAGCTCCTCCACCTCGGGAGCGGCGATCAGGCAGCGGTCGATGGGCTGCACCTCGTGCGAGCGGTGCTTGCGCAGGCCCGCCCGGTCGTCGGAGTCGATCGCGTACTGCACCCGGGTGCGCCACGCCGGCACCTCGCCCTTCGGCACCTTGTCGCCCGGCACCGGCTCCACCGTGCCGTCCCACCCCGCGTCCTCGGCGGTCAGGCCCGCGAGCCGGCTCAGCTGCTCGGCGAGTACGTCGGCCTTCAGGCGCCGCTGCGCGCCCGGGGCGACGTGCTGGAAGTCGCAGCCGCCGCACTTGCCCGGGCCGGCGTACGGGCACGGCGCCTCGATGCGGTCCTTCGCCGGTTCCAGCACCCGTACCGCGTCCGCGCGCAGGAAGCGTGCGCCGGCGCGGCCCTCGGTGACGCGCGCCACGACCCGTTCGCCGGGCAGCGTGTGGCGTACGAAGAGCACCTGGCCCTCGGCCGTACGGGCCACGCAGTGCCCGCCGTGCGCCACCGGGCCGACCTCGACCTCGTACTCCTCCCCCGCCAGCGAGGGGGACGCGGCGGGGGCCTGCTGTTCTTCGGGCACGGGGCGGACTCCTGGGGGATGGCGCGGGTGGCCGTGGCGGGCCGGGCGCGCGTCAGTCTAAGCCGCCCGCGGTCCCCGTACCGCACGGGCGGCCTCACCCGTCCCGCCCGCCCACCGGCGCCACCCGGGGTGCTGCCTGGCCTCAAGGGTGTGTAGCTTGAACGCAAAAGCCGGACAGGGCGAAGGGACGCCTCGTGCACATCGTGATCATGGGGTGCGGCCGGGTGGGTTCCACGCTGGCGCGCACGCTGGAGAAGCAGGGGCACACGGTGTCGGTGATCGACCGCGACCCCACCGCCTTCCGCCGCCTCGGCTCCGGCTTCGCCGGACGCCGTGTCACCGGCATCGGCTTCGACCAGGACACGCTGAAGGACGCCGGCATCGAGGAAGCCGGGGCCTTCGCCGCGGTCAGCTCCGGCGACAACTCGAACATCATCGCCGCCCGCGTCGCCCGCGAGATGTTCGGCGTCGAGAACGTCGCCGCCCGGATCTACGACCCCCGCCGCGCCGAGGTCTACCAGCGGCTCGGCATCCCCACCGTCGCCACCGTCCGCTGGACCGCCGACCAGATGCTGCGCCGCCTGCTGCCCTCGGGCGCCGAGCCGCTGTGGCGGGACCCGAGCGGCCGGGTGGAGCTGGCGGAGGTGCACACCTCGGCGGCGTGGATCGGCCACCGGGTGGCCGAGCTGCAGGAGGAGACGGGCGTACGGGTCGCTTTCCTCACCCGGCAGGGCGAGGCGGTGCTGCCCACCGCCAAGACGGTGCTCCAGGACGGTGACCTGGTGCATGTGATCATGCGTACCGACGAGGTGGAGCAGGTCGAGGCGGCCTGCGCGAAGGGTCCGGAGAAGGAGGACCGACGGTGAGCGACGCCCGGGGCGGAGCAGCGGACGGAGCAGCACAGTGAGCGACGCACGCGCGGCTGCACGACCGCACCCCACGTACCAGCCGCACCGTCGCCGCGCGGGCGGAGAAGCGAACGGAGCAGCACAGTGAGGGTTGCGATCGCAGGTGCCGGTGCGGTGGGCCGCTCCATCGCGGGTGAGCTGCTGGACAACGGGCACGAGGTGCTGCTCATCGACAAGACCCCCACCGCCATCGCCGTGGAGCGCGTGCCGCGGGCGGAGTGGCTGCTCGCCGACGCCTGCGAGATCGCCTCGCTGGACGAGGCCGCGCTGCAGCGCTGCCACGTCGTCATCGCGGCCACCGGCGACGACAAGGTCAACCTCGTCGTCTCGCTGCTCGCCAAGACCGAGTACGGCGTGCCGCGCGTGGTCGCCCGGGTCAACAACCCGCGCAACGAGTGGCTCTACAACGAGGCGTGGGGCGTGGACGTCGCCGTCTCCACGCCGCGGCTGATGTCCGCCCTGGTGGAGGAGGCCGTCAGCGTCGGCGACCTGGTCCGGCTGCTGCGCTTCAGCCACGGCGACGCGAACCTCGTCGAGCTGACCCTGCCGGAGGAGTCGGCGCTCACGGGCACCGCCGTCGGCGACGTCGGCTGGCCCGCGGACACCACGCTGGTGACGATCATCCGCGGCAGCACGGTCCTCACCCCGAAGCCCGAGGACACCCTGGAGGCGGGCGACGAGCTGCTCTTCGTCGCCGCGCAGGCGCGCGAGGAGCAGTTGGAGGAGCTGCTTTCCGTACGACGCGAAGGCTGACCCGGGACCCGGGCCCTCGAAACCCAGGACCGGGGTCCCGGCGGGGCTACTCGCGTTCCGCCGCCTGCCGCTGCTTCTCCCGTTCCTCCTGCGCCTTCTCCTCCGCCTCCATCTCCGCGATCACGTCGATCGGCGGCGGCGCCTGCTTGAGGAAGACGTACGTGAGCGTGACGGCCAGCAGCAGCGGCGGGATCTTCAGCGCCACGATCACCCAGCCGAACTCCTTGGGGTCCGCCCAGAAGTACAGCGGGAAGAGGATCGCGGACTTGGCCAGGAAGATCAGGCCCCAGGCCCAGCTCGCCTTGGCGTACGCCTTCTTGCGGCCCGGGTTGCGGGTGCGCCAGGACAGGTTCTCGCGGAACAGCGGCCCGAGGATCAGCCCGATCAGCGGCACGCCCGCGAGGGTGGTGAGGATGTACGCCAGCGCCAGGCCGAGGCCGTAGAGCAGACCGGGGAGGTAGAAGTCCTTGGCGTTGCCCGTCATCATCGCGAAGACGACGCCGATGGCCACGCCGAAGACGCCGCTGAAAGCGTGCTTGAGGGTGCCGCGGGTGATCAGCCGGGAGACGCCGAGCAGCAGCGAGACGGCGACCGCGGCGATGGCGGAGGGCTTGATCTCCGAGCCGATGGTGTAGACGAGGACGAAGACGAGCCCGGGGACCGTGGTCTCGATCATGCCCCGGACGCCGCCGAACGCCTCGGCCATGGCGGCCTGGGTGGCGGCGTGCGAGTCGCCCTGCGGTACGTCGGAGCCGGGCCGGCCGCCGGCGGCGTCGTCGGACGCGGGCACGGGCGTGGTCCCGGGCGGGCCGCCGGTCGCGCCGGGGCCGCCGGCGCGGTCGTCGGCCGGCTTCTGGAATGACGTCACCGCTGCTCCTGTCCGAGGGGTCGCAGTTCGTATTTGGGGTTGAAGAGCACCCGCCGCCCGCGGCTCATGGCGATCCGGCCCGAGGCGGTCAGGCTGCGGCCCGGCTCGATGCCGGTGATGGCGCGGCGGCCGAGCCAGACCAGGTCAAGCGAGTCGGTGCCGTCGAAGAGCTCCGCCTGCAGTGCGGGGACGCCGGCGCGCGGCTGGAGCGTGACGGTGCGGAGACTGCCGGTGACGGTGACCACGGCGCGGTCGTGGCACTGCTTGATGGGCGTGACGTCCGCGGTGTCCGCGTCGGGCGGCAGGGCGTCCTCCGGCGGTGGCTCCGCGGCACCGGTGATCCGGTCCAGCAGCCGGCGGAACGGGCCGTTGGGTCGGTCGGCGCTGCGGGCGGGGTCCATGTCCGCAGGGTACCCGCCCGGGGCCGTCCGTTTCACTGCTCGAAGCGGTAGCCCATGCCCGGCTCGGTGACGAAGTGGCGCGGGTGGGCGGGGTCCGCCTCCAGCTTGCGGCGGAGCTGGGCCATGTAGACGCGCAGGTAGTTGGTCTCCGTGCCGTACGAGGGCCCCCAGACCTCCTTGAGGAGCTGCTTCTGGCTGACCAGCCGGCCGGCGTTGCGGACCAGCACTTCGAGCAGGTGCCACTCGGTGGGCGTGAGGCGTACGTCGGCGCCGTCGCGGTTGACCTTCTTGGCCGCGAGGTCGACGGTGAAGGTGTCCGTGGTGACGACGGCCAGCTCGCCGGTGGGCGCCGAGGGTTCGGCGCGGCGGACGGCGGCGCGCAGCCGGGCCAGCAGCTCGTCCATGCCGAAGGGCTTGGTCACGTAGTCGTCGGCGCCCGCGTCGAGGGCCTGGACCTTCTCGTCGGAGCTGTGCCGGGCGGAGAGCACCAGGATCGGCACCCGGGTCCAGCCGCGGATGCCGCGGATGACGTCGACGCCGTCCATGTCGGGCAGGCCGAGGTCCAGGACGATCACGTCGGGGTGGCGGTCGGCGGCGAGTTTGAGCGCGGTGGCGCCGTCCTGGGCGGCGTCGACCTCGTACTTGCGCGCCTTGAGGTTGATGACGAGCGCGCGCACGATCTGCGGCTCGTCGTCGACCACGAGCACCCGGTGCATGGCGGCTGCCTTTCGTCCATTCAGAGGATACGGATACGGGGGCGGGGCTGGCGACGGCGGCACGGCCGGCGAGCGCCCCGGCGCCGCCGCGGGCCGGCGGAGGCCGTACGCGGGCGCGGGCGTCACGTCGTCGCCTGGACCGGCAGCTCGGCGGGCGGCACCGCGCCCCGGTCCGGGGCCGCCTGCAGCGTGAGCACCATGGTCAGCCCGCCGCCGGGGGTGTCCTCGGCGACGAGGGTGCCGCCCAGGGCCTCGGCGAAGCCGCGGGCGACCGCGAGGCCGAGGCCCACGCCGGCGCCGCGGGGAGCGTCCCCGTAGCGCTGGAAGGGCTCGAAGATCCGGTCCTTGCCGCTGTCGGGCACCCCGGGGCCGCGGTCGACGACGCGCAGCTCGACCCGGCCGCCGAGGGCGCTCGCCTGCACCAGGACGGGCGTGCCGGGCGGACTGTACTTGACCGCGTTCTCGACGACGTTCGCCACCGAGCGCTCCAGCAGCCCGGGGTCGACGGTGACCATCGGCAGGGTCTCGGGGATCCGCAGCGTGACGCTGCCCTCGGGCACCCCGGCCAGCGCCTTGGGCACCACCTCGTCGAGGTCGGCCTCGCGCAGCAGCGGGGTGACGGTGCCGGTCTGCAGCCGGGACATGTCGAGGAGGTTGCCGACGAGGGCGTCGAGCCGGTCGGCGCCCTCCTCGATGGCCGCCAGCAGCTCCGCCTCGTCCTCCTGCGACCACGCGACATCGTCGGAGCGCAGCGAGGTGACGGCGGCCTTGATGGCGGCCAGCGGGGTGCGCAGGTCGTGGCTGACGGCGGCCAGCAGCGCGGTGCGGATGCGGTTGCCCTCGGCCAGTTTGCGGGCCTCCACGGCCTCGGCGGCCAGCCGCTGCCGCTCCAGTACGACGGCGGCCTGGGCGGCGAACGCGCCGAGCACCCGGCGGTCGGCGGCGGGCAGCTTGCGGCCGGTGAGCGCCAGCGCCATGTCGTCGCCGACGGGCATGTCGGCGTCGGCGTCGTCCGGGTTGACCGTCCCGCAGGTGTCGCTGCCGACGCGGCCGACGCAGGTCCAGCCGTCCTCGCCGCGCTGCCGCTCGAAGAGCGACACGGACTCCATCGCGAACGTCTCGCGGACCCGCTCGAGCAGCGATTCGAGCGTCGCCTCGCCGCGCAGCACGCTGCCCGCGAGCAGCGACATGACCTCGGACTCGGCGCGCAGCCGGGCGGCCTGGGAGGTGCGGCGGGCGGCGAGGTCGACGACGGACGCGACGGCGACGGCCACGGCGAAGAACACCACGAGGGCGACGATGTTCCGCCCGTCGGCGATGGTCCAGGTGCGCACGGGCGGGGTGAAGTAGTAGTTCAGCAGCAGCGAGCCCACCGCGGCCGAGGCCAGCGCCGGCAGCGTGCCGCCGAGGAGCGCGGCCAGGACGGTGGCGAAGAGGAACAGCAGCACCTCGTTGGGCAGCCCGAGGGCCGGGTCGAGCACGAGCAGCAGCCAGGTCGCCAGCGCCGGCCCGGCCAGGCCGACGAGCCAGCCGGCGAGGATACGCCCGCGGCCGAGGCGGGCGCCGCGGGACATCGGCAGCCCGCGGCCCTTGGCGACCTCGTCGTGGGTGACGATGTGCACGTCGAGGTCGGGTCCTGAGTCGCGGGCGACGGTGGCGCCGACGCCGGGGCCGAAGACGTACTGCCACGCCTTGCGGCGGCTGGAGCCCAGCACGATCTGGGTGGCGTTGACGCCGCGCGCGAACTCCAGCAGGGCGTCCGGGATGTCGTCGCCGATGACGTGGTGGAACGTACCGCCCAGGTCCTCGACCAGGGTGCGCTGGACGGCCAGCTCCTCGGGCGAGGAGGTGCTGAGCGGGGTCAGGCCGTCGCTGCGGGAGATGTAGACGGCCATGATCTCGCCGCCGGCGCCCTTGGTCGCCAGCCGCGCGCCGCGGCGGATGAGGGTACGGCCCTCGGGGCCGCCGGTGATGCCGACGACGATGCGCTCGCGGGCCTGCCAGGTGTCGCGGATGTGGTGCTCGCTGCGGTACTCGCGCAGGTAGTCGTCGACCCGGTCGGCGACCCACAGCAGGGCCAGCTCGCGCAGGGCGGTGAGGTTGCCGGGGCGGAAGTAGTTCGACAGCGCGGCGTCGACCTTGCCGGGGTCGTAGATGTTGCCGTGGGCCATCCGGCGGCGCAGCGCCTCGGGCGACATGTCGACAAGCTCGATCTGGCCGGCCTTGCGGACCACGGCGTCCGGCACGGTCTCCCGCTGCCGTACGCCGGTGATGTTCTCCACGACGTCCCCCAGCGACTCCAGGTGCTGGATGTTGACGGTCGATATCACGTCGATGCCGGCGGCCAGCAGCTCCTTGATGTCCTGCCAGCGCTTCTCGTTGCGGGAGCCGGGGACGTTGGTGTGCGCCATCTCGTCGACGAGCGCGACGGCGGGGCGGCGGGCGAGGACGGCGTCCACGTCCATCTCGGTGAACCGCGCGCCGCGGTAGTCCAGCTCACGGCGCGGTATCTGCTCCAGGCCGTGCAGCAGCACCTCGGTGCGCGGCCGGTCGTGGTGCTCGACGAAGCCGACGACGACGTCCGTGCCGCGCTCCAGCCGGCGGTGCGCCTCGGAGAGCATCGCGTAGGTCTTGCCGACGCCCGGCGCCGCACCCAGGTAGATCCGCAGCTTGCCCCGTGTCATGACTCGATTGTCCGTCCGCTTTCGTGCGTGTTCGCACCGTCGAGCGTACGACCGCGGGGGCGGCCCGGCCCGCCCGGTGAGGGCCGCGGACCGGACCTTGACGTATCCCTGACGGAATCGGGTGCGAGCCGGACCGCGCGGGCCGCGGGCCGCGGGCCGGGGCGGCGGCAGGGCGCGGTCCGTACGGGTCAGGCGGGCGCGGCCTCCTGGGACTGCTCCGGCGCCGAGTGGTCCGTGATCGTCCCGTCGCGCAGCTCCAGCACCCGGTCCGCCAGGTCCAGCAGCGCCGCGTCGTGCGTGGCCACCAGCGCCGTAACGCCCTCGCTGCGCACCACCGCCCGCAGCAGCTCCATCACCGCGTGCCCCGTCTCCGCGTCCAACTGCCCCGTCGGCTCGTCCGCGATGATCAGCGCCGGCCGGTTCGCCAGCGCCCGGGCGATCGCCACCCGCTGCTGCTGCCCGCCGGACAGCTCCCCGGGCCGCTGCGCGGCGTGGTCCCCGAGGCCGACCAGCGCGAGCAGCAGCCCCACCCGCTCCTCGCGCTCCCGCGGCGGCACCTTGCGCAGCCGCATCGGCACCCCGACGTTCTCCGCCGCGGACAGGATCGGGATCAGCCCGAACGACTGGAAGACCAGCCCGATCCGGTCCCGCCTGAGTTCGAGCAGCTCCGCCTCGCCGAGCCCGGACAGCGCGACGCCGTCCAGCTCGATCCGGCCGGAGTCGGCGACGTCGAGCCCGGCGACGAGGTTCAGCAGCGTCGTCTTGCCGGAGCCGGACCGGCCCTTCAGCGCGACCAGCTCGCCGCGCGGCACCCGCAGCGACACCCCGCGCAGGGCGTGTACGGCGGTGGCGCCGCTGCCGTACGTGCGGTGCAGATCCGTCACGGCCACCATGGCGTCGCCGGCGTCCGCTGCCCGCTCCCGTACCGCCGTGCCTTCTCTGCCGGTGTCCTCGCTCATGAGTCCTCCCCCTCGTCGTGCCGCTCGTCGTGCCGGTCCTCGTGGCGCCCGCCGGGTCCCTCCGGCGCGGCCGGCCTCCCGTCGGCCCGCCACACCCCGACGTGGTCCGGCTCCGCGGTCAGCCGGACCCGTCGTCGCAGACCGTACCGCTCGACGTACTCGCGCGGCAGTTGCAGCCTGCCGACGCGGTCCAGCACCGCGTAGTCGGCGGCCGTCAGCTCCTCGTCCCGCAGCGTCTCGGCGGCGGTGCGGCCGTCGCGGATCTGCACCGTGCGGCGGACCTGGCGGGAGACCAGCGGGTCGTGGGTGACGACGAGGACGGTGGTGGCCAGCTCCTCGTTGGCGCGGCGCAGCGCGGCGAAGACCTGCTCCCCGCTCGCGGTGTCCAGCGCCCCGGTCGGCTCGTCGGCCAGCAGCACCCGCGGCCGGTTGGCGGCGGTCGAGGAGGCCGGCGGCCCGCCGCGGGAGCTCGCGGCGCGGGACGCGGGCGTACGCCATGGGCGGCGCGACGTTCTCCTGGGCGGTCAGGTACGGCAGCGGGTTGCGGGCGGTCTGCTGCCAGACGAAGCCGACGGTGCGGCGCCGGTACGCCAGCCGCTCGCGGCGGCCCATGGCGAGCAGGTCGTGCCCGGCGACGCGGGCGCGCCCCGCGGTGGGCACGTCGAGGCCGGAGAGGATGCCGAGGAGGGTGGACTTGCCGGAGCCGGAGGCGCCGACGAGGGCGGTCATCTCGCCGTCGGCGACGGCGAGATCGAGGCCCTGGAGGGCCGGCACCTCGACGCCTTCGGTGTGGAAGATGCGGACGAGGTGGTCGCAGTCGACGACGGCTCGCGACCCTCGGCCGCGGGAGCGGCCCGGGCGGCACGCTCCAGCGCGGCGAGGTCGGGGGGCGGGGTACGGGGGTCGGTCACGCGGACCACCTGGGGCGGGTCGGGGGCGGTAAGGGGTGTCGGGTCGGGGGCGGTAAGGGGTGTCGGGTCGGGGGCGGTAAGGGGTGTCGGGTCCGAGGCGGTCGGGGGTGTCGGGTCCGGGGCGGTCGGGGGTGTGGGTGCGCGGCCGAACCGAACCCCCCGTCGGCCCCGTCGGCGACGACGGGCACCCGGGCACCCCGGCCTCACGCCTACGGACGCCGCCACCCACTCCCCACCCCTCCGGGGCAGACCCATCCGCCCGGCCGCCCACCGCACGGGCCCAGCACGGTCCCGCCCCCACGCACACCACGGCGGCGGGCCGGGTCCCCTGACCCGGCCCGCCGCCGTACTACCTCATCCGCACTCCGCCGCGGAGCGCCTAGCGCACCTCGGTGATCTCCGGGCCGCGCGCCAGCGAGTCGATGCCGCCCGCGAACCGCGAGCCCTCGCTCGCGTCGTCCTGCTGCACCCCGTCCGGCACCATCTGCGCGTCCGTCGGCAGTTGCAGCACGATCGGGTCGCGCGGCGCCATCGGCCCCTCGCCCCGTACGACCACGGTCTCGCGGAAGATCTTCTCCAGCACCCCCGCCGCCTGCGGCTGCACCGCGGCGTGGCCGGAGATCACCCCACGCAGGAACCACCGCGGGCCGTCGCAGCCGACGAACCGCACCACCTGCATGCCGCTCTTGCCGTCCGGCAGCTTGACCGGCACCTGCGCGCGCAGCTCCCAGCCGAGGGTGTCCTTGCGCTCGTCGATGATGCCGCCCTGCTTGGTGATGCCGTTGGCGATCTCGGCGCGGACCTCCCCCCAGATGCCCTCGTTCTTCGGGGCGGCGAAGCCCTGGAGCTGGATCGCGCTGTCGCGCAGCACCACGGTCGCGGCGACGATCGACTCGCCCGCCACCTCGACCCGCAGCTCCATGCCCTCGACCCCGGGGACGAGCAGCCCGCCGAGGTCCACCCGGCCGCGGGTGGCGTCCTCGACCTCGCCGATGTCCCACGGCCCGTCGGGCCGCTCCTCGGGGGGCAGCGCGTACCTGCGCTCCTCCCCGTCCGCCGACTGCTCGTCCGCCGGCTCCCCGGCGTCCTCGGCGGTCACGCCGTCGGCGAGCTTGTCGACGGGCTCCTCCTGCCCCTTGCGACGACGTCCGAACACGTCACTGTCCTTCCCGGTCGGCAATGACCGAAGCGTATCCATGAACGGCCTTACGGCCCCCGAGGGACGCGTGCCCTCCGGTCGATCCGTGCCCGTCCTCGCCCCTGGCGGAGCCGGGGAGTTCGGCCACTTCGTGGAAGCGGGCCTTCTCCACCTGCTGGATCACCAGTTGGGCGATCCGGTCAAAACGCTCGAAACGCACCGGCCGGCGCGGGTCGAGGTTGACCACGTTCACCTTGATCTCCCCACGGTACCCGGCATCAACCGTCCCCGGGGCGTTCACGAGCGTCACGCCGCAGCGGGCCGCGAGCCCGGAGCGCGGGTGGACGAAGGCCGCGTAGCCGTCGGGCAGCGCGATGGCGATGCCGGTGGGGAGGATGACGCGCTCGCCGGGGGGCAGCTCCGCGGGCCGGGTCGTGACGAGGTCGACGCCGGCGTCGCCCGGGTGCGCGTACGCCGGGAGCGGTACCTCGGGGTCGACGCGGCGGATCAGCACGTCCACCGGCTCCCGCCCCGCCGTCACGGGTTCACCTCGAAGGCGCGGGCCCGCCGGACCTGGTCGGGGTCGGCCATCGCGGCCTGGATCTCGCGTTCGCGGCCGTGCGCGACGAAGTGGGCCACCTTGACCTCCACGAACAGGGCGTCTGCGCGTAGGGCCACCGGGCCGTCGGGGGCGTCGAGGCGGCCGGTGGCGGTGGAGTAGATCTTGCGGCCGTTGACGGCGCGGACCCGGGCGGTCAGGTGGAGGGTGGTGCCCACCGGCACCGGGCGCAGGAAGTCGGTCTCCAGCCGGCCGGTCACCGTGATGGTGTGCAGCAGCCAGTTCAGGGCGCCGAGCGTCTCGTCGAGTGCGGCGGCGAGCACCCCGCCGTGGGCGAGGCCGGGGGCGCCCTGGTGGGCTGCCTTGACGGTGAACTCCGCCGTCACGCTCACGCCCTCGCCCGCCCGCGCGGCCAGGTGCAACCCGTGCTCCTGGCCGCCGCAGCCGAAGCACTGGTCGTAGTGGGAGCCGAGAAGCTCGCCGGGCGCCGGGGCGTCCGGGTGCCGCCCGGGTTCCGCGGCGCCGGGCGGCGGGGTCAGCTTGTCACTTGCAGTCACGCAGCCAGAGCCTACCTGCGCGCACGGCCCGCGGCCGGGCCACCGGCGGCGGCCGTGGGAGGCTGGGGCCATGGAGACGACGCAGAGCTACGACGAGCGGCTGAGCGCACCGCGGTCCTGGTGGGGCCTGGCGGTGGGCACCGGGGTGTGTCTGGCGCTGATGCTGACGCCCTTCGGCACGCTGCCGCTGCTGGCCGGGCTCGCCGGCGGGACGGCGCTGGCGGCGGTGGGGGTCAGCTCGTACGGCTCGGCCCGGATCCGCGTCGTCGGCGGGAAGCTCGTCACCGACGACGCCCGGATCCCGCTGTCGGCGCTGGGCGAGGCCGAGGCCCTGGACGCGGAGGAGGCGCGGGCCTGGCGCACGCACAAGGCGGACACGCGCGCGTACATGCTGCTGCGGGGGTACATCCCGACGGCGGTGCGGGTGGAGGTCACGGATCCCGAGGATCCGACGCCGTATCTCTACCTGTCCACGCGGGAGCCGGAGCGGCTGGTGGCGGCGCTGCGGTCCGCCGCGGGCTGACGCCCGGCGCAGGGGCCCGGCGGGGACTGCGAAGGGCGCGTCAGCTCGCGCCCGGCGGCAGCGCCTGCGGCGCGGGGGTGCCGCCCCGCGGCAGTCCGGCGTCTTCGGCGGCTGTACGGGCCTGTGGGACCCCGGCAGGCGCCTCTTCCCCGCCCTGGGGCGGGAGCGCGTCCCACGGGACCTGGCGGGCGCGCAGGTCGCCGCGGATGCGTTCGGCGAGCTTGCGGGTGTCCCTGCGGTTCATCAGCGCACCGGCCGCCGCGCCCATGAGGAACGGGGCGAGGGTCGGCAGGTTCCGCACGGTGCGCTTGAGGACCTGCTGCCGCAGCCGGCGGCGCATGGGCCCGCCGAGCACGACGTCGAGGCCGGCACCGCTGACGAGTACCGCGGTGTCGATGCCGCGCTCCTCGGTCCAGGAGCCCAGGTACGCCATGGCCCGCTGCCGAGCCGGGCCGTGCGCCCGGACCCCGTACACCTCGTGCAGCTCGGCGATCAGCTTCAGCTCTATCGAGGCCACGCCGACGATCTCGGCGCTGAGCTCGGCCGGCATGGCTGGCGGCGCGGGCATCATCGCCGCCGCTCCGATGCCCGCGCCGACCGTGGCGCTCCCCTTCACCGCTCCGGCGATCAGCCGGTCGGCGATCTCCTCGGGACCGAGCCCGGGAAACTGCCGGCGCAGCGTCGCCAGGTCGCGGACCGGGACGCGCGGCGCGGTGCGCACGATGGCGTCCGCCACCCGCTCCAGCGCCGCCCGGACGCGCCGGTCAGGGCGCGTCCGCTGCAGGATCCCGGTCTTCGGCCCGGCGGGACCGGAACCGGCCGTGGGGGCCACGGCCGGCCTCAGGCCGCGCAGTCGCGGCAGATCGGCTGGCCGTTCTTCTCGGCGGCCAACTGGCTGCGGTGGTGCACCAGGAAGCAGCTCATGCAGGTGAACTCGTCCTCCTGGCGGGGCAGCACCCGCACGGACAGCTCCTCATTGGAGAGATCCGCACCGGGCAGCTCCAGCCCTTCGTTCTGCTCGAACTCGTCGACGTCGACGGCGGCGGCCGACTTGTCGCTGCGCCGCGCCTTCAGCTCTTCGATGCTGTCTTCGTTGACATCGTCGTCTGTCTTGCGTGGGGTGTCGTAGTCCGTTGCCATTCTCGCTCTCCCCCTCCGGGTGGTCAGTGAGTCTCCAGCGCACGTAACGCATGAGAGGCCGGTCTTGTGCCCGACCCGAAGCGGAGATTTTGCCTCACATCAAGGTCTGTTACTCAATCGACACCCAGCCGCCCCCCGCAGGGGTGATCGCGGCCGGATGGCGAAAGGGACCATACGCGGTCCCGGGCCCTTCTCGTGCACGCCACCCCGTGTACTTCCCGTGACCGTATCCTGCGGAAACGCGGATCTTACGGGCTTTTCCGGGAATACGGCGATGACGCAGCCTACACAGCCGTGAGGGGCGGAATGTGACGCATCACACAGTCTGCATGGGCAGGGCGACGCGCAACACCAGGCCCCCGCCCTCGCGCGGCTGTGCGGTGACCGTCCCGCCGTGCGCGCGAATGACGGATCTCACAATGGACAGCCCCAGTCCTACCCCCTTGTCGCTGCCCGTACGCTCCGTGCTCCGCAGCCGCCGGAACGGCTCGAAGAGGTTGTCCACCTCGTACGCGGGGACGACCGGCCCGGTGTTGGCGACCGTCAGCACGGCGACGCCGGGCTGCGCCTCCGTCGCCACCTCGACCCAGCCGCCCTCGGGGACGTTGTACCGCACGGCGTTCTGCACCAGGTTCAGCCCCACCCGCTCCAGCAGCACCCCGTTGCCCTGGACGTACGCGGGCTTGCGCACCCCGCGCAGCTCGACGCCCTTGGCCTGCGCCTCGCCGCGGACCTGCTCCATCGCCTGGGAGGCCACCTCGGCGAGGTCGACCGGCTTTCTGTCGACGATCTCGTGCTCGCTGCGGGCGAGCAGCAGCAGGCCCTCCACCAGCAGCTCACTGCGCTCGTTGGTGGCCAGCAGGGTCTTGCCGAGCTGCTGCAGCTCCGGCGACGCCTCCGGGTCGGAGAGCTGCACCTCCAGCAGGGTGCGGTTGATCGCCAGCGGGGTGCGCAGCTCGTGCGAGGCGTTGGCGACGAAGCGCTGCTGGGAGTTGAACGCCCGGTCCAGGCGGTCGAGCATGTCGTCGAAGGTGTCGGCCAGCTCCTTCAGCTCGTCGTCCGGCCCGTCCAGCTCGATGCGCTTGTGCAGGTCGGAGCCGGCCACGCTGCGGGCGGTGCGGGTGATGCGGCCGAGCGGCGAGAGCACCCGGCCGGCGACGACGTAGCCGAAGGCGAAGGCCAGGACCGTCATCCCCAGCAGCGCGAGCAGCGACTTGCGCAGCAGCGAATCCAGGGCGAGCTGGCGCCGCCGCTCGATGCACGCCTCCAGGATCGCGTTGAACTGGCTGTACGTCTCCGCGTCCGAGACCTCGGGGCAGGGGCTGCTGGCCACCTGCACCGTGCCGCTGGACTCCAGCAGCTTGACCGGGGTGGCGAAGCTGTCCAGGGCCGTGGCGGCCAGCAGATAGATGATGGTCAGCAGCACCATGCCGGCCATCAGGAACATGCCGCCGTAGATCAGCGTGAGCCGTATCCGGATCGTCGGGCGCAGCCAGTACGGCGCCGCGGCCTCCCGGGGGTCCCAGGTGGGCTTGGGCGGGGTACCGGCGGGCAGCGCGTCGGACGCGGAGCGTCTGTTGTCGTCCATGGGGCCATCCGTCGGGTGCGTGGGGGTGCGTGGGGGGCGTCAGATGCGGTAGCCCGAGCCGGGCACCGTGATGATCACAGGGGGCTCGCCGAGCTTGCGGCGCAGCGTCATGACGGTGACGCGTACGACGTTGGTGAACGGGTCGGTGTTCTCGTCCCACGCCTTCTCCAGCAACTGCTCCGCGGAGACCACGCCGCCCTCGGCGCGCATCAGCACCTCCAGCACCGCGAACTCCTTCGGCGCGAGCTGCACCAGCCGCCCGTCCCGGTACACCTCCCGGCGGCCCGGGTCCAGCTTGATGCCGGAGCGCTCCAGCACCGGGGGCAGCGCCTGGGTGCTGCGCCGGCCGAGGGCACGCACCCGCGCCGTGAGTTCGCTGAAGGCGAACGGCTTGGGCAGGTAGTCGTCGGCGCCCAGCTCCAGCCCCTCGACGCGGTCGCGGACGTCGCCCGCCGCGGTCAGCATCAGCACGCGGGTGGGCAGGCCCAGCTCGACGACCTTGCTGCACACGTCGTCGCCGTGGACCAGCGGCAGGTCGCGGTCGAGCACCACGACGTCGTAGTCGTTGAGCTCGATGCGGTCGATGGCCGCCGCGCCATCGTAGACGACGTCCACGGCCATCGCCTCCCGGCGCAGCCCGGTGGCCACCGCGTCGGCGAGCAGTTGCTCGTCCTCGACGACGAGTACGCGCACGGCGGGGTCCTCTCTCGTAGAGCGTGGGGGGCACGGATCGGTGCTGTGGATCAGCGCTGTGGATCAGTGCTGCGGATCAGTGCTGCAGAACAGCTCCATCCTGCCTGCAATGGGCGTAAACCGGTGGTAAGCAGCCGAGCACCCAAAGAATCTGCGGATCCGATGTTTCCACCCCGGGTACTGCGGGGAGGACGATTCCACACCCGCCGATCACGTTTCCCAGCCTCCATTCCCGGCATGGCACACAGGCTGTAGCCGGAAGGACGGTCTCCGTGATCTGAACCGTCGGCACATCCCTGAGTGCCTCGACCCGACGACGAGGGGGCGCACACAATGGACGCTTTCACCGCTGGCATTCTGCAGCGCATCAAGAAGGCCGAGAACGAGCTGGACCGCGCCCGCGAGGAAGGCGACGACTTCGGTGTCGAGGTCGAGCAGGAGGAGCTGGACGACCTGCGCCGGCTCGCCGCCGACCACGGCGTCGAGGTCGGCGCCGGCTCCGGAGTCTGACCCGCCCGACGACCACACCGCCCCGGCCCCGCGAGGGTGCCGGGGCGCCGTTCTGTCCGGAGGTGTCCGGGAGGCGTCGTGGCGGTGGCGCGGGGGTTGCGGGGTACGGGCGGGGAGGTGGCGGCGGTGCGGGCCGGGGCGGAGCCCGTCAGTCGTGCCAGGCGCCCAGCTCGTCCAGCAGCCGCTGCAGCGGCTCGAAGAGCCCCGGCACCGCGGCGACGGTCAGGTCCCCGTCGGGCCGCCCGCCCGGCCGGGAGCCGGTCAGCGCGCCGCTCTCGCGGGCGATGAGGTCGCCGGCGGCCAGGTCCCAGGGATGCAGGCCGCGCTCGTAGTAGCCGTCGAGCCGGCCGCAGGCCACGTCGCACAGGTCGATCGCCGCCGAGCCGCCGCGGCGGATGTCGCGTACCCGCGGTATGAGCTGCCGGGCCACCTCGGCCTGGTGCGCGCGGACCGTGTGGACGTAGTTGAAGCCGGTGGAGATCAGCGCCTGGTCCATCGGCGGGGTGGGCCGGCAGTGCGCCGGTGCGCCGTTGACGAAGGCGCCGCCGCCGCGTACGGCGTGGTACGTCTCGCCGCGCATCGGCGCCGCCACGACGCCGACGACGGCCTCGCCCGCGCACTCGGCGGCGATGCTGACGGCCCACTCGGGACGCCCGTAGAGGTAGTTCACGGTGCCGTCTACCGGGTCCACGACCCAGCGCACGCCGCTGGTGCCGGGCCTGCTCGCGCCCTCCTCGCCCAGGATCCCGTCGGCGGGCCGGCGCTCGGCGAGGAAGCCGGTGATCAGCTTTTCGGCGGCGAAGTCCATCTCGGTGACGACGTCGATGGCGCTGGACTTCGTCGCCGCCACGCCGAGGTCGGCGGGCCGGCGGTCGCGCAGCAGCTCACCCGCCAGGCGCGCGGCCTGCAGCGCCAGCGCCAGCAGCTCGTCGTGCGGCGCGGCGGCGGGCTCGGGGCGGGGTTCGTCGGTCACGGTGGTCAGCTCCTCGGTCGGGGGCGGACCCCCGGGCGGCGGTCAGGCGGAGGTCAGCCGGCGGTCGGTCGGCGCTCGGTCGGCGGTTCAGTCGGCGCCCGCGATCGCGGGCCGGGGCGTACGGGCCGGGCAGCAGCCCGCCGGGCAGACGTCGTGGCCCGGCCCGAGCCGGCCCAGCGCGACCCGCTCGACCGGCTCCCCGCGCTCGGTCGCGGCCCGCTCCAGGATCAGCTCGCGCAGCGTCGCGACGAACCCCGGCCCCGCCCCGACGGTCGCCGAGCGCACCGCGGGCAGCCCCAGCTCCGCCGCCTTCGCCATCGCCTCGGTGTCGAGGTCGTAGACGACCTCCATGTGATCCGAGACGAAGCCGATCGGCACCATCACCACCGCGGGCGCGCCGGCGGCGTGCAGCTCCTCCAGGTGGTCGCAGATGTCCGGCTCCAGCCACGGGATGTGCGGCGCGCCGCTGCGGGACTGGTAGACGAGCCGCCAGGGCCGGTCCACGCCCGTGGACGCCTGGACGGCGTCCGCGACCAGCCGGGCGGCGTCCAGGTGCTGCGCCACGTACGCGCCGCCGTCGCCGTGGCCCTCGGGGGGACCCGAGGTGCCGGCCGCGGAGGTGGGCAGGGAGTGGGTACTGAACGCCAGGTGGGCGCCGTCGCGTACGTCCGCGGGCAGGTGCTCCAGGGCGGCCAGGACGCCCGCGATCACGCCGTCGACGAAGCCGGGGGCGTTGAAGTAGTGCCGCAGCTTGTCGACGCGCGGCGGCTGCAGGCCCTCCGCGGCGAGCGCGGCCAGCGACTCGGCCAGGTTCTCGCGGTACTGCCGGCAGCCGGAGTACGAGGCGTACGCGCTGGTGACCAGCGCCAGCACCCGCCGGTGCCCGGCCTGCGTCATCTCCCGCAGGGTGTCGGTCACGTACGGGACCCAGTTCCGGTTCCCCCAGTAGACCGGGAGGTCGAGGCCGGCGTCCGCGAAGTCCTTGCGCAGCGCCTGCAGCAGGGTGCGGTTCTGGGCGTTGATGGGGCTCACGCCGCCGAAGAGGTAGTAGTGCTTGCCCACCTCCTCCAGCCGCTCGCGCGGGATGCCGCGGCCCCGGGTGACGTTCGCCAGGAACGGAACGACATCGTCCGGGCCCTCGGGGCCGCCGAAGGACAGGAGCAGAAGGGCGTCGTACGGCTGCGGGGACGGTACGTCTGGCATGTCTTCGATCCTGCCATGTGCGGCCCCCGGCCCGAGTCGGGCACCGGCGTCGGGCCCCGCCGTACGCGCGAGTATCATCCCTGTCCAGCCGGGGGGCGGAGAGCGGGCGACGAGGGGCCGTACGACCGGCCCGGTCAGCGGATGGGCGGCAGATGCATCAGGTGAGCAACAGGAGGGCCGCGGGCGCCTGGCGCAACTGGGCGGGCACCGTCGCCGTGCGCCCCGCGCGCACCGTCAGCCCCGCCACCACGGCCGAGGTCACCGACGCCGTGCGCGCCGCCGCCGAGGAGGGCCTGAAGGTCAAGGCCGTCGGTACGGGCCACTCCTTCACCGCCGCCGCGGCCACCGGCGGGCTCATGATCCGCCCGGACCGGCTGGTCGGCATCCACGAGATCGACCGCGAGGCCGGCACCGTCACCGCCGCCGCGGGCACCCCGCTGCACCAGCTCAACCGCGCCCTCGCCGCCGCCGGCCTGTCGCTGGCCAACATGGGCGACATCATGGCGCAGACCGTCGCCGGGGCCACCGCCACCGGCACCCACGGCACCGGCCGCTCCTCCGCCTCGCTGGCCGCCCAGATCACCGCGCTGGAGCTGGTGACGGCCGACGGCCGGGCGCGTACGTACACGGCGGCGGACACCGGCGAGGACGCGGCGGTCTTCGCCGCCGCCCGGCTCGGCATCGGCGCGCTGGGCGTCGTCACGTCGGTGACGTTCGCGGTGGAGCCGGTCTTCCTGCTCACCGCGCGGGAGGAGCCGATGGCCCTCACCGACGTCCTCGCGGACTTCGGCGAACTGGCCGAGGGCAACGAGCACTTCGAGTTCTACTGGTTCCCGCACACCGGCCGCTGCAACACCAAGCGCAACAACCGCAGCACGGGCCCGGCCGCGCCGCTGGGCCGGATCGGCGGGTGGATCGACGACGAGCTGCTCTCCAACGGCGTGTTCCAGGCCGCCTGCGCGGTGGGGCGGGCGGTGCCCGCGGCGATCCCGGGCATCGCGGCGATCTCCAGCCGCGCGCTGTCGGCGCGGACGTACACGGACATCCCGTACAAGGTCTTCACCAGCCCGCGCAGGGTGCGGTTCGTGGAGATGGAGTACGCGCTGCCGCGGGAGGCGGCCGTGCCCGCGATCCGGGAGCTGAAGGCGATGATCGACCGGTCGGGGCTGCGGATCAGCTTCCCGGTGGAGGTACGGGTCGCGCCCGCGGACGACATCCCGCTGTCGACGGCGTCGGGGCGGGACACGGCGTACATCGCGGTGCACCTGTACCGCGGGACGCCGCACCACGCGTACTTCACGGCGGTGGAGCAGATCATGACGGCGCACGGCGGCCGGCCGCACTGGGGGAAGCTGCACAGCCGGGACGCGGAGTACCTGGCGGAGGTCTACCCGCGGTTCGGGGAGTTCACGGCGGTACGGGACCGGCTGGACCCCGGCCGCGTGTTCGGGAACGACTACCTGCGGCGGGTGCTGGGGGACTGACGGCCCCCGCACGCCCCCGGAGCCGCCCCCGGGCGCGCTACCCCGTCGTCTCCGCCGTCGCCCCGTCCTGCTGCGGGGCCGCCGTCTCCCCCGTGCCGGGCGGGTCCTGGCCGTCCTCGCCGGTGCCCGGCTGCGTCGGGGTGGGAGTGGGGGCCGGCGTCGTGCCGCCGCCCGAGGCGCCGGGGGCCGGGCTCTCGCCGCCGCCGGGCTGCCGGGTGGACGTGCCGCCGGGGTCGCTGTCCTGGCCGGTGCCGTCGTCCGGGGCGCCGGAGCCGTCGCCGGGCTCACCGGAGCCGGTGCCGGGGGTGCCGCCCGTCTCGCCGGACTCGTCCGTCCCGTCCGTTCCCCCGGAGCCGGACTCCGGGGTGCCGTCGGCGGTGCGGCCGGGGTCGTCGCGCGCCGGCGGGGAGTCGGACTTCCGTTCGCCGGGGCTGAAGGACGTGCCGGTGCGGTCGTCGCCCCAGGCGTTGGAGAGCGGGCCGCCGGTCAGCTTCTCGATGCCGAAGACCCCGGCCATCACGGCGACGAACGTCCCGGCGGCGACCAGGGCGAGGCGCCGCCAGCCGCGGGCGCGGGTGCGGGTGCCGTAGGTGCTGGCGGCGCCGAAGCCGCGGGTCTCCGGGCGGGCGGCGGGCAGGAGCCGGGTCGCGTCGTCCGCCGCGGCGGGCCCGGCCGCCGGGAGGTGCGTCCCGTCCCCGGCCGGCGCCACGGTCCTGAGCAGCCGCGTCTCATCGTCGGCCCCGTTGCGTACGGGCGCGGGCAGCGGCGTCGTCTGCTCGTGCAGCGCCTTCGGCCATGCGTTGTGCAGCGCCTTCGGCGCAGCGTTGTGCAGCGCCTTCGGCGCAGCGTTCGCCGCGTCCTTCAACTGCTGGCCGGTGCGCCGGAAGACGTGCTGGAAGAGCGCGCCGCCGGCCGTGGCGCCCACGCTGACGACGCCGGCGCCGATGATCGTGCCGTACACGCCCATGCTGGACGCGAGGAACGCGGCGACCATCGTGGCCGTCGCACCGCCCGCGACCTGGGCGCCGCTGAGCTCGATCCGCCCCTTGCGCCTCTCCTCGCCCTCGTCGTCCGCCGCCCTGCCGTCCGTGCTCCGCATCTCCATCCCAAGATCGCTCCGTTGGCTCCCGCCCTCATGGACGAGCGCACGGACGGATGGATTAGTTCCGATTACGGGGATTCTGTGAGGCAACGCACCTCTTGATCGAACCGGGGCGCAACAGGCAGACTCAACTGCCGTGCAGCGTTCCACGTTCGGTGGCGCGCCGGTCCACCCGCATGGCTCGAATGGAGTACTGTGGGCGAGCCAGTGCTCCGGTGTCCGTCCGACGGCGGCGATCACGGCCGCTGCGTTGCAAATGCGTAACCGTGTCATAACGGCGCTTCGGGTTCCAAGACCCGACACGCCGGGCAACTCAGCAAAGTTGTGGCAGGCTGCACCCGGGCAGGCCACACTCGACTAGCGGAAAGAGCAGCGACGCACCGAACGTCGGCAGGCACCACCGGGAGGTTCCCATGCCCGAACTGCGTGTCGTGGCGGTCAGTAACGACGGCACACGGCTGGTGCTGAAGGCTGCGGACAGTACGGAGTACACCCTTCCGATTGACGAGCGTCTGCGCGCCGCGGTGCGCAACGACCGTGCGCGGCTCGGCCAGATCGAGATCGAGGTCGAGAACCACCTGCGCCCTCGCGACATCCAGGCCCGGATACGAGCCGGAGCGTCGGCGGAGGAGGTCGCCGCGCTCGCCGGGATCCCCGTCGACCGCGTACGGCGCTTCGAGGGTCCGGTGCTGGCCGAGCGTGCGTTCATGGCCGAGCGGGCCCGCAAGACGCCGCTGCGGCGCCCCGGCGAGAGCACCGGCCCCCCGCTGGGCGAGGCGGTCGCCGAGCGGCTGATGATGCGCGGCGCGGAGAAGGACTCCGCGCGGTGGGACTCCTGGCGCCGGGACGACGGCACCTGGGAGGTGCTGCTCGTCTACCGGGTCGCGGGTGAGCCGCACAACGCCGGCTGGACTTACGACCCGCCGCGGCGGCTCGTCCAGCCCGTTGACGACGAGGCGCGCGCGCTGATCGGCGAGACCGACGCCTCGCCGGAGCCGAGCCTGCCGTTCGTGCCCAAGATCGCGCGGCTGCCGCGGAGTCCGGAGCGGCCGTCCGACGGGCGCGGGGACCGGGACTCCTCCGGCGAGGACCGCGGGGACTCCCTGACCAGCCTGCTGGAGGCGGTGCCGAGCTTCCGGGGCGACCTGGTGGTGCCGGACCAGTCCGCGGCGGCGTCCGCGTCCGACGGGCCGTCCGGTGCCGCGGTCAAGCCGGGGCCGGTCCACGGCCCGGTGCCGGGTCCGCCGGAGGAGGAGCCCGAGCCGCCCGCGGTGGAGGAGGAGCCGGCGGCGCCGGCGGCGAGCGCGGGTTCCGCGTACGCGGACGTGCTGATGCCGCGGAGCGTCTCGGCGCACCGGGAGCGGCTGACCGGGCAGACCGACCGGCAGGCGGAGGCCGACGGCGTGCGGCCCGGCCGGCGGGCGGCGGTGCCGAGCTGGGACGAGATCGTCTTCGGCAGCAGGCGCAAGAAGAAGGAGTGACCGAACGGTCGGGCGCGGTGCGTACGGAGTCGTCCGTACGCACCGCGCCCCCGTCTGCCCCCGTGCCCGGCNGGGGCACCCCGCCCAGCTGAGCGCCGGTACGCGGACTGCGCTCCCGTCTTCCGCCGCGCCGTCAGCCGGGCTCCGCGCCCGTCGCCACCGCACGCGCCGGATCCGCCACCCACTCCGACCACGAACCCGGGTACAGCGCCGCGGGGATGCCCGCGATCTCGAGGGCCAGCACCTCCTGGGCCGCGGACACGCCCGAGCCGCAGTACACCCCGACCTCCGTGCCCGGCACGGCCCCGAGTGCGCGGAAGCGCGCTGCAAGAACGGCCGCGGGCAGGAAGGTCCCCTCGGCGGTGAGGTTCTCCGTCGTCGGCGCCGAGAGGGCGCCGGGAATGTGGCCCGCGACGGGGTCGATGGGCTCCGTCTCGCCGCGGTACCGCTCCGCCGCGCGGGCGTCGAGCAGCACGCCGCGGCGGGCGAGCGCGGCAGCCTCCGCAGCGGTGAGCACGGGCAGCGCACCCGGCTCCGGCGTGAAGTCGCCCTCGCCGCCCGCGTACGGCGTGCGGGACAACTCGCCGGGCCAGGCCGCCAGTCCGCCGTCGAGGACGCGGACGTCGGGGTGGCCGGTGTAGCGCAGCAGCCACCAGCAGCGCGCGGCCGACCAGCCCTGGCCGGCGTCGTACACGACCACGGGCCGGTCGCCGGTGACGCCCGCGCGGCGCATCGCGGCGCCGAACACGCCGGGGTCGGGCAGCGGATGGCGGCCCCGGGGACCGGGCGGGGCGGCCAGCTCGGTGTCCAGGTCGACGTAGGCGGCGCCGGGGATGTGCCCTGCGTCGTACTCGGGACGGCCGGGTGGGCCGCCGAGCGTGTAGCGCACGTCGAGCACGAGCGGCGGTCGCGGGCCCGCCAGGTCGCCCGCGAGATCGGTTCCGGAGATGATGGCTTCCATGGATGCCATCTTGGCGCAGCATCCATGGCGGCCGTCCCGGCGCAGCGTCGCGCCGCGCCTCCCGCCCCCGCCCACCCTGCCCGAAAAGCGAACTCCTCGGTACGAGGCTGACAATTCTTCAGATCGATCGGCGCAGAGGGGGCGCACTGCGGCACGGGGGATGGAAATATCTGCAGAGGCGTCACCGGAACGTCACCCACCGCCACCTTCCGATGGTCAGAGAGGGCTGCCATGTCCGAGGGAGCGATTCTCAGCGCGCCGGGCACACCGTGCTGGGTGAGCCTGATGGTGCACGAGCTGGACACGACCGAGGAGTTCTACCGGGGCCTGTTCGGCTGGGTCTTCGAAGAGGGCCCGCACGCGCTGGGCGCGTACCGGCTGGCCCGCCTCGACGGCGGCCAGGTCGCGGGGATCGGCGCGCTGGCGCCGGAGCGCAGGCTGCCGGTGGCCTGGACGCCGTACCTGGCAACGGACGACGCCGACGCCGACGCCGAACAGGTGCGCTGCTGCGGCGGGACGGTGGGGGTGGGGCCGCTGGACGCCGACGCGGCCGGCCGGAAGGCGATCTGTTCGGACCCGGCGGGGGCGGTGTTCGGGCTGTGGCAGCCGCGGCAGCCCGCCGGGGTGGAGCGGCGGGCGCGGGCGGGCACGCCCGTCTGGAACGACCTGCTGGTGCCGGATCCGGCGCTGGTCACGAAGTTCTACGAGCTGGTCTTCGGCTACGACGTGCGTTCGGAGGGCGACACCGCGACGCTGTACGTCCAGGGCAGGCCCGTGGCGGCGGTGCACGCCGCGGACGAGGAGACGCTGCGCGAGACGGGGCCGCGCTGGACGACGTCCTTCGAAGTCGCCGACGTGGACGCCGCCGTGGCCCGGGCGGTGGAGCTGGGCGGGCGGCAGGTGCGCGAGCCGCGGGAGACGGCCGCGGGGCGGACGGCGGAGGTCGCGGACGTCGAGGGCGCGCGGTTCACGCTGGTGCGCTCGGCGCACTGACCGCCCTCCGGCGGGGTTCGCGGGTGCCGCCTGAGCGCCTTGCTGCCTGCCCGGCGGGGGCGCGGAGAGCGCGGCGGGAGTGCGGGGATCGCACCGGACTTCACCGGGAGAAAAGCAGTCGGCGACGTGCGGGACGGCCGCGGCTCAGGAGCGTACGGAGAGCAGCGGGACCAGTTGCTCCGCCGGGGTCAGCGAACCGTGCATGCCGGTGAGCGCGGACTCGTTGGGCTCCGTGCGGGTGGCGACGATCGCGATGTCGTCGGCCGCGGCGACGATGACGTCCCCGAGCCGGTCCCGTACCCGCTCGTCGACCTTCGGCCCGAACCACCCCAGCGCGACCGCCTCGTCGCGGCTCGCCACCCAGGCCCGCTCGCCCAGCACCTCGCGCCAGACGGCGAGCACGTCGGCGGCGGCGCCGGGGGCGGCGTACAGGTGCCGGGCGCGGCCCTCGCCGCCGAGGAGCCGGACGCCGGCGCGCAGCTCCCAGTCCTCGTCGACGTCGTAGCGGGCGTCGGGGGTGAAGGGGATGTCGACCATGCCGTGGTCGGCGGTGATGTAGAGCGCGGCGCGCGGCGGGAGTTGCTCAGCGAGGCGGCGGGCGAGGCGGTCGGCGTAGCCGAGTTGGCCGCGCCAGGCGTCGGAGTCGACGCCGTGGCGGTGGCCGTTGCCGTCGACCTCGCTGTAGTAGGTGTAGACGAGCGTGCGGTCCGCGGCGGCGAGTTGCTCCGCGGCGACGTCCATGCGCTCCTCCCCCGACAGCCGGCCGTGGAAGGCGCCGCCGCTGAGCGCGATCGTCGTCAGCGGGGTGGTCTCGAAGGCGGGCGAGGAGACCTGCGCGGTGTGCACGCCGGCGTCGTGGGCGAGCTGGAAGACCGTGGGGTACGGCTGCCACTCGCGCGGCGCCGTCCAGGGGTGCCAGCGCAGTTGGTTCATCAGCTCGCCGGTGGCGGGGTCGCGCACCGTGTAGCCCGGCAGGCCGTGGGCGCCCGGCGGCAGGCCGGTGCCGACGGAGGCGAGCGAGGTGGCGGTGGTGGCGGGGAAGCCGGCGGTCAGCGGCTCGCCGGTGGCCAGCCCGTGCAGGAACGGGGCGTCCTCGGGGTGGGCGAGCAACTGCTCCCAGCCGAGGCCGTCGATCAGGAACACGCAGACGCGGTCGGCCGGTTCGACCCCGGCGAGGGCCGGTACGAAGCCGGGGACGCCGAGGCCGGCGGCGGCGCTGGGCAGCAGGTCGGCCAGTGAGCCGGTGCCGTAGCGGGGGGCGGGGGCGGCGGCGGGGTCGAGCGGCTCCGGCCAGTCCCCGGCGTCCGCGGGCGCGCCGTCCCGTCCCCCGTGGCCCGGTGTCCCCCCCGTGGCCGCCATCAGGCTTCGGGGCCGGCGGCGGTGGCCTCGGAGAGCGCCTGGGCGAAGTCGAGGGCCTGCCGTACGGTCTCGGGGCCGTCGCCGGCCTCGCTGACGCGCAGGCTCAGGTCGTCTGCGGTGGTCGAGCCGGTGTAGCCGTGGTCGGCGTCGCAGTTGGGGTCGCCGCAGGTGGCGGGCTCCATGTCGAGCCGGCTGACGGCGCCCCAGCCGACGGTCAGCACGACCTCGCGGGGCAGGGTGCCGGCGGTGTACGCCTCGGGGTTGCCGACGACGCGGCTGAGGACGACAGAGGAGATCCGGGCGAGCTTGACGGACTCGGTGGAGGTGGTGGCGTACGGCGTCGGGGAGGTGGTGTCCGCGGCCTGCTCGTCGGTGTGGCTGACGATGAAGCGGCTGTCGGTGAGCACGAGCACGGTGACGTGGCGCCGGACCTCGTTGGCGTCGAACGTCGTCTCCTGGTGGACCAGGTACGCGGACACGGGCTCCCCGCCGACGGCGGCCTCCACCGCCTCCGCCACGAGGGCGGGGTAGTAGCCGCTGCGCTCGATCGCCGCGCGCAGCCCCTTGGTCGCGGTCCCGGTCTTAGCCATGCGCCCATCCTACGGCCCGCGGGGCCCGCCCCGGTCCGCCGTCGCGGGGCCCGGGGGGCGGACGGGGCACGCGGGTTGGCGCGCGGCCCGGTCCCGGCCGGGGGCGCGGGCGGCATCTGATCCGGTCGGGGCCGGTCGGGGCCGGTCGGGGCCGGTACGGTCCGCGCCGGGTCGGTCGCCGGCCGGGGCCGCGGGTCAGTAGCGGGGCAGGCGGCGGGCGCCGAGGTCGATGCGGGGCGGCGGCGGGGCCAGCCGCAGGGCGGCGGACAGCACGCTGACGCCCTGCGGGGCCACCACGACCGGGGACAGCTCGGCGGAGACCACCTCGGGGTGCTCCTCGACGAAGATCGACAGTCGCAGCAGCAGCTCCTCCAGCGCCGCGGTGTCCACCGGCTGGGCGCCGCGCCAGCCGAAGAGCAGCGGGGCGCCGCGGATGGCGCGGATCAGCTCGGACGCGTCGCGGTCGGTGGCGGGCACGAGCCGGTGTGCGAGGTCACCGAGCAGCTCGGAGGGGGCGCCGGCAAGCCCGAAGGAGAGCACCGCGCCGACGCCGGGGTCGACGGTGGCGCGTACCACGGTGTCGACGCCGCGCGGGGCCATGGCCTGCACCACGGGCCGCAGCTCGGCGGCGGCGCCGAGGCTGCCGGTCAGCTCGGCGTGGGCGCGGCGCAACTGCTCCTCGCCGGCGAGGTCGAGGCGTACGCCGCCGAGGTCGGGGCGGTGGCGCAGGTGGACGGCGGTGGTCTTGAGCGCCACGGGGTAGCCGAGCCGGGCGGCGGCGGCAGCGGCGGCGTCCGGGCTGGGGGCGGGCAGCGCGGGCAGCACCGTGATCCCGTACCGGCCGAGCACGCGCGCGGCGTCCTGCTCGGGTACGTCGAGGGGCACGCCCTCCGCGTACGGGACGGGGGCGGGCGGGGCCGTACGGGCCCCCGCGCCGGCCCGCCCGCCGCCCGGCTCCGCACCGGCGGATCCACCGCCCGCCGCGCCGGCCTCACCCCCGTCGCCGGCGCCCGGAGCCGCGCCCAGCAGCTCCGCGATGTCCGCGGACGCCCCCGCCGGGTCCAGGTCGTCGTACTCCGGCACCACGCCCGGGTCCGCCGCGCGCCGGCGCCACTGGGCGTACCGCACCGCCTGCGCCAGGGCGCGGGCCGCCCGCTCCCCCGCCGGATAGGTCGGGATGCCGTCCGGCGGGGCCGCCAGGGCGTCGGCCAGGCCCTCGATCTCCAGGTGGACGACGGCCACCGGCTTCGTCGCACCGGCCGCCGCCGCGCGCAGCGCGTCCGCGAGCGCGCCCGCGTCCTGGGGTCCCGGCACCGCCGCGAGCGCCGGCACGTCGGGGTCGGCGACCCGTCCCCTGGGCCACAGGGGCCCGGGGAGACCCCATGGGATGGCCGTCACCAGCACCGCGTCGCAGCCGTCGTCGGCCAGCGCGGCGGCGACGGCGGCCCGGAAGTCCTCCGGCGCCGCGGCGGCGGTCAGGTCGCGCGGGGGCAGCGGACGCAGCCCGGCGGCGCGGCAGGCGTCGTAGGCGAGGAGGCCGAGGGAGTCGGAGTTGCCGACGATGGCGACCCGCGGCCCGGCGGGCAGCGGCTGGGCGGCGAGCAGCAGCCCGGTGTCGACGAGTTCGGTGACGGTGTCGACGGCGACGACGCCGGCCTGGCGCAGCAGCGCGCCGACGGTCTCGGCGGGCACCGACGTGCCGGGCACGGCGTGGCCGGGCGGCGTACTGGCGCTGTGCCGGGCGCCCTTGACGACCACGACCGGCTTCTCGGCGGCCGTACGGCGGGCGAGGCGGGTGAACTTCCGGGGGTTGCCGAGGGATTCGAGGTACATGAGGACGACGTCGGTGGCGGCGTCGTCGTGCCAGTACTGCAGCAGGTCGTTGCCGGAGACGTCGGCGCGGTTGCCCGCGGAGACGAACGTGGACACCCCGGTGAGCGCCGCGCCCGGCCGCCGGTGCAGCCCGGACAGCAGCGCGATGCCGATGGCGCCGGACTGGGTGAAGACCCCGACCCGGCCGCTGCCCGCCGGCTCGGGGGCGAGGGTGGCGTTCAGGCGTACGGGCGGGGCGGTGTTGAGGACGCCGAAGGCGTTGGGGCCGATGACGCGCATGCCGTGGCCGCGGGCCTGCCGGACGAGGTCGCGCTGCCGGGCCCGGCCGGCGGCGCCCGCCTCGGCGTAGCCGGAGGAGAGCACGACGAGCCCCTGCACCCCCTGGTCGCCGCAGTCGTCGACGACGTCGGGGACGCGGGCCGCGGGCACGGCGAGGACGGCGAGGTCGACGGGCTCCTCGATGTCCCGTACGGAGCGGCGGGCGGGGACGTCCTCGGGCAGGAGCCGGTCCTGCTCCGCGGGGTACGCGTGGTTCACGGCGTAGAGGCGGCCGGTGAAGCCGGCGGCGAGGAGGTTGGCGAGGACGGTGCGGCCGACGCCGCCGGGGCGGCGGCCGACGCCGATTACGGCGACGGAGCGCGGGGCGAGCAGCCGCTGGACGGAGCGGGCCTCGGCGCGCTGCTCGCGGGCGTGCATGACGGCGAGCGACCGCTCGGTGGGCTCCAGCTCGAACTCCAGCCGCACGACGCCGTCCTCGAAGCTGCGCTTCTGGGTGTAGCCGGCGTCCGTGAACACCTTCATCATGCGGCTGTTCGACGGCAGTACGTCGGCGGTGAAGCGGCGCACGCCGCGCTCGCGGGCGCAGGCGGCGATGTGCTCCAGCAGCGCGGAGGCGACGCCGCGGCCTTGCTGGTCGTCCTGGACGAGGAACGCCACCTCGGCCTGCGGCCCCCCGTCCCCTCGGCCCCGGGGGGCCTGGGGAGACCCCAGGGGCGCGGGCTCGATGCGGTCGTAGCGCACGGTGGCGATGAAGGCGTCGCCGACGACCGCGGCCAGGCCCACTCGGTCGACGTAGTCGTGGTGGGTGAAGCGGTACACGTCCTTGTCGGACAGGTGGGGGCGCGGGGCGAAGAAGCGCAGGTACTTGGACTCCTCCGAGACCCGGTCGAAGAACGCGACGAGCCGGTCCGCGTCGTCCGGGACGATGGGCCTGACCTGTGCGGTGCCGCCGTCGCGCAGCACGACGTCGGCTTCCCAGTGGGTCGGGTACTCGGGTGCCGACTCGGTGGCCATGGGGCCCAGGTTACGGGCCGCGCACGCTGGCGGGAGCGGGGGTCGCGGGGCAGTCTGAGGTGGCTGGGGGGTGCGCCGGGCACCGTGCCGGGCACCGCGGTCCGGCCGGCTCGGCACCCGTGCGAGGATGGTCTAGACATTTTGCACGAGAAAGGGCAACACCATGGTTGAGCGCCGCGTCACCGTCGGCTGGGCCGAGGGCCTGCACGCACGGCCCGCGTCGATCTTCGTGCGGGCGGCCACCGCCGCCGGCGTCCCGGTGACCATCGCGAAGGCCGACGGCAACCCCGTCAACGCCGCCTCCATGCTGGCCGTCCTCGGCCTGGGCGCCAAGGGCGGCGACGAGATCGTCCTCGCCTCGGACGACGAGGCCTCGGACAGCGCACTTGACCGGCTGGCGAAGCTGGTCCGGGAGGGTCTTGACGAGCTGCCGGAAACCGTCTGACGCACGTCCGCACGCATATGCGCGCACCGCAGGACGGCCGGCCGGAATTGACCGATGAGAGCCGTTTGCATTTTCGCGGGGCCGGCATTTCCCGTACCCCCGATTCCGCGGGGCACGCCATTGTTACGGCTGATCGCTTCCCGTGTTTACGGCATGTTTCCGGGAACTCACCCGCACGGTTCTGCGCAATTCGTACGCACCCGCCGAGCGCGCCGCGTGCGCCGCGGCGAGCCCCCGGGCCTGCTCCGCGTCCCCGCGCGCCACGGCGTCGGCGATCGCGCTGTGCTCGTCCCACGCCTCCACCGACCGCACCGCCGGCGAGGGCCCGTACAGCCAGGACACCTTGCGGCGCACCTGCACCAGCAGGGCGCTGAGGTTCCGGCTGCCGGTGGCCTGCGCCAGCGTCTCGTGGAACCACGTGCTCAGCGACGGCAGCTCCGCGACGTGCCCGCGCCGCGCCCGCTCCGTACCGAGCCGCACCAGGCCGTGCAGCACCTTCAGATGGGCCTCCGTACGCCGCTGGGCCGCGCGGGCGGCGCCCAGCGGCTCCAGCAGCGCGCGTATCTCCAGCACGTCGGCGGCGTCCTGCGCGGTGGGCTCGGCGACGCAGGCACCGGCGTGCCGCCTGGTGGTGACGAAGCCCTCCGGCTCCAGCGCGCGCAGCGCCTCGCGGACCGGCACCCGGGAGACGCCGTAGCGGCGCGCGAGGTGCTCTTCTGCGAGCCGGTCGCCCGGCGCGAAGAATCCCGAGACGATGTCGTCGCGGATCGCCGTGCACACCGCCTGGGAAATACCGCCGTTCACCGCGCACACCGCATCATCCACGCCCCTCAGCGCCGCCCGGTGAACAGTATGGCAGCGCGCCGCGAATTACGGCAGGAACGCGAAAGAGCCCGGCGTTAGGCGGGTTCTAGTGATCCCCGCAACACCCTGGAGTTCAGGGAGTTGCGGGGATCGTGGGTTTTGAGGAGCTGAGGGCGAGGTTCTTCGAGGCGCTGGGGCGCGGGAACGGCAGTGTCGCGGGTGCTGCTCGGGCGGTCGGGGTGAATCGGCACACGGCGGCTGGGTGGGCGCGGAAGGCCGGGGTGCGTGGCCGTGGGAAGTCGGGCAGGGGCGGGCATCCGGGGCGGGCGGAGTATGACCGGCTGCGCGC
>NZ_JCANSZ010000049.1:0-54293 GCF_059570535.1 Streptomyces sp. CNP082
CAGCGCCGGTGCCGCTTGTACACCGTCTGCCACGGCCCGAAGCGATCCGGCAGGTCACGCCACTGAACTCCCGTCCGGACACGGAACAGGACGCCATCGATCACCTTGCGATGATCGCTCCAGCGGCCACCACGGTTCCCGCCACGAGGCAGGAGCGGCTCCAGCCGCTCCCACTCCGCGTTCGTCAAAGACCCTCGTCCAGCCACTCCCACAGCCTGGACCAGCCCACAAGGCCCTGTCAGCAGATCCGAGAAACAGAACCTAGCCGCCTGCCGTGACCGTCACTTCCTTCGTGAACGGGCCCCACTTCCCGTCCGGGAGCTTCGCCCGTACCTTCACCGCGTACGTCGCCTTACCCTGCTTCTCCAACGGCAGGCTGATCCGCCCCGTGTCCTTCGGCGCCGACTCGCCCAGCACCAGCTTCGAGCCGAACTTCCCGTCCACGTACACCTCGTACTCCGTGATGTCCCCGCCCGCCTGCGGGGCGTTCCACACCAGGTCGAGGTTCCAGGCGCCGGCGTCCTTGCGGGCCGTCGCCTGGAGGTCCGCCGGGACCTCCGCGCCCGTCTTGCCTTCCGGTTCCGGTTCCGTCGTGACGGTGGCGGGCGGGCTGGCCGGGCCGGAGTTGTCGGCGGCGTCGCGGGCCTTGACCGTGAAGGTGTAGTGGGTGCCGGGGCGGAGGGTGGTGACCGAGGCGGTGGTTTCCGTGCCGCCGACGCTGTGGATCCTGGTGCCCTCCTGGTAGATGTCGTAGGACGTGACTTCCTTGTTGTCCTCCGACTCCGTCCAGGTCAGGGTCGCCGAACGGGGGCCGTCCGCACGCGCCTTGAGGCTCGCGGGCCGGGTGGGGGGCTTGCGGTCGTCGGCGTCCGCGGACGGGGTGGTGACCGGGGCGGCCTCGCCGGGGGCGGAGAGTTTGCCGTCGGCGTCCCGGGCGCGTACGGAGAAGGTGTACGAGGACGACGGCTTGAGGCCGGTGATGTCGATCATGTGCTTCGCGGCCGGCACGTTCTGGATCTTCTTGCCGTTGCGGTACACCTCGTACCGCCGGATGTTCTCCGCTTCCGCCGCCCTGTTCCACATGACGTGCACGGACGTCGAGGTGCTGGTGTAGACGGTGACGCCGGTCGGGACGGTGGGGGTGTCCGGCGGTTCGGCCGCGGCATCGCTGTCCGAGCCGCAGGAGGTCGCGGTCAGGGCCACGAGGCAGGCGGCGGTGGTGCTCAGCGCGGCGAGCGTGGGGGTGGGCCTCACTGGACGCCTCTCATCGTGCGAGCAAAGGTCCAGACCTTTTTCGCACACTCACCGCGTACATTTCAAGATGCCGGCAGCGCCCCGCGGTTCAGCCCTTCCCGCCGTCCCGGTCGCCGTCCCGGCCGTCGTCCCGGCCGTCGTCGCGGTCGCCGTCGCCGCCCAGGCGCAGCAGTGCCGTGAGGTGGGCCGCCGCGGTGGACAGGTGGCGGCGGGCCTCGCGGAGCTGGTCCGGCGAGACGCCGTTGTCGCGGGCGGCGTCGCGGACGTCGTCGCGGAACCGGTCGAGCAGGCGCTCCAGTTCGCGGGCCAGCTCGGCGGGGGTGGCGTCCTGCGGGGTGTCCTCCTCGGCCCACTCCGGGGTGTCGGCGGGGTCCGGCTTGATGAACGGTGCCCACGGTGTCGAGACGCCGCCCATGCCGGTGGTCCCGGTGGCGGTGGGCATGCCGCCGGGGGCGGCGGGGCCCGGGGCGGGGGTCGCCGCGTCGGCGATCCGGTCGGCCGGGGTGCCGGGGGGCGCGCCCGTGCCCGTACCGGCGTGCGGGCCCGTCTCCGTACCGGCGCCGGACGGTGCTCCGCGGCCCCCGAAGCCGCCCAGGTTCCCCAGCTCCCGCGTCAGCTCCGCCAGGCCGTCCATCAAGCCGCCCTGCCAGTCGCCCGTACGCACCCTCGACTGCACCTGCTCCTGCACCTGCCGCGCGATCCGCTCCGCCTCGCTGCGCACCCGCTCCTGCGTCTCACGCGCGTGCCTGCGCGCCTGCTCCGCGTCCTGCTTCGCCCGCCGCGTCTCGTCCTTCGCGCGCCTCGCCTGCTCCTTGAACTCCTGCTTCGCCCGCTTGAACTCCTCCTTCGCCTGCCGCCACGACTCCTTCTCGCCCGCCTTCGCGCCGCCCGCCGCGCGGGCCTCCTTCGCGGCCTGGCGCATCTCGCGGCGCAGGTCGCTGGCGGTGCCGCTGACGTCCGCCTGTATCTCGGCGGCCAGCTCGGCGACGGACTCGCGGATCTCCAGCTCCAGTTCGGCCAGCTCCGCCTGGCGGGCGGCCAGCTCCGCGCGGCCGGCGTCGGTGATCGCGTAGACCTTCCGGCCGCCCTCGGAGGTGTGCGTGACCAGGCCCTCGGTCTCCAGCTTGGCGAGCCGGGGGTAGACGGTGCCGGCGGAGGGGGCGTACAGGCCCTGGAAGCGCTCTTCGAGGAGGCGGATCACCTCGTAGCCGTGGCGGGGCGCCTCGTCGAGCAGCTTCAGCAGGTAGAGGCGGAGGCGGCCGTGGGCGAAGACGGGGGGCATGTCACAGCACCTTCTTGTCGGCCGGGCCGGCGGCGTCGGCGGGGCCGGAGTCGTTCGGGCCTGTCGGGTCGTACGGGCCGGGCGGCGCGTCCTCCGGTTCGTCGTCCGCCCCCGTCGGGCGGCGGAGCAGCGCCAGGGAGCCGGAGACGGTGGTCGCCCGCAGTGTGCCCTTGCCCGCCCCCAGGCGGCCGTTGACGGACTTCGCGCCCCACTGGCCGCCGACGTTCAGCGCCGCGAAGGCGTTGGAGACCGCCCCGCTCGCCGTGCTCGCGTGCACCTCGACGTCCGGCTCCTCGGGCAGCCGTATGGCGATCTCGCCGGAGACCGTGTTGACCCGGACGTCCGCGGTGCGGGCGGCGGGGGAGAGGTCGATGACCATGTCGCCGCTGACGGTGTCGGCCTGGACGCTGCCGCCGGCGCCGTCGATGAGGGTGAGGGGGCCGGAGACGGAGTTGTAGCGCAGGTCGCCCTCAAGGGCCTGGGCCTCCAGCTCCCCCGAGACGGTGTCGGCGCGGACCGGGCCGGAGAGCCCGACGAGGGTGGCTCCGCCGCTGACCCCGCGTACGTCCGTACGGCCGGCGATGCCGGAGACGACGGCGTCGGCGCCGACGACGCCGACCTCGACCCGGGCGGCGGCGGGCACGGCGAGGGAGACGACGGCGCGGCGGCGCCAGCCCTTGCGGTCGAGCCACTTGAGGAAGCCGCGCCAGGGCAGGTCCTCGTACGCGACCGTCAGCTCACCGTGCTCCAGGGAGACGCGCAGCGGCGGGCCCTCGATCTCGCTGACCTCGAGGCGCGCCGTGTCGTCAGGGGTTCCCACGACGTGTACGGCTCCGTTGACGATCCGCACCTTGAGCTCCGTGACGGGCTCCTCGAAGGCGAGGGTCTGGGGATCGGCCACCAACTGCACCGACATCGACGGCCTCCTGACTCGGGCTCTGTCGAGCACTCACACCAACGCAACATATCGCGTCTCCGCAAGACACGATATATCGCGGTGCGCGGAAGTCAAGCGCGCCCGCCGCGGACTACCCGTCGTCCTCGTCCTCGAGCCGGGCGAGCCAGGTGGCCAGTCTGCCGGAACTGCCAATAGACGGGACGTGGCAGGCTCAGTATGGTCCAGCAGGTGCCCACCCGCCGCTCTCCCGGCGCCTCCGGCCAAGTTGCGGGGGTCGTTCGCCGGACGGCGCGACCGTCGCTATCGAGGGCCCAGGAGTTGCGGCGCGAGGACAGTGTGTCATCGCCATGTGCCCACAACACCAGCAGGAGATGAACCGGTGTCGGAAAGGCTCGCAGTCTCCGATGGCGAACTCGACCGCTTCATGCGCTCGCTGAAGCGTTCTGTACAAGCCCTTGAAGGCGTGCACAAGGCGCTACGGGATTCCACCGCAAGCGGCTTGGGCACCGCCGCCCTGGACAACGCCTGCGAGGGCTTCCAGTCGGCCCGCCGGTTCGACACTCGGCGGAGCGGTGAACAGGCGCAGCGGCTTGCCGATGTCGTCGGCACCAGCAAGGAGAGCTACGCGCAGGTGGACAAGGCCCTGGAGGACGCCCTCGCCGAGTCCGGTGCCGCCGAGGGCTCGCAGGACGGAGGGAAGGAATGACACCCGCCTTACCTTCGGGATCGCAACAGCCCTCCTTAGGCGGCGGGGTGTACGGCTCGGGCGGTCAGGGCTACCCGAACCTCGGCTTCGACCCCGCCCCGGGATCCAAGGACGCCGTACGCAAGCTTCACGACAAGCTCGTCAAGTGCGCTGATCTCCTGGACGAGACACAGGGCACGGTCACGAAGCTGGCCGTCGGCAGCTACTGGAAGGGTGACGCCGCGATCGCCTTCCGCGATCAGCTTCAGGACGGGCCGCTGCCACGGAATCTCCGCAACGCCGCGCGTTCGTTACGCAAGGCGGCGAGGCAGTTGGATCGATGGGAGGGCGATCTCGACGATTTTCAGCGCCGGGCCAGGCGGCTGGAAGAGAAGGCGCACGACGCGCGGATCGCCTTGCAGCAGGTGCAGCATCGATCGGACAAAGCGGCTGACGACCCGGACCTCGAGAAGAAGGGCGCGCGTGGCCATGATGCTCAACGGGCCCTGGACCGACTCCAGGGCGACGTGCGCGACGCCAACCAAGATCTTCTCGGGATCCTTGAAGAGGCGCGGCGGCTGGCGGTGGAACACGAGGACCAGGCCGAAGTGCGGGCCGGGCTCATCGAAGACGCCCATGAGGACTTCGTCCCCTTCGCCCCCACGGACGAGGACTACCTCGAGAGCCTCGGCTGGATCCACAAGGGTGACGTCACGGCGACCGGGCCCGATGCCGGAGCTGGCGCCACCGGACCCGGTTACGGCAAGGAGGGCATGCTCAAGGCGTATTTCGACCTCTTTCACCTGACGGCGGAGGGGTCGATGACCAAGGGATGGATGAGGCTGGCCGGAATCGCCGATGTCTACGCCGGAGCCAGGGCCACGGCGAGCTTCGGCGTCAGCGACAGCGGAATCGGCGGCAATGCCGAAGCATCCAGAGGTGCAAGGGTATTGCTCGAAGGGCACGCCGGGACCGAGCACTTCGGTATCTACGAGAGGGCGACCGGGTTCGCCGGCGCCGAGGCCGGTATCAACGCCGGCATCGGCACAGAAACAATAGGTGTGGGTGCAAAGGCTTTCGCCGGGGCGAAGGGCGGTGGCGCCCGGGGCGTCGAAATCGGCGGAATCAGCGCTGGTGGGACGGCTGAGGGGTGGGTCGGCCCGGGGGCAGAGGCCAGTGTAGGTTTCACCAAGAATGATGACGGAAAGTTCGAATTCGAGGCCCGTGCAGGTGCGTCCCCGATAATTGGCGGCTCGCTGGGCATCGAGATCACGGTTGATCCAGGAGAGGTGGCCGACACCGCAAAGGGCGCAGCCGGCAAGCTCGGTGAAGGAGTTGGCATGGTCGGCGACGGAGTCGGTTCCGCCAAGGACACGATTACCGGCCTGTTCTGATGAGTGCCCCCGTGGAAGGAGAGCTGGTCTTGCCTGTGATACTGCCGGTGCCGGTCAAGTTTCGACAGCCGGAGGGCTGGCGTCCGGTTCTTCCGGAGCAGGTCAATGCCCCGGGCGTGGCGTTCGTCGCGCTTCATTTTCAGCCAGATGCCGGTTTCACGGCCAACATCACCGTGGACGGGGAGCACCGGCAGGACGCCGGGACGCTGGCCGAGATCGCCGATGAGTCGGTGGAGCGCATGCGTGCGATCGACGAGTCGGTGGTGGTGGCCGGCCGCGACGAGGTCGGGTCCGCCGCCGCGCCCGGCCTGACGCAGGAATTGACCTTCTCGGCAGTCGCCGGTGGTGTGCGCCGTGATTTGGTCCAGTCCCAGGTGTATCTGGCCATGCTGGACATCGACGACCCGCGCAAGCGCGCGGTGATCCGGTGCGCTCTGACCGTCGCCGCGAGACAATACGACACCGTCCTGGGAGACTTCCAGGATTTCGTGCGCACCGTTCGCCCGGACACCGGGGCCAGGGCGGCATCCTAGAGGGGCACACCGCGGGAGACATCGCATCGGCAGCCGGACTTCACAGGGTGGTTTGATGGGCATCTTCGACGGGCTGAGCGGCACGAGGCACCCCGGCGGGGGAGTTCCCCCGCTCTCCGCCGCGGAGGTTTGGGATGCTCTGGTCCGGCTCAACGGGCCGGACGTGCCCTACGTCGTGCGGGATGGCCGCCAGGAGGGTGCGGACCTGGTGGCCGAGTGGCGGATCCTGGATCCGGCGTGGAGGACGTTTTTCGGCCCGACCCAGATAGACCGGACTCTTCAGGTGTACATGCGTTTGGTTCCAGCGCAGCAGGAGGTCCGTGCCCTCGACCGGATGTGGGAGGTCAAGCGGGTCGGAGGCAGGGCCGGACTGGCGCTGGGGGGCACGTACTCCCGCGGGCAGGTGACGGCGGTTACCCGGAGGTGGACGTTCGGGCGAAGGGCCGATGGCAAGCTCGGATTCACCGAGACGTTCCGCTTCGACCCCTTGGAGCTGAAGGCTCCACTGCAGGCCACTGTCCTCAAAGCCGGATGGACCTGGCGCGGGGTCGCCCTCGGCAAGCTGTGACCGGACTCGCCGACCGGTCTCGGCGTGTACGGCTCCGTTGAGGGTCCGGACGCTCAAGGCCGTGATCGGACTACTCGTCGTCCTCGTCGTCGAGGCGGGCGAGCCAGGTGGCCAGCCGCTCCACCGGGATCTCGAACTCCGGGTTCAGGTCGACAAACGTGCGCAACTGCTCGGCAAGCCACTCGAAGGTGACCTCCTCCTCGCCGCGCCGCTTCTCCAGCTCCTCGATGCCGCGGTCGGTGAAGTACATGGTGGGTGCTCCGGAAGGGGGAAAGTGACCGGTTCAGTATTGCTCACCGCGGAAGACGGCCGGCGGACGGCCGTGGGTGCCGTCGCGGGGCGGCGGTCGGCGGACTAATGTCAGTGCATTGGCCACCCAGCGTAGTCGGGGGAATCGGATGAGCAGCAGCCTGCCGCAGCGTGTGACGCTGCCGGACGGCACCGAGGTGTGGGTCCGGGCGACACCGCTCGACGAGCGTGTCGCGGCCGGGGCGCGGGCGGGGGTGCCGGCGCCCGGGGGCGGCCGGGAGGCCGTCCGTCCGGGTGCCGGGGCGGAGGAGTTGGCCGTCCAGCCGGATGTGGACGAGGACCTGGAAGACGTCGCCGACTGGGGCCGGCTGACCTCCCGGCTCGGTGGGCTTACGCCCCTCATCGGCGGGGTGGCCGCTTCTGTACGGGCCGCGACCGCTGCCGCCGCGCCGCACGAGGTGAGCGTGACGTTCGGCGTGGAGATCTCCGCGGGGACGGGGAAGGCGGTCGCGCTGCTGGCCGACGCGAACACGACGGCTCAGTTGTCGGTCACGCTGACCTGGCAGCCCGGTTCGGCGTCGGCCAGCGCGTCCGATACGGCTGCATCTGGTGCATCCGGCGGGTCTTCCACGGCGTCTGCACCGGTATGAGGGTTCCGATCGAGAGCAGCGAGGCCGCGGACTACGCGCGTCACCAGCTCTGCAAGCTGGCCGCCGCGGCGACGGTCGACATCCGGGCGGCGCCCGGGTCGAAGGACGGATCCCTGTGGGGCAGCGGGTTCCTCGTCGCCCCGGAGTGGGTGCTGACCTGCGCGCACGTTTTCGTCCACCCCGACGGCTGGCGGCGCGGTACGGCGCCGGGGGAGCTGATCGGCGTGGTCGTGGGCGGGCGTACGGTGCCGGGGCGGGTGGAGTACAGCATGCCGTCGCCGGACAGCACGGCCGCGCGGATGGGGCGCGATCCGGAGGTGCGGGACGAGACGTTCGCCGAAGCGGTGATGCAGGTAGGGCCGGATCTGGCCCTGGTACGGCTGTTTCCGGCGGGCGCGGATGCGACGGGAGCGGGTGAGGGGCCGCAGGGTGAGGCGCCGTACGGGCACCCGTCCTCGGCTCTGTCCGGCGCCCTGACAGGCGTCTGGTCAGGGGCCCGGATCGGTGCGCAGCCCGGCGCCGAGCGCGGGCGCCCGGCCCGGCCGCCGGCGGGCAGCGAGCCCGTCTGGCTCGGCGACCGCTACGACGACTTCCTCGACCAGGCCGTCCTCCTCAGCGCCCACGGGCGCGCCGGCGCCTCGAACGCCGAAGGCCCCGAGGCGGCGCTGCTGAGCGCCGAGTTCGCCGGGCGCAACGGGCAGCAGATCCTGCTCGGCACCCCCACCCCGATCCGCAAGGGCGCCTCCGGCGGGCCCGTGCTGCACCTCGGCCGCGGCGAGGTCGTCGGCGTCGTCAAGGCCCGCTACCGCGGCGGCACCGGCGGCGGCACCGCCGTCTCCCTCGACGAGTTGCAGGCGCTCTCGCCCGAGCACCTGCTGCCCGGCGCGCAGGGCCTGGGCCCCGAGCCGTACCGCGAGCTGATGCGGCTGCACGACGCCTGGCACTGGCACCGCCACCACGGCATCGACGACGAACGCACCTCCTGGACCGACCTGCAGCGCGCGCTGGTCCCGCCGCGGTTCGGCGCCTGGGGCGCGCTCGACCGGCTGAGCGGGCTGTGGCGGCTCGCCGACCTGCCCGCGCCGCGCGACCCGGAGGTCGTCGAACGGATCGTGCACCAGGTGCTCGACATCCAGGGCCGCCCCCTGGGCGCCCGGCGGCTGCGCGACTGGCGCGACGGCCACGGGCTGCTGCACCGGCATGCCGCGCCGGAGCGCGCGCTGCGCGACATGCTGCTGTACCTGAAGCTCGTGGCCCGCGAGGCCGCCGCGGACCTCGGCGCCGGTGCCGAGGCGGGGGTGGGCGCCGGGGCCCGTAGCGCAGTGGAATCCCTTGAGGCGTGGGTCGCCGAGCGCGCGGGGGAGCTGACGCCGCGCCAGCGGCGGGAGATCCGGGCGGTGCGCCGGGCGCCGGTGAGCGTCCTCGTCACGTTCGACAAGCTGCCGTTCCTCGACCCCGCCGCGCCGACCGTGCCGCGCTACAACTGGACCGTGCGGCGCGGCTACGGCAAGGGGGAGTGGGAGCACGTCGCGCTCGACCAGTCGTACGCAGGCGGGTCGTTCGAGGAGGCGGAGCAGCAGGTGCTGGCGGCGCTGGCGCCGCAGTTGCTCGGGGCCGACGCGGAGGCGCAGACACGGGTGCGGCTGGAGGTGGCGCTGCCGGAGGAGCGGCAGGCGCAGCCCACGTACCGCTGGGAGCTGCCGGCGTCCGGCCGGGCGACCGCGGCCCGCCCGCCGGCGGGCTCGGTGCGGCCGGTGGTGCACCGGGACGTGGCCCGCGCCGGTCCTGAGCCGGAGCCGCTGTGGCGCGACCGGTGGCGGCGGATGAGCCGGGCGCCGCGGCAGCGGCTGGTACGGGCCGCGCCGCCGGACTGGGGGCGCGGGGCGGGCGACGGCGGGGTGCCGGTGTTCTGCCACGCGCTGGGTGACGGCACCGGGCGGGCGGCGGTCGTCGGGCAGTTGCTCGACGAGGGCACGGCGGTGGCGCTGTGGCGCGCGGGGGGCCACGAGGGCGAGGAGTGCGGCGCGGAGTGCGCGGCGTACCACGAGGAGCTGGCGGCGCTGCTCGCGGACGGCGCAGGAACGGTCGTGCGGGACCTGCCGGAGCGGCTGCACGAAGTGCGCCGGGAGGCGCTGGAGTCCGGGCGGGGGTGCGCTGCGGACGTGATCCTGTTCTACGACGACGCCGACGACACGATCGGCGCGGGGGGTTGAGCCGCGGCGGCACGATGCGTGCGCGGGGGCGTGCCGGGGTGAGACGGGCGCCGGTGGTTCCGTCGGTGTGCCCTGCCCGTGGGGGGGCGTGAACGGCGTACGGGTGGTGGTGAATGGGTGAGCCGGCAGGTGAACGGGTGAACGGCGCGCGGGCGTCCGGAGGTGCACGAGACGAACGCCGCGCCCTGGCCGCGCAGTTGGACGAAACCGGCCCGCCACCACGCGGACTGGCCGATTCGGCACCCGATGCCCGCGCACCCGGCTAGCCTCTTATCCCCGTGAGGGTTGCCCTCGTCCGTCGCCGGGCAGACAGTGGGGCAAGCCCGCTGCCCGGTCGGCGACAAGGGGTTACGACGTGAGCGAATGGCTCATCTACCGAGGCACCGGTGCCCCCCACGACGGCATGGAAAGACTGCCGGCACCGCCTCCTTGGCGAGAATTCGACGGCGGCCCGCCGGTGCCGCCGCCGGCCGCGCTGGAGGCCTCCTCCGAGCGCAGACTCGGCCAGCGGCGCCGCGAGGCCAGCCACCACCGGCCCAGCACCCGCGAGTGCGAGATGGTCAACGCCGCGCTCTATCTGCGCCGCCCGCTGCTCGTCACCGGGCAGGCCGGCAGCGGCAAGAGCACCCTGGCGCACTCCGTGGCGTACGAGCTGGGCCTCGGCCGGGTGCTGACCTGGCCGATCGTCAGCCGCAGCACGCTGCGCGACGGCCTGTACGCCTACGACGCCATCGGCCGCCTCCAGGACGCCCAGCTCGAACGCGCCGCGCGGCGGCCCGAAGCCGGGAGCGACGCGGCGGGCGCCGCCGAGGAGCCCGGCGGCGGCATCGGGCGCTACATCCGCCTCGGGCCGCTGGGCACCGCGCTGCTGCCCTCCGCGCGCCCGCGCGTGCTGCTCGTCGACGAGCTGGACAAGAGCGACATCGACCTGCCCAACGACCTCCTCCACGTGCTGGAGGAGGGCGAGTTCACGATCCCCGAGCTGGAGCGGATCGCCGACCGGGCGCCGGTGGTCGAGGTGCTCAGTGACGACGGTACGAAAGTGCCCGTGCGCGGCGGCCGGGTGCGCTGCGGCGCCTTCCCGTTCATCGTGCTGACCAGCAACGGCGAGCGCGAGTTCCCGGCGCCGCTGCGCCGCCGCTGTATCGAGCTGCAACTGCCGGTGCCGGACCGGGCGCGGCTGACGGGGATGGTGCGGTCGCACTTCCCCGAGGGCGACGACGAGCGGTTCGCGGAGCTGATCGACCGCTTCCTGGCCGCCGGGCCAGGCGACGTACGGGCCGTGGATCAACTGCTCAACGCCATCGAGCTGACCCGGCAGGCCGATTGGGACCAGGCGGACGGCTCCGCCCGGCGCGTTACCGAGGAGCTGATGCGGCCCATCAACAGGCCGCGGTGAGCGCCATGGCGGGGCGCGGGGGCGAGGGCGGGCAGGAGAAGGCCGAGGAGCTGGTGGGCCGGCTCCTGGCGGCCGGGCTGCCGCCGGACGCCCGCGGCCTCGCCGACGTCCTGTGGCTCGCGGGGGAGCTGGCGCGCGGCGCCGAGGCGGCGGGCGCGGGTCCGCGGGACGCTGCGCCGGAGCCGGCGACCCGTATGAAATCAGCCACTTTTCCGGACGCTACGGACGCGTCCGACGCCCCCGGTGAGGAGCACACCGAGAGCGCCGACAGCGCCCCGGACGGGTTCGGCGCGGGGGCGCACGCCGCGCCCGAGCGGCGCGTGGGGCTTGCGGCGGGCCCGGGACTGCTCCCGCGTACGCCCCTGCACGACACCGTCGACACCCCCGGGTACCGGGCGGTCGGCCGCGTCGGCGTCCCGGAGCCGGCCGCGCTGCCCGCCCTGGTGCCGCTGCAGCGCGCACTGCGCCCCCTCCGGCGCTACCAGCCGCGCGTCGCGGCCGTGGCCCCCGGCGAGCTGGACGAGGAGGAGACCGCGGAGCTCAGCGCGCGGGCCGACCTGGTCATCCCCGTGCTGCGCACGCCCCGGCGGCGCGCCACGCTCCACCTGCTCATGGACGCCTCGCCCGCCATGGAGGTCTGGGGCCGGCTGCTGGAGGACCTGCGCACGGTCGCCGAGCGCTCCGGCGCGTTCCGCGACGTCACGGTGCACCGCCTGCACCCGCTGCCCGACGGCGGCGTCGGCTGCACCGGCGAGCCGGGGCGGCCGTCGATGCTCCAGGACGCCGGCCAGTTGCACGACCCAGGCGGGCAGCGGCTGACGCTCGTGCTCAGCGACTGCGCGGGCCCGATGTGGCGCGACGGCCGGATGCAGCGGATGCTGCACGGCTGGCTCGGTACCGCCCCCGTCGCCGTCGTCCAGCCGCTGCCGCACCGGCGGTGGCGCGAGATGCCGTTCGCCGCGCTGCCCGGTCTGCTCGTCCGCCACCCCGGCCCGTACCCGACGCTGGACTTCCGCCCCGGCACCCGCGGCGACGTGCCGCCGGCGGGCGCGCGCCCGCTGCCCGTGCTCGCGCCGGAGCCGGCCGCCGTCGGCACCTGGGCCCGGCTGCTGGCCGCCGGCGAAGGGCTGTCGCTGCCCGGCGCCGCCGGCTGGGTGCGCCCAGACCACACCGCCGTCCCGGCCGCGGCGGCCCGCCCCGCCGACGTACGCCCCGACCCGGCCGCCACGCTCGCCGCGTTCGACGCGACCGCCTCGCCGGCGGCCCGGCTGCTGGCCATCCACCTGGCCGCCGTGCCGCTGGTGCTGCCGGTCATCCGGCTGGTGCAGCGCGCGCTGTTCCCCGACACCGGGCCCGCGGAGACCGCCGAGATCCTGCTCAGCGACCTGGTCGTGGCGCGTGAGCCGGCGCGCGGCCAGGGGCGTGAGCCGGCGCGCGAACCCGTCGGCGACGACCCGTGGTTCGACTTCCGCCCGGGCGTGCGCGAGCTGCTGCTGCGCCGGCTCAGCCACGGCGAGGCGGCGCTCGTGCTCAAGCACTGCTCGCTGTACATCGAGCGGACCTTCGGGCAGGGCGCGCGCAACTTCCCGGCGGTCGCGGTCGCGTACCTCTCCGGCGAGGACCGCGAGCCGGAGCTCGGCGGGGTCCGGGTCCCCGACCAGTTCGCGCGCGTCTCCGAGCAGGTGCTGCGCGCCTTCCAGCCCGCCTACCGCCCGGCCGAACCGGGCGGCGCGGAGCTGCTGCGGCAGTACGAGGACACCCGCAGCGTCCGCGACCTGCTGGATGCCGTACGGGCCCTGCGCCGCGCCGTCGTCGAGGAGCGGGACGCCGCGCAGCAGGGGCTGCTGGCGCGGGCGCTGCTGCTGCACTGGCAGCGGCTGCGCGAGCCGGACGCGCTGGCGGAGGCCGAGGAGTGGGCCCGCCGCGCCCTGGCCGCCGAGGGCCCCGGGGCGCCCGCGGGCGGCGGCGTGCCGCCGGCGGGCGTGCCGCCGGCGGGCGTGCCGCCGGCGGGCGAAACACAGCCGCTGCGCGAACGGCTCACGTACGCCGAGGTGATGTGGGAGGTGGCCCGCGAGCGGGTGGCCGACGGCGAGCACGAGCAGGCCGTCGCGGCGCTCCGGGTGTCCGCCGCCCGGCTGCGCGAGTCCCGCGCCCTGGCCACCACGCACGCCACCCGGCGCGAGCGCGGCGGCCTGCTCGCCGAGGTGCTGCGCCGGCTGCACGCCCTGACCGGCGACGGCGCGGCGCTGCACGAGGCCGAGGAGACGATAGACGAGCTGCTGGCCGGCTGGCCGGACGAGGAGCTGGTGCCCGCGCGGCTGTTCCTCGCCCGCGGCCGGGTCACCCTGGGCCGGGCCCACGCGGAGCACACGGTGGACGAGACCCGGGCGTACGGGCTGCGCGCCGCGGCCGACCTGCGTACGGGCGTCGACCTGCTGCGTATGGAGGGCGGTCCGGAGCTGCGGCGGCTGGAGTGCGAGGCGCTGCTCGACCTGGCCGAGGCGAACACCACCGCCGCCGGCGACGACGGCGCGGGCCGCGCGCTGGCCGCGCTCGACCGGGCCGGGCGGCTGGCCGCCGACCTCGGCGACTACCGGCTCCAGGGCGAGAGCCTGCGCCGCAAGGCGCAGGTGCGCGTCGCGGAGTTCACCCGCGGCGGGGCCGGTGAGCTGCTGGCCGAGGCCGACGGGTGGCTGGCGGACGCGCTGCGGCTGCTGCCGCCGGGCGCGGCGCTGTACGGCGAGGTGCTGACCGAGCACGGCGAGCTGCTGCTGCGCCGCGCGCGGCTGGCCGCGGGCGACGCCGCGCTGCGCGGCCGGGCGGTGCCGGTGCTGCGCGAGGTGCTGGCGGAGACGCCGCAGCGCCATCCGGACCTGCCGCGGCGGCAGTTGCTCTTCGGCAGGGCCTTGCGACTGCGCTTCGAGACGTCCGGCACCCGCACCGACCTGTACGAGGCGGAGTGGGTGCTCGAAGGGGCCGCCCGCGAGGACGATGCGCCCGCGCGCGTGCGTGCGCAGGCGTGGCTGGAGCTGGGGGACGTGCAGCTCCTCCTGGACATACGGACCGAGTTCCGGCAGCGGCAGGAGCGGGCGGCGGACTGCTACCGGCGCGCGGCGCTCCTGGCGGAGGAGGCCGGCGACCCGGCGGACGCCGCGCGCGCCCACCACCGGCGGGGGCAGATGCTGGAGCCGACGGCGGGCCGCGCGGTGGCGCTCAGGGCGTACCGGGACGCCTGGGAGCAGTGGAGCCGGGCGGAGCAGACGGACAGCGCGGGGGCGGTGCAGACCCGCGAGCAGATCCGGACCCTGGAAGCCGGCGACTGACCCGGGTCCGTTTTGCTGCACGACTGTTCGGGGAAGGACTCTCACACCCTTCCGGAGGAGTACAGCGTGGAGAACCCCCTGTCGGCGGTGCCGGACGGGAGACCGCCAGCCGTTCCCTCGTCCGCGCGCCTTCCCGACTTCAGCGACGTGGACGTGCACGCGGTTGCGGCCCGCGGCGACCACCCGGTGCTCGCCGGGGTCGTCGCCCACCTGCTGCGCAACTGGCCGTCCGAGGAAGAGGCGGGCGCGTACTTCACGAACGACACCCCCGCCGACTAGCGTCGTATGCACTGCCGCATCCGTGTCGACCACCGCCGCCCGCACCGCCGACGCCAGCGCCGCCGTCGACGAACGTCGATGAACGTCGATGAACGTCGATGAACACAGCCCTAGATGAACAGAAGGGATCGGATCGCGGCAGATTGCGCACAGAAATGGTCAGGTAGGCATCCCGTGGGTTTCGTCCGCGTGACATGTGCGCCATGCATCCAAAGGCGGCGGTCCGTCACCGTCCACAATCGGGGGACCGGGGAGCGGCATGGGCTACGGAAGCACGGGCGCGGACGAGGAAGCTCCGTGGCCGGGGCGGCTGCTGGACGTCGGCAGGCTCCGCGCCTCGGGGGTGCGAGGCGTACCGTTTCGGCAGTTCATTCTCAAGACGCACAGCCGCTGCAACCTGGCCTGTACGTACTGCTACGTGTACCACGGCGCCGACAGCGGCTGGCGCCGCCGCCCGCCGCGCATGCCGGAGGCCACCACCCGCCGCGCCGCCGAGCGCATCGCCGAGCACGTACGCGCCCACGGGCTGCGCCGGATCCGCGTCGAACTGCACGGCGGCGAGCCGCTGCTCGCCGGCGCCGCGTCGCTGGTCAGGCAGACCGCGCAGGTGCGCGCCGCGCTGCCGGCCGACTGCACCGTCGTCACCGGCGTACAGACCAACGGCACGCTGCTCACCGAGTCCGCGCTGGAGACACTCGCCGCCGGCGGCATCCGCGTGGGCCTCAGCGCGGACGGCGGCACGCCCGAGCTGAACACCCGCCGCGTCGACCACGCCGGGCGGCCGTCCTGGCCCGCCCTGTCCCGGGCGGCGCGGCTGCTGCAGCGGTACCCCGACAGCTACGGCGGCATCCTGTGCACCGTGGACGTGACGGCCCCGCCGGCCGCCGTGCTGGACTCGCTGTGCTCCCTCGGGCCGCCCGTGCTCGACTTCCTGCTGCCGCACGCCAACTGGTCCGCCCCGCCCGCCGCCCCGGTGCCGGGCCGCGGCCCCACCCCGTACGGCGACTGGCTCTGCCAGGTCTTCGACCTGTGGTGGGACCTGCCCCGGCCGTCGCCGCGGGTGCGGCTGTTCACCGAGATCCTCGGGCTGCTGCTGGGCCGGCCGAGCGGCACCGAGGCCGTGGGCCTGTCGCCGGTCACGGCCCTGGTGGTGGAGACCGACGGCGCCATCGAGCAGGTCGACTCGCTCAAGTGGGTCTACGAGGGCGCCTCCGGCACCGGCCTCGACGTCTTCCGCAACTCCTTCGACGAGGCGCTGGACCACCCCGGCGTCGCGGCCCGGCAACTCGGCCTGCGGGCGCTGGCCGAGCAGTGCCGGCGCTGCCCGGTGGTCCGGGTGTGCGGCGGCGGCAACTACGCGCACCGCTTCCGGGCCGGCGAGGGGTTCCGCAACCCGTCCGTGTACTGCGCCGATCTGGAACGGCTCATCCGGCACGTGGCCCACCGGCTGGACGCCGCCGTGACCCGGGAGCGAAGAGTGCCTGCGGGACCGCCGTGCGTGAGCTGACGGCCAGCCAGATGGGATACTGTGCGAGAGATACGGCCTGCCCGGACTGCGGAGGGAGACGGTCGCATGGCCGAGCCCATCAGCATCAGTTACGCGGGGTTCAACCGCCCGTGGGCGGCCTGGATCGCCCATCAGCTCGAACTGCTCGGACACCCCACCGCGATGCTGCGCTGGAACCCGGCGCGCGACCGGCCGCTGGTCGACGAGCTGACGGGGTTATTGGAGGCGCCCGACCGCGTCCTGCTCGTCCTCGACGACTGGTACTTCGGTCTGGGCCCCCGCAGCGAGGACGAGTGGAACGACGCGCTGCGCACGGTCATCCCGCAGCACGCGCACCGGTTCGCCGCCGCCACCGTGGCCACCGCGATGCCGGCCGCGGCGGCGGCCCTGGCGCCCGTCGACCTGCGTGACCTGGGCACCGGCGAGGCCCGGCGCCGTATCCTCACCCGGCTGGGCATCAACCCGGACGCCCCGGTGCGCCCGGACCGCGAGCCCGAGCGCGCACCGCGCTTCCCCAACGACCCGCCGGTCGTCTTCAACACCCCCCGCCGCAATTACCGCTTCACCGGCCGCGACGCCATCCTGGAGCGCCTGCACGGCGCCCTGGCCAGCGGCTCCGCCGGCGACGGCCAGGGCGCCCGGATCGCGCTCTCGGGGATCTCCGGCGTCGGCAAGAGCCAGATTGCCATCGAGTACACCCACAGGTTCGGCAGCGACTACGACGTCGTCTGGTTCGTCAACGCCAGCTACCGGATGACGGCCCGCGAGCAGCTCGCCGACCTGTCCGTACGGCTCAACCTCCCGGTCGGCAACAACATCGGCGACCGGGTCCGCCGGGTCCGCGAGGCCCTGCGCACCGGCCGCCCGTACCGCCGCTGGCTGCTGGTCTTCGACAGCGCCGACGAGATGGAGCTGCTCGACGACCTCGTCCCCGAGGGCGACGGGCACGTGCTCATCACCACCCGCACCCGTGACTGGGCCATCAGCGGTGGCGCCGACGAGATCGAGGTCCCGCACTTCACCCGGGCGGAGTCCACCGCCTTCGCGCTCCGCCGCGCGCCCCGGCTGACCGAGGCCGAGGCGGACGGGCTCGCCGAGGCGGTGCAGGACCTGCCGCTGGTGCTGAGCCAGACCGCGGCGTGGCTCGACTCCAGCACGATGGCGCCGGCGGACTACATCGAGCTGCTGCACGAGAAGGAGCCCGGCAAGGTCGGCATCAGCATCGGCTCCGACTATCCGATGGGCTTCCTGACGAGCTGGTCGATAACGCTGAACGGGATGCGCGAGAAGACCCCGGCGGCAGCCGCGATGCTCAACCTTTTCTCGCTCTTCTCCCCGGACAGCATTCCCGTGTCCCGCATCGTCGAGCGCAGCGACGAGCTGCCGCCGCACCTGGCGGAACTGGCGAACGATCCCATCAGCTGGCACTCCGCGCTGCGCCGGCTGTCGGAGTCCACCGCAGTCACGATCGACTACCCGTCGGATCAGTCGTCGGAGACCGAGGTCGAAAAGGTCCAAATGCACCGTCTGTACCATCGCTTTCTGCGGAGCGACCTCCCCGAGGACGAGCGCGAAGTGCTCTCGGCGACCGCATGCCGCATCCTCGCCGCGGCGGACCCCCGCCGCCCCCTGGACACCCGGGAGTGGGGGCGGTACGCCGAGCTGCTGCCGCACCTGGAGCCGGCCGGGGCGATGGAGAGCTCCGACCCGGCCGTGCAGGAGCTGGTGCTGAACTGCATCAACTACCTGATCACGCGCGGCGAGTACCGCACCGCGCTGCGGATGTCCGAGCTGGCCCTGTCCCACTGGACGGTCCGGATGGAGCCCACCCACCGGTCCAGGATCGCGCTGCTGCACCGGCACGCCGAGGCCCTGCGCAGCCTGGGCCGCTTCCGCGAGTCCGAGGCCGCGGGGCGCCAACTGGTCGACGTCCTCGTCCCCGTCCGCGACCCGGAGGACCCGGATCTGCTGGCCGCCCGGAACGGCCTGGGCGGCGCGCTGATGGGCCTCGGCGAGTTCGAGGCGGCCAGGGACCTCTTCGACGACGTCCGCGGCAAGTACGCCGGCCTCCTCGGCGTCGAGCATCCCCACACCATGTCGCCGCTCGGCAACTACGCCAGCACCCTGGGCCTGCTGGGGCAGTACGGCGAGGCGCTGGACATCCACCGCCGCCTGCTGGTCCTGCGCGAGAAGCGGCTGGGCGCCAAGCATTACCACACGATGCTGTCCGGCATCCAGTACGCCTGGATGCTCCGCCTCCTCGGCCGGTACGAGGAGGCGTACTCCGGGCAGAGCCTCAACGCCGAGCTGCACCGGCAGGTCCGGGGCAGGCACAATCCGCAGACGCTGCGCGCCGAGCACAATCTCGCGCTCTGCCTTCGCCGGCTGGGCCGGCTCAACGAGGCCGACACCCTGATGGAGTCGGTCGTCCAGCGCTTCACCCAGGTCCAGGGCCCCCGGCACCCCGAGACCCTGATGGTCGAGGCCGACTACTCCACCTTCCTGCGCGAGCACCGCGACCTGCACCGGGCCCGGGAGCTCGCCGAGTCGGTCAACCGGCGGTACGAGGCGATGCTCGGCGAGCAGCACCCGTACACCGCCGGCACCCTCGGCAACGTCGGGCTCGCCCTGTGGCCCACCGGCGACTGGCAGGAGGCGTCGGAGATCGCGGAGCTGGCGCTCACCCGGATGACCGCCGCCGTCGGTCCCGCACACCCGTGGACGCTGGGCTGCGCGCTGAACGCGGCTGCCACCCGCAACCGGCTGGACGCCCCCGACCACGCCGAGGAGCTGAGCCGGCAGACCGCCGACTCCGTCAAGGAAGTCCTGGGCGCGAAGCACCCCATGGCGCTGTCGGCGATGATGGCGCTCGCGGACGACCTGCGGTCGCTGCGCCGCTCGCAGGAGGCGAAGAAGGTGGAGCGGGAGGCGATGCAGAACCTCAGCGAGACACTGGGCGCCGACCACCCGCACACCCTGGCGTCGCGCCGCCGGGAGCGCCCGTACTGGGACTTCGAGCCGCAGCCCACCTAGACCCGGCTGGAGAAGTCCGCGCACCACGAGAAGGGGCCCCGCGCGCGGGGCCCCTTCTGTGTTTCCGTTCCGTGTTTCTGTTCCGTGTTTCCGTGCGTGGTACGGACCGGGCGGGCCGGCCCGTACCACGCGGGGACTCAGAGGTCGAAGACCTCGGCCGTCAACTGGGCGTGCTCGGCCTGGTGGCGCTTGGCCGAGCCGACCGCCGGGGACGACGACGACGGGCGCGAGACCCGGCGCAGCCGGTCGGCGTTCGGCACCGGCCCGGAGCCGATGATCAGGTCCAGGTGGTCGACCAGGTTGAGCGCGATGAACGGCCACGCCCCCTGGTTGGCCGGCTCCTCCTGGGCCCAGACGAACGTCGAGGCACCGCTGTAGCGCGCCAGCTCCGCCTGGATCTCCGCGCCGGGCAGCGGGTACAGCCGCTCCAGCCGGACGATCGCCGTGTCCTTCGCGCCGCGCTTCTGCCGCTCGGCGTCGAGGTCGTAGTAGACCTTGCCGGAGCAGAAGACGACCTTGCGGACCGCCGCCGGGTCGACGGAGTCGTCGCCGATGACCGGCCGGAAGCCGCCCGAGGTGAACTCCTCCGTCCGCGACGCCGCCGCCTTCATCCGCAGCATGGACTTCGGGGTGAAGACCACCAGCGGCTTGTGGTGCGGGTTGTGGACCTGCCAGCGCAGCAGGTGGAAGTAGTTCGACGGCAGGGTGGGCATCGCGACGGTCATGTTGTTCTGCGCGGAGAGCTGCAGGAACCGCTCGATACGGGCCGAGGAGTGGTCCGGGCCCTGGCCCTCGTAGCCGTGCGGCAGCAGCAGCACGACGCCGGAGGACTGGCCCCACTTCTGCTCGGCGGAGGAGATGAACTCGTCGACGACGGTCTGCGCGCCGTTGACGAAGTCGCCGAACTGCGCCTCCCACAGCACCAGGGAGTCCGGGCGGGCCAGCGAGTAGCCGTACTCGAAGCCCATGGCCGCGTACTCGCTGAGCAGCGAGTCGTAGACGTTGTAGCGGGCCTGGTCCGGGGCGAGGTAGTTCAGCGGGGTGTAGTCCTCGCCGGTCTTCTGGTCGACGAGCACCGCGTGCCGCTGGCCGAACGTGCCGCGGCGGGAGTCCTGGCCGGCGAGCCGGACCGGGGTGCCCTCCATCAGCAGCGAGCCGAACGCCAGCGTCTCGCCCATGCCCCAGTCGATCGTGCCGTCCTCGACCATGGACACCCGGCGCTGCAACTGCGGCAGCAGCCGCGGGTGCACCGAGACCTGGTCGGGCAGGCTGACCTGGGAGTCGGCGATCCGCTTGACGACCTCCTCGGAGACGGCCGTGTCCAGGCCCACCGGGAAGCCGGGCAGCGCGTGCGGCGGCACCTCGGCCGGCGCCGGCGTCTCGGTGGCGTCCCGCACCTCGGTGAAGACCTTCTCCAACTGCCCCTGGAAGTCCTGCAGGGCCTGCTCGGCCTCTTCCATGGTGATGTCGCCGCGGCCGATCAGCGACTCGGTGTAGAGCTTGCGCACCGAGCGCTTCTTGTCGATCAGCTCGACCATCTGCGGGTTGGTGAACTGCGGGTTGTCGCCCTCGTTGTGCCCGCGGCGGCGGTAGCAGATGAGGTCGATGACCACGTCCTTGTTGAACGCCTGGCGGTACTCGAAGGCCAGCCGCGCGACGCGCACGACGGCCTCGGGGTCGTCGCCGTTGACGTGGAAGATCGGCGCCTCGATCATGCGGGCCACGTCCGTGGCGTACATCGAGGAGCGCGCGGACTCCGGCGGGGCGGTGAAGCCGACCTGGTTGTTGATGACGACGTGCACCGTGCCGCCGCAGCGGTAGCCGCGCAACTGCGACATGTTGAGCGTCTCGGCCACCACGCCCTGGCCGGCGAACGCGGCGTCGCCGTGCAGCGCCAGCGGCAGCACGGTGAAGTCCGTACCGCCCTTGCCGATGATGTCCTGCTTGGCGCGGACCACGCCCGCCAGCACCGGGTCGACGGCCTCCAGATGGGAGGGGTTGGCGGTGAGCGAGACCTTGATCTGCTCGCCGTCCAGGCCGGTGAACGTGCCCTCCGTGCCCAGGTGGTACTTCACGTCGCCGGAGCCGTGCATCGACTTCGGGTCGAGGTTGCCCTCGAACTCGCGGAAGATCTGCGCGTACGACTTGCCGACGATGTTCGCCAGCACGTTGAGCCGGCCGCGGTGGGCCATGCCGATGACGACCTCGTCGAGGCGGGACTCGGCCGCGGCGTCGATGACCGCGTCCAGCAGCGGGATGACGGACTCGCCGCCCTCCAGCGAGAAGCGCTTCTGGCCGACGTACTTCGTCTGCAGGAACGTCTCGAACGCCTCCGCGGCGTTCAGCCGGCGCAGGATGCGCAGTTGCTCCTCGCGCTCCGGGGTGTCATGCGGGCGCTCCACGCGCTCCTGGATCCACTTGCGCTCCTTCGGATCCTGGATGTGCATGTACTCGATGCCGGTGGTGCGGCAGTACGAGTCGCGCAGGACGCCGAGGATGTCGCGCAGCTTCATCATCGCCTTGCCGGCGAAGCCGCCGACGGCGAACTCCCGCTCCAGGTCCCAGAGCGTCAGACCGTGCTCGTTGACGTCGAGGTCGGGGTGCTTGCGCTGCTTGTACTCCAGCGGGTCGGTGTCGGCCATCACGTGGCCGCGGACCCGGTAGGAGTGGATCAGGTCGAAGACCCGGGCCGCCTTGGTGACGTCGTCGTCGTGGCTGGCATCGATGTCGCGGAGCCAGCGGACCGGCTCGTAGGGGATGCGCAGGGACTTGAAGACCTCGTCGAAGAAGTCGTTCTCGCCCAGCAGCAACTGGTGCATGATCCGCAGGAACTCGCCGGAGGCGGCGCCCTGGATGACGCGGTGGTCGTACGTCGACGTGAGCGTCATGACCTTGGAGACGCCCAGCTTGTTCAGGGTGTCCTGGGAGGTGCCCTGGAACTCGGCGGGGTAGTCCATCGCGCCGACGCCGAGGATCATGGACTGGCCGGGCATCAGCCGCGGCACGGAGTGGACGGTGCCGATGCCGCCGGGGTTGGTGAGCGAGCACGTCACCCCGGTGAAGTCGTCCATCGTGAGCTTGTTGGCCCGGGCGCGGCGGACGATGTCCTCGTACGCCTGCCAGAACTCGAAGAAGTTGAGCGTCTCGGCCTTCCTGATGGCCGCGACGACGAGCTGGCGGTCGCCGTTCGGCTTGACCAGGTCGATGGCCAGGCCGAGGTTGACGTGCTCGGGCTTGACCAGGGTGGGCTTGCCGTCCTTCTGGGCGAAGGAGTGGTTCATCGACGGCATCAGCTTCATCGCCTGCACCATCGCGTACCCGATGAGGTGCGTGAAGGAGACCTTCCCGCCGCGGGCGCGCTTGAGGTGGTTGTTGATGACGATGCGGTTGTCGAAGAGCAGCTTCACCGGGACCGCGCGGACGGACGTGGCCGTCGGCAGCTCCAGCGAGGCGTTCATGTTCTTGGCGACGGCGGCGGCCGGCCCCCGGAGGGTGACCAGCTCGGGGCCCCCGGGCGCGGCGGCCGGCGCCTCGGCGGCCGGCTTCGCCGCTGCCAGCTTCGCGGCGGGCGGTGCCGGCGGGGCCGCGGGCGGGGCGGGCGCCGCTGCCGCCGGCCTGGCCGGCGGCGGGGCCACCGGCCTGCCGTCGACGGCGGGCGGGGTGGCGGGCGCCGCGGGCTGCTGCGGCGCGGCCGGGGCCTGCGGAGCCGGCGGTGCGGCGGGAGCGGGCTGGGCCGCCTGCGTCGCCGCCCCCTGCTTCCCGCCGGCGGTGCCCGGCTTGTAGTCGGCGAAGAAGTCCCACCAGGCCCGGTCTACCGAGTTGGGGTCCTGGAGGTACTGCTGGTAGATCTCGTCGACGAGCCACTCGTTGGGACCGAAGGCGGCAGCAGGGTCCCGGCCCTGGCTGGGCTCTTCGGTCCGGACGCTCGACGAGCTGCTCTTAGGGGACTGTGACGACACGGCGGCAACCGCCCTCTTCCGCTTCACAAGGTGATGGACAGCGGAACACAAGGCTACGCCCCCGGTGCTGGTACGTGCAGGCCGCATCGGCCGGAGGTCGCGTAAGTCACAGTGCGCAGATGGTTTGCGCTCCGGATGTGGCGGGAAAACGAGAAAGTTTGCCTGTGTGCGGCATGGGAGAGTCGGAGCGGTGGCGCCGCGCCCCGTCCTCGTACCGGGCCGTTCACCGGCTGCTCTGCCGCCGTTGCGGGACCGTTCCCGCGCTCGACCATGGTCAAGTCTAGGTCAAGTCCCGAACGAGCGTTAACCCGGAAGGGTGAGCTTGATCCGGCAGCCGCGGGGGGATTCAGCCACCCCGATCCGGCCGCCGTGCAGATCCACCGCCCAGCGCGCGATGGCCAGCCCCAGCCCGGTGCCGCCGCCGTCCGCCCCGTAGTCGCCGAGCACCGCGCCCTCCCGGCCGCGGTTGAAGCGCTCGAAGACCCGGTGCCGCTCGGCGGCGGGGATGCCGGGGCCCTCGTCGAGCACCTCCACCTCCAGCGCGTCCGGCTGCGGGCCGGCGCGGGCGCGCACCATGACCCGGCCGCCGGGCGGGCTGTGCTTCACGGCGTTGTCGATCAGGTTCGCCATCACCTGGTGCAGCCGCTCGGGGTCGGCCTGTGCGACCAGCTCGGGCGGCCAGACGTCCAGGTGCAGCCGGACGTCGCCGCGGCCCCGGGGGCCGGGGGCGTCGCCGGCTGCCTCCGGGGCGCCGGCGACGCCGTGGGCGCCGCTGCCGAAGTGCGCCTCCTTCAGTACGCCCGCGAGGTACGCCTCCACCGAGAACCGCCGCAGCCGCAGCGGCACCACCCCGCTGTCGATCCGCGACAGGTCCAGCAACTGCTCCACCAGCCGGCCCAGGCGCTCCGTCTGGCGCAGCGCCGTACGCATCGTGTCCGGGTCGGCCTCCGAGACCCCGTCCACCACGTTCTCCAGCACGGCGCGCAGGGCGGCGATCGGGGTGCGCAGCTCGTGCGAGACGTTGGCGACCAGCTCCTTGCGGTGCCGGTCGACGGACTGCAGGTCCGCCGCCATGCGGTTGAAGGTCTGCGCCAGCTCGCCGAACTCGTCCCGGCGCCGGGTGGCCAGCCGGGCGGTGTAGTCGCCGTGGGCCATGGCGCGGGTGACCGCGGTCATCTGCACCAGCGGCGACGTCAGCCGCTGGCCCACGAACTGGGTGATCAGCAGCGACGCGATGAGCGAGAAGACCGTGATCAGCCGGACCTCGGTGGACGAGCGGATCGCCACCCACACCAGGCCGGTGGCGATCACCACCGAGCCGATGACCAGCGCACCCAGCGCGGCGTTGACCGACCGCACCGGATCCAGCGGGCGCAGCGCGTCCCACACCCGGCGCCAGAACCCGGTTCCCGCGCCGCCGTCCGGCACCGTCATGTGACGGGGGTCTCCAGCGCGTATCCCACGCCGTGGACCGTACGGATCCGCTCTGCGCCTATCTTGCGGCGCAGCGCCTTGATGTGGCTGTCGACGGTGCGCGTCCCCGAGGCGTCCTCCCACTCCCAGACCTCCACCAGGAGCTGCTCGCGGGAGAGCACCGCCCGCGGCTGGTTGGCCAGGCACGCCAGCAGCTCGAACTCCGTCGGCGTCAGATGGACGTCGTCCCCGCCGACCCGCACCCGCCGCTCGGTGTGGTCGATCTCCAGCTCACCCAGGCGCAGCGTGTCGTCCCGGGCGGCGCCCGCCGCCAGCGTGGCTCTCTCCACGCGGCGCAGCAGGACGTGCACCCGCGCGGCCAGCTCCCGCATGGAGAAGGGTTTGGTCATGTAGTCGTCGGCGCCGACGCCGAGGCCGACGAGCATGTCCGTCTCGTCGTCCCGCGCGGTCAGCATCAGCACCGGTACGAGCCGCTCGGCCTGCACCCGGCGGCACACCTCCAGCCCGTCGAAGCCGGGCAGCATCACGTCGAGCACGAGCAGGTCAGGCCCCCATTCCGCCGCGGTCGCCACCGCGGCGGGGCCGTCGCCCGCCGTCCGTACCTGGAAGCCCTCGGCGCGCAGCCGCGCCGATATCGCCTGCCCGATCGTGGGGTCGTCCTCGACGACCAGCACTCTTCGCTGGGCGCCGGGAGTCACTGCGGCCGCGTGGTCAGCGCGGCCGTTCAGGGCTTGTCTGTCTGCCATGTGTTCGTGGCCCTCGCCGTCTCTTCCCCGTAGGCCGTAGGCCCTCCGCTTCAGCTAGCAGCGTATGGGGAGGTGACGCGCCTCGGCTACGGGGAACGAAGAGCCCCCGGCCGCGTTGTGGGCCGCGCCGTGGACGCGGGCCGGCGCGGGCGGACGGCGAGGTGGACGGCGTCGGGTACGCCGCGGCGTACCGGGATCTCCTCCGTGCGTACGTCCGTGAAGCCGGCGGTGCGCAGCGCGGCCTCGAAGGCGGGGGAGGGGCGGGCGGACCAGACGGCGAGGACGCCGCCGGGGGCGAGGCGGTCGCGGCAGGCGGCGAGGCCGGCGGGGGCGTAGAGGCCGGAGTTGCCGTCGGTGACGGTCCAGTCGGGGCCGTTGTCGATGTCGAGGCAGACGGCGTCGTACGGGCCGGAGGCGGTGGCGAGGTGGTCCAGGAGATCGGCCTCGACGAGCTCGACGCGGGGGTCGGCGAGGGCCGCGCCGCTGAGGCGGGCGAGGGGCGGGCTGTCAGCCGGGCCGCCCGCAGAGCCGTCAGCCGGGCCCGCCGCGGGGCCGTCAGCCGGGGCGCCCGCAGAGCCGTCAGCCGGGGCCTCTGCCGCGCCGCCTGGCGAGCCGTCTGCCGGGCTGGTGGCGGGGCCGTCGGCCGAGCCGGGCTTCGTGCCCTCCGCCGGGCCGGGCTGGCCGGCCGCCGGGCGCGTGTGCCACTCGATGACCGCCGGTTCACGCTCGACGACCGTGATCCGCCCCCAGCGCGCGTCCGCCGCCGCCTCGGCGAGCGAGAAGCCCACGCCGAGCCCGCCGATCAGCACCGCCGGTGCCGCCGTGGTCCCGTCCAGCGCCTGCGCCGCGGCCCGGATCAGCAGCCGCTCGGAGCGGCCGTCGGAGGTGTCCATGAGGAAGACGCCGTTCGCGATGATCTCGTGGTGGGCGCCGCGCCGGCGCAGCACGACCTCTCCGTACGGGCCGGACCTGCGGTCGACCGTCACGGCGCGCGCCGTCTCGTCGTCGCTGCTCATGGCCCCCATCCTGCCCGATCCTGCCCGATCGCTCACAGCGAACAGACGGCCGGGAACATCGCGGCACCCTCCCGGGTTGAGCCCACGTAACTCAACTTGCATGCCGAAGGGGAGATCAATGGCTACTGAGTCCCGCTCGAATACGCCGCTGGCCCTGCCCGTCCTGCCGCTCGACTCCTCGGACTCCTCCGACTACGCAGTCGTGCTCCCCGGCATGGTCGTGCCGCTCGACCTCTCGGACCGCGAGGTGCGGGCCGCGGTCGAGGCCGCGCAGGCCGCGGCGCGCGGCAGCGGACACAAGCCCAGGGTGCTGCTCGTCCCACGGGTTGACGGCACGTACGTGGGCACCGGTGTCCTCGGCCGTGTCGAGCAGGTCGGCAGGCTTGCCGACGGCGACCCCGGTGCGCTGATCCGCGGCGTCGCCCGGATCCGTATCGGTGCCGGCACGACCGGCCCCGGGGCCGCGCTGTGGGTGGAGGGCACGGAGATCGAGGAGTCCGTACCGGACCCTGTTCCCGGCGCCGTCACCGAGCTGATGAAGGAGTACAAGGCGGTCGCCACCGACTGGCTGCGCAAGCGTGGCGCCTGGCAGGTCGTGGACCGCGTGCAGCAGATCGACGACGTCGGCCAGCTCGCCGACAACTCGGGCTACTCGCCGTTCCTCAGCACCGAGCAGCGCGTGGAGCTGCTGGAGACCGCCGACCCGGTGGCCCGGCTCAAGCTGGCCACGCAGTGGCTGAAGGAGCACCTGGCGGAGCAGGACGTCGCCGAGTCCATCGCGAAGGACGTCCAGGAGGGCGTCGACAAGCAGCAGCGCGAGTTCCTGCTGCGGCGCCAACTGGAGGCCGTACGCAAGGAGCTGCGCGAGCTGAACGGCGAGCCCGACGGCGAGGAGTCCGACGACTACCGCGCCCGGGTCGAGGGCGCCGACCTGCCCGAGAAGGTCCGCGAGGCGGCCCTGAAGGAGGTCGACAAGCTGGAGCGCGCCTCCGACGCCTCGCCGGAGAACGGCTGGATCAGGACGTGGCTCGACACCGTCCTGGAGATGCCGTGGAACGAGCGCACCGAGGACGCGTACGACATCACCGGCGCCAAGGAGATCCTGGACGCCGACCACGCGGGCCTGGAGGACGTCAAGGAGCGCATCACCGAGTACCTGGCCGTGCGCAAGCGCCGCGCGGAGCGGGGCCTGGGCCTCGTCGGCGGCCGGCGCGGCGGCGCGGTGCTCGCGCTCGTCGGCCCGCCCGGCGTCGGCAAGACGTCGCTGGGCGAGTCCGTGGCGCGGGCCATGGGCCGGAAGTTCGTACGGGTCGCGCTCGGCGGCGTCCGCGACGAGGCGGAGATCCGCGGCCACCGGCGCACGTACGTCGGCGCGCTGCCCGGCCGGGTCGTACGGGCCGTCAAGGAAGCCGGTTCGATGAACCCGGTCGTGCTGCTGGACGAGATCGACAAGGTCGGCTCCGACTTCCGCGGCGACCCCGCCGCGGCCCTGCTGGAGGTCCTGGACCCGGCGCAGAACCACACGTTCCGCGACCACTACCTCGAAGTCGAGCTGGACCTGTCCGACGTGGTCTTCCTGGCCACCGCCAACGTCCTCGAAGCCATCCCCGAGGCGCTGCTGGACCGGATGGAACTGGTCCGCCTCGACGGCTACACCGAGGACGAGAAGGTCACCATCGCCCGCGACCACCTGCTGCCGCGGCAGTTGGAGCGCGCGGGCCTGGAGCCCGGCGAGGTCGCCGTCGAGGACGAGGCGCTGCGCAAGCTGGCCGGCGAGTACACCCGCGAGGCGGGCGTACGGAACCTGGAGCGCGCGCTCGCCAGGCTGCTCCGCAAGATCGCGGCGCAGCACGAACTGGGCGACGCGAAGCTGCCGTACCCGGTCGGCGTCGACCAGCTCCGCCCGCTGATCGGCCGTCCGCACCACACCCCGGAGTCCGCCACCGACCCCGCGGAGCGCCGCACGGCGGTCCCCGGCGTGGCGACGGGCCTGGCGGTGACGGGCGCCGGCGGCGACGTGCTGTACATCGAGGCGTCGCTGGCCGACCCCGAGTCGGGCGCCTCCGGGCTGACCCTCACGGGGCAGCTCGGCGACGTGATGAAGGAGTCGGCGCACATCGCGCTGTCCTTCCTGCGCTCGCGCGGCGCGGAGCTGGAGCTGCCGGTGGGCGACCTGAAGGACCGGGGCATCCACCTGCACGTACCGGCGGGCGCGGTCCCGAAGGACGGGCCGAGCGCGGGCGTCACGATGACGACGGCGCTGGCGTCGCTGCTCAGCGGGCGGCAGGTGCGCACGGACGTGGCGATGACCGGTGAGGTGTCGCTGACGGGCCGGGTGCTGCCGATCGGCGGCGTGAAGCAGAAGCTGCTGGCGGCGCACCGGGCGGGGGTCACCACGGTGATCATCCCGAAGCGCAACGAGCCCGACCTGGACGACGTGCCGGCGGAGGTCCTTCAGAAGCTGGAGGTCCACCCGGTCTCCGACGTCCGCCAGGTCCTGTCCCTGGCCCTGACCCCGGCCGGCGCCGCGGCCCCGGCCGGCGGCCAGGAGCTTCCCGTGGCCGCCTGACCCCGTACCGCCGCCTCCGTCCCCGAAGGCACGGCCCCTCCCGACCACCCACCCGGGAGGGGCCGTTCGGCGTGCCGGGGATCGCGTGTGCAGGAACCGCTCGTGCGTTGGTAGCGTCGTCTTACTCAAGGTCCCCGAGCCGTTGCTGGAGTCGACGTGGTCAGCCGCTTCCGTTCAGCCACCCTGGCGGCGCTGGCCGCCGCGACCCTGCTGGTCTCCGCGTGCGGGGGCGACGACTCGTCGTCGTCGGACGACAAGATCGAGGGCGCGGAGAGCAGCCCGGCGGCGTCGCCGTCGGGCGGGGGGCCAAAGGAGGCCGGGCCGGAGATCGAGTTGCCGTCGAGCGTGGAACTGGTCTTCGAGGACTGGGAGTCGGACGACCCGGAGGAGCAGGCGGTCCTGGACTCCGGTGCGCAGCGCCAGCGGGCGACGTACGAGGCCATCACGCAGAACCCGCCGAACCCGGACACGGAGTTCATCGCGCTCTACAACATGAAGGGCACGGGAGCCTGGACGTCCCTGCAGGACTGGATCGGCGAGTTCAGGGACGCCGGGGCCACCGTGGCGGGCACCTTCCGCTTCTTCGACCCGGAGGTCCGGGTCAACGGCAACGGCCTGACGGCCACGCTGCGCTTCTGCTCCGACGAACGCGAGGCGGACCAGAAGGACCGCGAGAGCGGGGAGGTGCTGGAGCAGCCGGATCCGTACGAGTTCGTCGAGTACAGCACCACGCTCCAGAAGAACGACGACGGCGACTGGCAGACGGCTGATGTCTCCAACAGCCGGGACGCGTGCGACGCAGGGGGTCTATCGAAATGAGCACCCGCAGGCTGACCACCTTCGGGCTGACGGCGGCACTGTTGCTCTTCCCTTGCGCCCAGGTCGCGCTCGCCGATCCGGAACCGGGCGGCATCGGTCTGGAAGGCGACTCGAACCCCGACGACGGCACCATCAGCGCCACCGCCACCCAGGTCGTCGTCCGGCAGACCGGCGGCGGCGGGCAGGGGGGCCAGCCCCTCAGCGCGGTGGACACGAACTGGACGCCGCCGGCCTGCTGGCACGAGCCGGTGGCCAGTCCGCGGGAGTTGCGGGACGCGGTCGAGGCCATCGAGCCCCAGTCCAACCTCGTGCCGGTGAGCAGCAGCCTCTACTGGGGCGAAGACCTCATGCTTGAGTACTACCGCGACGGCGGCGACGGAAATCCCGAGAACTACAACCTCGACAAGCAGGGCGAGGGCATGTGGTGGCGCGCTGTGCGCAACCCCAACCGGGAGGACGACGCCGCGGCGCGCGACTGCGACGACCAGCTCATGTTCTGGGCCGACAACGGCACGGAGCCCGACGTGCCCACCGCCATCACTCCCGAGATGCTCGCCGAGTACGCCTACGACTCGGTCAAGGTGCCCGACACCGAGATCGAGATGCAGCCCGGCGACGACCGGCTCAAGGTGAACCTCCCCACCTGGATCTGGCAGGAGGCCGCGTCGTTCGACGAGGTTTCGGTGCGGGCGGAGTTGCCCGGCACGGATCTGTGGGCCGAGACCACCGCCACGCCCACGAGCCTGCGGCTCGACCCGGGGACGGAGGACGCGGTCGTCCACCCGGAGGGCGGGGAGTGTGCGATCGACGACGACGGCAGCGTGGGCAGCAAGTACCGCAGAGGCGACGCCGATTCGGTGCCGGCGTGCGGGATCACGTACCACCGCTCCAGCGAGGCCGCCGGCGGCACGTACGGGCTGAAAGCGTCGATCACGTGGGAGGTCGACTGGACCGGCTCGGGCGGTACGGGCGGTGACCTGCCGGACGGCGTCTTCGAGACGACGTACGACGTGACGGTGCAGGAGATCCAGACCGTGGTGCGCTGACCGGGAGGATTCCGGCGCGGCTCATTCCTCGGTGAAGACGAAGGCGCGGCCCAGCGCCTGGTCGGTGATGCAGGTCTGCATCTCGCTCATGGTCAGCCTGTCGGCGAGGTCGGCGACGGCCAGTTCCCTGCCCTCGACGATGGTGGACCCCAGCATCATCAGCCGCGCCAGCAGGTCGGAAGCCTCCTCGCCGCCGACGGCGTCCGACTCGGGCTCGGGCGGCCGGGAGGCGTCGCGCGGCCTCGTGCGGCGCAGTGCGGTGCGGACCTCGGCCAACTCCTCCGAGCTGATCGTCAACTTGTCACTCACGGCGGCTCCTTGCCCTGATTTCTACTCGATCGGATGCCGTACCCCACCTAGTGTTCGGTCGCGGACGGGCTTTCGGCAACACGGCGGGGGGAGCGGAGGACGCACGTGGGAGACAGGCCGACCGACTGGTCCTTGGTGGGCCTGATGGGAGACCCGGTACCGGTTGAGTTAGAGGTCCTGCGGAAGTTCAGGAAGTTCTGCGAGGAACGGTACGACGACGCGGAGCGCGCTCACCTCCGCACCTACCGTCTGACCGAGCGGGTGGAATCGGCCGGTCTGGCCGGTGACTGGAAGACGGCACTCCTCGGCCGGCTGTCCTTCATGGGAGGCCAGCTGGAAGAGGAACGGCTCGCCTACTTGTATGCCGGCGAGGCGCTCGACGTCTTCGTGAGGACTGTCCGGCCGATCCAGGAGCGGGCGGACGCCGCGCTTGAGAAGGCCCGGATGGGCATGCGGCGGATGTCGACGGCGATGGAGCAGGTCGCCGCGTACGACGAGCAGAAGAAGACGCTGGAGCGGCGCGGCGGGCGCGTGGATCCGTGGGACTTACGGGAGCGCGGCCGGCAGCAGGAGTCGGCGGAGCAGGCCGCGGACGAACTCTCCCAGCACTACAAGGACGCCCACGAGGCGAAGGCCGACTTCGACAAGGTACTGGCGAGGTTCCTTGAGGAACTGCGCGATGCCCTGAGGCTCCACATGATCCGGGCCGTTCGCGGGGACGTCGAACCGGCATGGATTCCCGACGGGCCAGAGCCGAACTGGTTGGACAAGGCCCTGTACTGGCGCGACAGGGTCAAGGGGGTGGTGGAGGGCACGCTGGAGACCGGTGCGGCGATCACGGCGCAGACCCTTGACGGCGCCACCGACATCGGGGCGGAAGTCACCTTGATGATGATGGGTGCGCGGACGCCCGGCGGCCCGGGCGCGGCGTGGGCGCTGGCGGGTGACCGCACGGCGGTCTCGGCGTACTCGGGAAGCTACGCCTTCGGCGCCTACGGGGCGAAGTCCCTGGACGAGGGCCGGCTGTATGCCAACAGGCGCAACCTGATCCAGGACAGCCCTCAGGGCCAGCGCCCGCACCGCCCGCCGCCGCCCGACCGCGGACCGGGGAAGTGGACGGACGATACCCGGGAGTCGATGACGGTCGAGACCGCGGAGGCGCAGGAGCGGGCGACGGGGGTGAACTGGCCGTGGACGTACGAGTACAGGGGCAAGCGGTGGGACAACTACGAGGACGGGCACCTCGTCGACGCGAAGGCCAGCTATTCGAGCCTGATCAACAAGGAAGGAAAGTTCTACCATTTCTTGGAGAAGAAGGGGATCGACAAGGCGGAGAAGGCGATTGAAGCGGCCGGTGGCGAGCCGGTCCGCTACGTTGTCACGGACCGGGCGACCTCCCAGGTGTACCGAGAACTGTTCGATGAGAACAGCCTCCCGATCGACGTTGTCTACAGACCCTGAGAAGGACGTGCCTTCATGACACCAGAAGCCACCCCTCTGCACTTCGGCGCTTATTGGGGTGCACGGGAGGAGAGCGTGGAGCAGGTGGCCGCGCGCATCGGTGAGACGATGCGGGCGTTGGGAGACGTCCATCAAGCGCTCGGATCGTGGTGGTGGGAAGACCGCGAGGAGCCCGTCGAGCCTGGTTCGCCATGGTTCATGGACACGGTGGCAGAGGCCCGGCGGGGACATTCCGATGACGCCCCTATGGAGGGCGTCGGATACTCCATCGGCTTTCACAGCGAGCAGTTCCCGGACTACCACAGCGGGCCTGGTGCGGATGGCATGTCAAGCCTGAGGTTCCGGGCCGGTGAGAGTGCGATCCCGCGTCTGGGGAACGCGGTGTCCTTCTCCCTCCCGTTGCCAGAGGATGCACCGAGTGGACTCTACGACCTCAGCGGCATGCGCAACGCAGTGCACTGGCTCGCCGAGATCTGGCTGCCGGAACATGCGTTGTGTGCAACGCGCGCTCAGCGCGACGCTCAGGGGAACTGGATGAAGGTCAGCCCGAAAGTCGGCTGGATCACCTACCTCGGGCCCACGTACATCGACGGCATCGAGCGCGCCGAACTCCCCCACGGCGTCAAGGCCGCCCCCCGCGCCGACGGCGCCCTGCTCTGGTTCCCCCAGCCCGTCGAGGACGTCACCCCCGCCATGGTCGTCGACCTCCGCCAGGCCCTCGTCGAGGCCGGGTGTCTGCCGCCCGGTGACCAGGGCTGAGTGATACCGCCGGTCTCTCCGGAGGAGCAGCTCCGGAGAGACCGGCGGAAGTCGGGTGGCTCGTCAGCCGTTGGCCAGGGCCTGGAGGCGGTCCATGGCGCCGTTGAACTTGTTGTGGTCGCCGACCGTCGGGCCCGTCGAGGTGTACTGCCAGAAGGTGTAGAAGCTCCAGCCGGCCGGCAGCGTGCCCGGGGAGGAGGCGTAGCGGGCGATCCACAGCGGGTGGTTGCCCGCGTAGCCGCTGTAGTTGCCGGTGCACTGGGTCCACCAGTTGGTGTTCGTGTAGATCACCGCGTAGCGGCCGGTGCGCTCGCGGTAGCGGTTGAGGAAGGAGCTGATCCAGCTCCGCATCGACGCCTGGCTGAGGCCGTAGCACGTGGCGCCGTAGGGGTTGTACTCGATGTCCAGCACGCCCGGCAGCGTCTTGCCGTCGCGGGACCAGCCGCCGCCGTTGCTGGCGAAGTAGTCGGCCTGGGCGGCGCCGCTGGCGCCGTTCGGGAGGGCGAAGTGGTACGCGCCGCGGATCATCCCGATGTTGTACGAGCCGTTGTACTGCTGCGTGAAGTACGGGTTCTTGTAGCTCGTGCCCTCGGTGGCCTTGACGTACGCGAAGCGGTTGCCCGCGTTCCAGAGCGTGGACCAGTTGACGTTGCCCTGGTGGCTGGAGACGTCGACGCCCTCGACGGTCGCGAGCGGGCCGACCTCCTGGCCGGCCGCGCCGGCCGAGCCCGCGGGGGCGCCCGTGCCCTCGTGGAGGCGGACGCCGGCGCCCATGTACGCCTCGCCGGGCTCCAGGGTGCGGGGGTCCGGGTTGAGCCGGTTGCCGGCCGCGGCGGCGGGGCTGGTCAGGCCGGCGACGAGGGAGAGCGAGGTGGCCGCGGTGGCGACGGCGACGGCGAGGGAGCGGCGCCAGATGCGTGGGCGGGTGCGGACTCGGGATGACATGCGTTCCTCCGGATGTGGGGGTCCTCGGTGGTGCCGGTGCAGCCGGTGGTACCGGTGCTGCCGTGGTTCCGCTGGGCCGTGATTCCAGTGGTGCCGGTGGGCGGAGGGTGCGGAGCGTGCGGAGGTGCCGGGCGGGCGGTGCCGCCGGCTCTGGAGTGCGGCGGGAGCGACGGGGCGGCAGTGGCCCGTCCTCGTACGCCTGCGGGCCCTCGGCTCGGGCCTTGGTGTGGTCATGTCACTACGTGCTGTGCCGAAGGTAAGCGCAGGGCGCACAGGAGCGAAAGAGGGTCCGGCAGGTGCCTTTGGTCTACTCCTGCGAAATACTGGGGGAGCTGCGACTTCTGTCGCTTCTGAAGAAAACTTTCAGCCCCTGGAAAGCCGGAAGGGCCCCTGACGTGCACAAGGCCGAAACCCCCGGAGGCGGGCAGGAGAACGAGGAAAATGGTGTGGACCACGTTTTCCTCGATCTGGAGCGGGAACTCGCGGTTTTCTACCGCCGGGCCCGCGGTGTCGCGGCGGAAATGGCCCGCCAGCTCGACCCCGGACTCGAACCCGGCGCGTACGCGATGCTGGCCCAGTTGGAGGACGGCGGGCGGCGCGCCAGCGAACTCGCCGCCTACTTCCACATCGGCAAGGCGACGGTCAGCCGGCAACTGCACGCCCTGGAGGAGGTGGGCCTCGTCGACCGCGAGCCCGACCCCGCCGACGGCCGGGCGGCGCTCGTGCGGCTGACGGAGGAGGGGCGGCGGCGGGTGCTGCGCGTACGGCGGGCGCGGCACGCGGAGTACGTGCAGCGGCTCGCCCGGTGGGACCGCGGCGAGGTCGCCGAACTGGCCCGGCTGCTGCGGCGGTTCAACGAGCTGAACGAGGGCGGGGGCGGGCGGCGGTAGGGGGCGGGCCCCCGCCCCCGCCCGGCGGGCCGCCTACAGCTCCACCAGCACCGCCGACGCGTCGTCGTGCACCTTCCCCCTGCGGTACCGGCTGCGGTCCGCGTCCGCCGCCTCCGCCGCCCGTACCTCCGCCACCACGCCCTGCGGCCCCGCCTTCCGCACCCGCTGCAGCAGCGCCGTCCAGTCACCGAAGCCGAAGACCTCCGTCCAGCGCGTCACCCCGTCCGTCAGCGCCGTCAGCGCCGCCACCTCCGTACGCGGCGTGCTGCCCGCCACCGCACGCGCGGCGACCTCCGGGTCGGCGGCGGCGGTGAAGAAGCCGCCCTCGCGGTTGCGCATCTCCTCCGCGGGGCGGCTGCGCGGCAGTTGCGACAGCCGGAGGTCGAGCACCGGCCGTACCGTGCCGTCCGGCTGCTCCAGCAGCAGCGCCGCGTCGCACAGCACCAGGTGCTCCACCGTCCCGCCGTCCCAGCGCGCCGCCGCCACCGTGGCCTGCGGCGTCCGCCGGTGGGTCAGGTCGCAGCGCGGGCCGTGGGCCGCGGCGGTGCGGCGGATGGCCTCCGCCAGGCAGTCCGCGAGCGTGGCCGCGCGGGCGCCCGCCAGCTCCAGGAACGCGCCGCCGAGCCGCGCCACGAACCACGGCACCCCGTGGACGCAGCCGGTGTCCCCGTCCCGCGGCGGCGTCACGCCGTCCAGCACCACCACGGCCCCGCCGCTGCCGGAGGCGGGCAGGGCCACGGCGGCGTAGTCCTCGTTCGGGGCGGGGGGTGCGGCGGGCTCGCTGGCCAGTTCGATGCGCATGATCCCAGTCTGCCCCTACGGGCCGCGCGGCCCCCGGCGCCGGGCGGACGGCCCGGCGGCCCGCTGGCAACACGTCTTCGCTCGTTCGAGTGAGCGCGGGGGCAAAGTCCGCGTGCGTACGAGCCCTGCTGCCAAGGTCAACCAGCAGGACCACGGCGCAACATGACTCAGTCATAAAGAGTCTGAAATAAAAGGACATAGCGTCGCGGGACAAAGAGCTGAAGGAGGGCGATTGCGGACCCCCGTGCAGCCGGATCGGCAGGAGGGCAGGGGCGCGTGGCGGCGTCGCGGCGCGCGCCCCGCGCGGCGCACGTTGCCGCGCGCCAGGGCGGCGTACCTCGTCGTGGGCGCCGCGGTGCTCGCGGCGGGCGCGCCCGGCCTGGCCGGCGCGGTCCGCGCCGTCCGCGCCGCGGACCCCGAGCGGCGGGCGCAGGAGACGAGCGCGCTGTACCAGCACGGCGCGCTGCTGGTGCTGTGCGCGGCGCTGGCCGTGGCCGTCGTCGTGTACGGGACACGTAGCAGGCGCGGCGGTGCGGGCGGGCGCGGCGGGGCCGGTGCGCACAGCGGTGCCGGTGCGCACAGCGGTGCCGGTGGGGCCGGCGCGCAGGACGGCGGCGCGGAGTGCGCGGCGGCCGTGGCGGCGGAACTCGCCGCCGTACAGGCGGAGCTGGCCGAGGCGAAGGAGCGCCACGTCGCCGAGCGCGACTCGCTGCTGCGCGAGCGGGCGGCGCTCGCCGAGCGCATCGGCGGGCTCCAGGACAGCGTCCAGGGCACGTTCGTCGGTCTGTCGCGCCGCACGCTGGGCCTGGTCGAGCGCCAACTCGCGTTCATCGACGAGCTGGAGGCGCACGAGCAGGAGCCCGGCACGCTGGAGACCCTGTTCCGGCTCGACCACCTCGCGGCCTGCATGCGCCGGCACAGCGAGAACCTGCTCGTGCTCGCCGGCGCCGACCACCGCGGCACGCGCCGCGCGCACGTCCCGCTGATCGACGTGCTGCGCGCGGCGGCCGGTGAGATCGAGTGGTACCAGCGAGTGGAGTTCTCCCCGGACGTGCCGCGGGTACACGTCACGGGCTTCGCCTCGGGCGACGTGAGCCATCTGCTGGCGGAGCTGCTGGAGAACGCCACCGCGTGCTCGCCGCCGGAGTCCGACGTGCTGCTGACCGGGCGGCTGCTGGGCACGGGCGACCTGCTGCTCGTCGTACGGGACGACGGCATCGGCATCAGCCCGGCGGGCCGGGTCGACGACCTCAACGCGCGCCTCGCCGACGCCGACCCGGGGCCGGCGCCGGGGGAGGCGCTGGGGCTGGGGCTGTACGTGGTGGCGCGGCTGGCGGCGCGGCACGGGGTGGCCGTGGAGCTGCGGCAGCGCGACCGGGGGCTGGACGCGGAGGTCCGGCTGCCGGCACGGCTGCTGGGGGAGAGGGAGGGGGGCGGCGGCCCGGTCGCCGGTGCGGCTGGGGCGGTGGGTGCTGCGGAGGGTGCTTTCGCGGCGGGCGGCGGTGCGGCCGGGGCGGTGGGTGCCGTGGGCGGGGGCGCTGCGGAGGGTGGTGCCGCGGCGGTCGGTGGTGCGGTCGGTGGTGCGGCTGGGGCGGTGGGTGCCGTCAGTGGGGTTGTCGCGGAGGGTGGTGCCGCGGCGGCCGGTGGTGCGGCCGGAGCGGTGGGGGCTGCGGGTGGGGTTGCTGCGTCCGGTGGTGCCGCTGCGGACAGTGGTGCCGCGACGGGCGGTGGTGCTGTTGAGGCGGTGGGGGGCCGTGGGGGTGCAGGGCACGCCGTGCCGTTGCCCGGGGCGGGGGGAGCGGGCGGCGGTGGGCGGTGGCGGCGTGTAGCCGCGGAGCCGGGCGCGGGGGGCGTACGGCGCGGGGGTGCGGCGCCCGTACGGCTCGGGCCGCAGCGCTCCGCGCCGCCGGCTGAGGGAGGCGGCGTACGGCCGGTGCCACCGCCGTTCGCGTCGGCGCGGCCCGCGGCCACACCGCGCACCGGCGGATGGGTGCGCGCCGAGGCGGGGATGCTGCCGCGCCGTGAGCCCGGCGCAACGGTGTACGGCGGGCCGGTGGTGACCTGTCACGCCGCGCCTGATCACGCCGCTCCCGATCCCGCCGTGCTCGATGACCCCGTGCCCGGTCACCCCGAGCCCGACCACCCCGCCTCCGGCCGCGCGCCGGCCCTCCACCCCGCACCCGGACACCCCGCACCCGGACACCCCGCACCCGGACACCCCGCACCCGGACACCCCGCGCCCGGGCCTTCGGTGCTCAGCCCCGCCCCGGCCGGCGCCGCCGGCAGCGGTCCGCCCGTGGTGACCGTGCCCGCGCAGGCTGAGCGGCGGGGTGCCGACGCGCGCGAGGTGCGGCGGTTGCTCGGCGGGTTGCAGCAGGGGTCCCGCGACGGGCGGCGGGCCGCCGCCGCGGAGGCCGCGACCAGGGGAGCGAGGGAGCACAAGGAACAGGGAGCCAGGACGTGAACAGCACCCAGGACCACCGGGACACCGTCGGCAGCCTGCGGTGGATGCTCGACAACTTCACCGCGGAGGTGCCCGGCGTCCGGTCCGTGGTCGTCGTCTCCGCCGACGGGCTCCCCCTCCTCGCCGCCCCGCCGCAGTCCGCGTCGGCCGGCGAGCAACTGGCCACCGTCGTCTCCGGCATCGGCGGGCTCACCAGCGGGGCCGCGGACGTCATGGACGGCGGCAGGGTGAAGCAGACGATGGTGGCCATGGAGGACGGCTGTCTGGTGGTGATGCAGGCCGGCGACGGTTCGCTGCTCGGCGTGCTGACCGAGCCGGACTGCGACCTGAGCGTCGCCGCATACCACATGGAGCTGTTCGTCGGCCGCGTCGGGCACGTCCTCACGCCGGGCCTGCGCGGCGAGCTGACGAGCTGACCGGCTGAGCCGCTGCCGTCGTCGGCTCAGCCGGGGCGTACGGCGCCGCGCAGGGGGCGGATGGTGACGGGGACGACCCGTACCCGCTGGCCCGTGCGCGGGGCCTCCACCACCCGGCCCCGGCCCAGGTACAGCGCGACGTGCGAGGCGTCGCGGTGGTACACGACGATGTCCCCCGGCCGCATCCCGTCCGGCCGCACCCGGCGCAGCTCCCGCCACTGCCCCCGCGCCGTACGCGGGATCCGGATGCCCGCGTGCCGCCACGCCCGCTGCGTGAGCCCGGAGGAGTCGAAGGCGTCCGGCCCGCCGGCGCCCGCGCGGTACGGCTTGCCGACCTGGTCGAGCGCGTACGAGACGGCCCGCCGCCCGGCCCGCGACGGCTCCCGGTCCGCCGTCCCCCACGCACCCGGCTCCCGGGCCCGTTCCGTACCGCCAAGGCCGCCGCCGCCCGAAGACGGGCGCGCCCCGCCGGGCTTTGCGTCGTCCGCCGCCCCCGGGCCGCCGTCGCCGGCCTGCCCGCCCTGGCCGCCGTCGCCGCCCGGCGCCAGCAGCTCGCGCCGCTCCTCCTCCGCACCCTGCATCTCCAGTTGCTCCAGGGCCGCCAGTTGCGCCGGCGTCAGCTTCGCCAGCGCGTCGGACACCTCGGCCAGCCGGTCGTCCACCCGGTCCCGGCGCCGCTTCCGCTCGCCCGTCAGCTCCCGCTGCCGCGCCAGCGCCTGCCGCGACGAGGCGATCAGCGCGTCGAGCCGCTCGGCGCCCGACTCCAGCCTGGCCACGACGGCGGCCTGGTTGCCGATGGCGCGGCTGATGATCTGCTTGCGGTCGAGCGCGGTCTCCGTGTCGCGTGCGACGAGCAGTTGCAGGTACGGGGCGATCCCGGGACCCCGGTACTGCGCGCGGGCGAGCAGGCCGGCCCGGCGGCGCGCGGCGGCCAGCGCGGCGCGGGTGTCGGCGAGGTCCCCGGCGAGTTCGGCGGTTTCGGCCCGTACGTCCTTCAGGCCGTCCGCGGTCGCGTGGTACGCCTCGGTGGCGCGCTCGGCCTGGCCGTGGAGGGTCTGGAGCCGGGTGAGCAGCTCGCCGAGCGGGGCGTCGGCCGCGTCCGGTCCTTCGGGTGCGGGGGCCGCGTCGGCGGGCAGGACCAGGACGGTGGCGAGGAGGGCGGCACCGGCGGCGGTAAAGGCGGAGCGGGGGGTGCGAGGGGTGCGGAGGGTGCGAGGGGTGCGGAGGGTGCGGGGGGTGTACGACATGTGCGCAAGGCTGCCCCCGTCACCGTCGCATTCCGGTCAGCACTGGGCGAAACCGAGTAATACCATCACCCGTGAGGATTGACGGCCCGTCAGCGCGACCACGGCCACCGGCGCCGCTCCGGCACCCCTTCCGGGTCGTACGTGTACACCCACCCCCGCGGGAGCTTCAGCCGCGGGCTGAGGTTCGCCGGCTCCAGCCGGTAGACGTGCACCGTCGGCGGGCCGCCGGCCGGGTCGGGCACCGGCACCTCGTACACCTTCGGCGGCCGGCCCGTCGCGCCGACGTGCACGGCGAGCGTGCGGCCGTCCAGCGGGCCGCCGACGAACGCGGTGTCCTCCGTGCGCACGGCGGTCAGCCCTCGCCCAGCAGGTGGCCGGCGTCGGACAGGAACGGCACGACGCGGCGGACGAGGTCGCCCGCCGGCCCGTCCGCCGTCTCCAGCTCCATCGCCCGCCGCAGCACCCGGCCGCACTCCGCGTCGCTCGCGGCCGTGGCGACCAGCAGCGCCATGAAGTGGTCCACGAGCCAGCCGCGCAGCTCGGGCAGCGGCGGCTGCTTGCCCTCGTCCAGCCAGATCAGCGACGCCCCTTCGACCGCCGTGATCCAGGTGCGGATCATCGTCAGCAGCCGGTGGCCGGGCTCGGGCACCTCGACGTGCAGCAGGACCTGCTCGGCGGCGGAGCGGCGGACCTCGTCGACGATCGCGGTGGTGCGTCTGGTCTGGACGACGCTGCCGCCCTGGAGCAGCGCCTTGAAGCCGGCGTCGTGCTCGTCGACGAAGCCGAGGTAGCTGTCCAGGGCGCGGGTGAGGCGCTGGGTGAGCGGGCCCTGCTGGGGCTGCCGGAAGCACAGCTCCAGCTCGTCGGCGGCGCTGCGCAGGGCGGATTCGTAGAGCTGCTGCTTGCCGCCGGGGAAGTAGCGGTAGACGAGCGGGCGGGAGACCTGAGCGGCGGCGGCGACGTCGTCCAGCGAGACGTCCTCCGGGGCGCGGTGGGCGAAGAGGCCGAGCGCGGCGGCGAGGAGCTGGCTGCGGCGCTGCGCGACGCTCAGCCTGCGGTACGCGACCGGCGGCTGGGGCGCGGCGGGCCGGCCTTCCTGGTCGGACGACGCGGTGCTCATGTCCGGCAGCGTAGCCGCCCGCGCGGGCAGGGGGGCGGCCGTGGCCCGACCGGGTCGGGTACGGCCCGCCCGTACCGCCCCGTCGGCGCCCGTACCGCCTGTGCCGCCTGCGCTTGTGCCGCCTGCGCCCGTGCCGCCTGCGCTTGTGCCGTCCGCGCCTGGCCCGCCCGCGCCGTCCGTACCCCCACTCAGGCCAGCAGGCCCGAGCTGCGCCACATCCTGCGCCCGACCCCCCGCAGCACCCCGATCTCGTCGAGGAAGTCCGTCAGCCGCTTCGCGCCCGTCTGCATCACCTCGCGCCGGTGCGGGCTGGCCTTCACCTGCGCCACCGCCTCCTCCCGGTTCAGGCCCGCGTCCGTGTAGACCTGCGGGTTGACGAAGGAGAGGGAGAACACCCGCGCCGCCTCACCGGAGGCGAGCCGGGTGAAGTTCCGCTCCCAGCGCGGCGCGGTGAGCATCTGCCGGCGCAACTCCTCGCGCGCGTACCGGACGTGCCGCGCCTCCTCCACGACGTGGATCCGGGTGACGCCGCGCACCAGCGTCTGGATCCGCTCGTCGGGGAAGGTCAGCCGCTGCATCCAGTCGAGGATCTCCTCGCCGAGCAGGGTCGCGGTGAAGGAACCGGGGGTGGTGGAGACGGCCTTGAACACGCGCGCGATGTTGTGGTGGAACCGGGTGACCGGGTACGGCTCCGCGCCGGCCTTGGTGATCATCCGGGCGAACATCATCGAGTGGCGGCACTCGTCGGCTATCTCGGTGAGCGCGTAGCGCACGTGGTTGCTGGTGACCGGCTTGTCGTAGACGTGCCGGACGAGCAACTGCATGAGGATGATCTCGAACCAGATGCCCAGCGAGGCCAGCGACGCCGCCTCCAGCCGGGCCAGCTCCATCTGCTGCTCCTCCGGCATCCGCCGCCACATCGGGGTGTCGTAGAGGGAGACCAGCTCGGGCGGCCAGAACCACTTGCCCTCTTCTGCGGGGGAGTCCCAGTCCAGTTCCCTGTCCGGGTCGAAGGAGTGCTTCTCCGACGCCGCGAGGAGTCGTTCGGCGACCTGCTCGCGGTCCTTGAGCGGGCCGAGCGCGTCCGTCAGCGCGAGGTGCCCCGTCGTCGTGGTCATCGCGTCTCCTGAGAGAGTTACCGGCGGTCCCTCTTATAAGACAGCTTGTCAGCAAGCCCGTCAATGCCCGGGAGGCGTCGGCTTGACGCGTGGATAAGTTGAGCAACTGCCGGGAAGCGGGCCCGCCGCGTACGGACCGGAACGCCGCGCCGCGCCGCGGACTTCAGCGCAGCGCCGCCCGCATCACCCCGCGCGCGACCGGGGCCGCGCTGCCGCCGCCGCTGATGTCCGCGCGGTCCGCCTCCGCGTCCTCCACGACCACCGCCACCGCCACCCCCGGCACCGCCGTGCCCGGCTCCTGCGCCCAGGAGATGAACCAGGCGTACGGGCTCTCGGAGTTGTCCACCCCGTGCTGCGCCGTGCCCGTCTTGCCGCCGACCGTCAGCCCGTCGACCGCCGCGAGGCCGCCGGTGCCGCCGCTGACCGCGTCGATCATCAACTGCCGCATGAGCGCCGCCGTCCCCGGGCTCATCACCGCCCCCTCGTACGCCGGCCGGGTCCGGGCCACCGTCTCGCCGTCGGCGTCCGCGAGCCGGTCCACCAGATACGGGCGCATCGACCGGCCGCCGTTGGCGATCGTCGCCGCGACCCGCGCCATCTGCAGCGGCGTCGCCCTCGTGTCGTACTGCCCGATGGCCGACAAGGCGGCCTGCGCCGGGTCCATCCGCGTGTTGACATGGCTCGGCAGCACCGGGGAGGGGATCGACAGGCCGTCGTCGTTGAAGCCGAACGCCTCCGCGGTCGCCACGATCCGCCCGGTGCCGACCGTCGCGCCGAGCTTCGCGAACACGGTGTTGCAGGACTCGGCGAACGCCTCCCGCAGCGGCGCGTCGGCGCAGCCGCTCGACTCGTTGCGCAGCAGGGTGGTGCTGCCGATGAGGCGGTACGGGCTCGGGGTGCGGGTCGGCGCGTCGACGTCGGTGACGGCGCCGGACTCCAGCGCCGCCACCGCCGTGATCACCTTGAACGTGGAGCCGGGCGGATACGTCTGCCGGATCGCGCGGTTGAGGAGCGGCTGGGCGGGGTCGGCGGTGAGGCGGTCCCAGGCGAGTGTGGTGGCGGGGGAGTTGCCGGAGAGCAGCGCCGGGTCGTAGCCCGGGCTGCTGACGAGGGCGAGGACGCGGCCGGTGGCGGGTTCGAGGGCGACGACGGCGCCCTTGCGGCCGCGCAGCGCGCGGAACGCGGCCTTCTGCACGGCCGGCGCGACGGTCGTGTGCACCTGGCCGCCGGGCTGGCGGCTGCGGGTGAGGTCGCCCCAGAGCGGCAGGGGCGCGAGCCGGTCGTCGGTGCCGGCGAGGACGCGGTCCTCGGTGTCCTCAAGGAGGGTGGCGCCGTAGAGCTGGGAGGCGAAGCCGGTGACGGGGGCGTAGAGGCGGCCGTTGGCGTAGGAGCGCTCGTAGCGCAGGCCCTGGCGGGTGTCGGCGGAGCCGGTCAGGCGGCGGCCGGCGGCGTAGATGTCGCCGCGGGGCTGGGCGTAGCGCTCCAGGGCGTGGCGGCGGTTGGCGGGGTTGGCGTCGTACCCGGGGGCGCCCAGGACCTGGACGCGGGCGGCGCCGAGGAGGAGGGCGAGGAAGAGCAGGAGGCTGGTGGCGGCGGCGATGCGGGTGTTGCGGATCACGGGGCGCCGTCCGCGGGGTGCGCCTCGTCGGCTACGGGGGCGGGTGCGGGTGCTCCGGCAGGTGTGGGGGTGCCGGTCGGTGTGGGTGTGCGGGCGGGTGCGGGTGCGTCGGGCGGTGCGGGTGCGTGCTCCGGTCGCGCCGGCGCGGGGTCCGTGGCGGCCGGGCGGGGCTCCTCCCGCGGTGTACGGGCCTCGTCGCTCAGCCGTACGAGCAGCGCGACGATCACCCAGTTCGTCACCACCGAAGAACCGCCCTGCGCCAGGAACGGCGTCACCATCCCGGTCAGCGGGATCAGCCCCAGCACCCCGCCCGCGATCACCACCACCTGCAGCGTGATGATCGCCGCCAGGCCGGCGGCCAGCAGCGCGCCGAACGGCTCGCCGACGGCGATCGCCGTGCGGTAGCCGCGGGAGACGAAGATCGCGTAGAGCAGGAACAGCGCGGTCAGCCCCGCGATCCCCAGCTCCTCGCCCGCGGTGGCCAGGATGAAGTCCGACTTGCCGGCGAAGCCGATCAGCAGCGAGTGCCCCTGCCCGAGCCCCGCGCCCAGCGCCCCGCCCGCCGCGAACGCGAACAGCGACTGCGCCAACTGCCCCGGCCCGTGGCCCTCCTCGATGGCGCGGAACGGCGCCAGCCAGTCCTCCACCCGCGTGTGCACGTGCGGCTCCAGCGCCCCGACCGCCGCCGCCCCCGCCGCGGCCAGCAGCAGCCCGACGGCCAGCCAGCCGGCCCGCCCCGTGGCCACGTACAGCATCGCCGTGAACAGGCTGAAGAACAGCAGCGAGGCGCCGATGTCCCGCTCCAGGATCAGCAGCACCAGGCTGATGCCCCAGACCGCGACGATCGGGCCGAGCACGCGCCACGGCGGCAGCAGCAGGCGGCGGATGCGCGGGCCGCTGGTGAAGGTCAGCGCGTGGCGGTTGGCGGCGAGGTAGGAGGCGAAGAAGACCGCCAGCAGCACCTTGGCGAACTCGCTGGGCTGGAGGGAGAGACCGCCGATCCGGATCCAGATCCTGGCGCCGTTGACCGCGGGGAAGAGGATCGGCGCGGCCATCAGGCACAGGGCGGTGAACGCGTACTTCCCGGCGCGGGGGCGCAGGTCGCGGTGGTCGCGCAGGAAGACGAGGACGGCGGCGAAGAGGACGACGCCCAGCGTGGACCACAGGAGTTGGGCGGGGGCGGCGCGGTCGCCGGGGGTGCCCTGGTCGAGGCGGTGGATGAGGACCAGGCCGAGGCCGTTGAGCAGCAGCGCCACGGGGAGCAGGACGGGGTCCGCGCACGGGGCGCGGAAGCGGACGACGAGGTGGGCGGCGAGGGCGAGCCCGGCGAGGCCGCCGAGGTGGGTGGCCAGGCCGGCGGGCGGCGCGCCGGAGGTGGCGTAGCCGACGGCGGCGTAGCCGTAGGCGATGACGCCGACGGCGCAGGCGAGGAGCGCGAGTTCGGCGCCGCGGCGGCGGGGGCGGGGCACGGGGGGCGGCGGCGTGGCCAGCCGCCGGGCCCGGCCCGGGGGGCGCAGGGCCTGGGCCGGGTCGGTGGCGGTGGTCATCGGGTTTCCTTCGTGGAAACCCCCAGCTTCAGCCGAGGGAGGAAGCGAAGCTCCCGCGAGAGCGGGGCAGGGAGAGCCGAATCGCCGTCAGGGGGCTTCGGCGTCCGCCAAAACTGCTGGTGAGGGACACCGCAAAGATCATTCGGGGTCAATTGTCAGTCCTGCCGGGTAGGTTCTGGTGCATGACGACAGAGGTGGCGGCGGAGGCGGCCGGGCATGCCCGGTACACGTTTCGTCTTCGCGTGTCGTCCACGGCCTGTGTGGCTCTTGAGACCGAGTGGGGTCGGGTGCGCTGGGTGTGGAATGAGTGCGTCGCGAAGTCCCGGCAGGTGCACCGGCACAACCGGGTGACGGGCAAGCAGGTGACGTGTGGGCCGGCATCTGGTGCACCCGGCGCACACCACCATGGATTGCGCAGACTGCGGAGCGAGAACCAAGCACGCGCTGCCTCTCTCGGAACGAACGTATACGTGCACCGCGTGCGGAGTGTCCCGGCCCCGGGACAAGAACTCCGCCCGCGTGATGCTCGTCCGGGCTGGTCTTCAACCCGGCTGGCGCTGACCGTGTAAGACCTGCACCCCCGCCGGGCGCAGGCGACGCGAGCCAGGAATCCCCCTCGGTCATGAGGAGGAGGAGTCAATCGGGAAACGTAGCAAGCGGCGGCCGTTTTGTCGGGTATGCCGGGTGGGGGCGAGTCGCGGGGGCTGGGTCAGGCGGCGGGTCCGCGGGGGTGGGCCGCGCGGGCGGCGGTGAGCGGGGGCGGGGTGTTGCCGGGGGCGGGTCAGCCTTCGGTGCGTACCGTGTGGGCGAAGCGCTGGGCGACCTGGCGCCAGACCGCCGCCGAGTCCTGCTCGTCGCGGTCCGCCTCGGTACGCAGCCGGGCGGGGTCGAAGCCGCGGGCGCGGATGGACTCGTCGCTCCACGTGCGTACGTTCTCGGCGCCGGCCTCCGGGTGGAACTGCACGCCCCACGCCCGCTCCCCGTAGCGGAACGCCTGGTGCGGGCAGCGCTCGCTCTCCGCCAGCCACACCGCGCCCGGCGGCAGCTCCGTGATGGCGTCCACGTGCCGCTGAACGGCGGTCACGCGCCGCGGGAGCCCGGTGAAGAGCGGGTCGCCGGCCGCCTGGGGGCGCAGCGTGACCGGGGTGCTGCCCATCTCCGGCTCGCCGTGCGAGGCGGTGACCCGGCCGCCGGCGACGTGGGCGAGGAGTTGGCCGCCCTGGCAGACGCCGAAGACGGGGATCTCCCGCTCCAGCGCCTCGGCGACCAGCTCGCGCACGGCCGCCAGCCACGGCATCGCCACGTCGTCGTCGGGCATGGGGCCGCCGCCGAGCGGCAGGATTGCGGCGTGGTCGAGGCGGCGGGGGAGGGGTGCGCCGGCGTAGGCGTGGACGACGTCGAGGGCGATGCCCTCCTGCTGCAGCCACTCGCCGAAGCGGCGGGGGCCGCCGTCGGAGCCGTTCTGCACCACGAGAACCTTGGTCATGGGTGCGATTGTCGGTCAGCTACGGGCGCGCGCCGTCGGCGGGGGTGGCCTGCGCCGGTACGGCGTCGGACGGCGCGGTGCCGGCTGGCGGGACCGCATCCGCGGGTACGGCGTGGGACGGCTCGGTGTCCGCGGGTGCCGCGTCGGTGCGTACGGCATCGGACGGGACCGCGTCCTCCGGTTCTTCCGGCTCCCCGGCCGGCTTCGCCGCCTCTCCGAGCGCGATGACGACCTTGCCGGACGTGAGGTCTATCGGCCCGCGGTGCGGGTCGCCCGTCCCGACGTTGTCCACGACGAGCTCCATCCGCTCCCGCGCGCGCCGCGCGTGGGCGGCGCCGGGTGCGAACAGCTCCGCAACGATGTTCATCCCGCGCCTCCCGCGACTCGCCTGCCTACCTCAACGCCGCGCCCCGCGGAACCGTTCCCGCCGCCCGCGGCCTCAGGCCGTCAGCCAGCCGCCCGAGACGTCCACGTCCGTGCCCACGACCGGCGCCGCGGCGGCCGAACCCAGCCACATCATCACCCCGGCCATCTCCTCGGCCCGCACGATGCGCCGGATCGGGTAGTCCTGCGCGATCTCCTCGTACGTCAGCCCGAACGCCTCGGCCGCCCGCCGCAGCATCGGGGTGTCCACCGCCCCGGGTGCGAACGCGGTGACCCGTACGCCCTCCGGTGCGTACTCCAGCGCCGCCACCTTGGTCAGCGACGCCACCGCGTGCTTGCTTGCGTTGTACGGGGAGATGGTCGCGAAGCCGACCTCCGCGGAGATCGACGCGGTGTTGACGACCACCCCGCCGCCCTGCGCGAGCATCTGCGGGATCTCGTACTTCATGCAGAGGAACGTCCCGGCGGCGTTGGTGCGCCAGACGTCCTCCATGTCCGCGAGCGTCTGCTCGTGCAGCCGCACGGCCCGCGGGCTCTCGATGCCCGCGTTGTTGTACGCGATGTCGATGCGCCCGTACCGCCGCACACAGCCGTGCACGAAGTCCCGTACCTGGTCCTCGTGGCGCACGTCGGCGCGCATGTACGTGGCCTCCCCGCCGCGGCGGCGGATGTCCGCCTGGATCTCGCTGCCGAGGCGGGCCCGCCGCCCGCAGAAGAAGACCCTGGCGCCGCGGTCGGCCAGCGCGCGGGCGGCGGCCTCGCCCATGCCGGAGGTGGCGCCGCTGACGAGCACCACCTTGCCGTCGAACTCGTCGTCCCCCGCTCTCTTCCCGCCCGCGGCGGCCGGGGCCGCGGCGCGTGCGGTCCCGGTCCCGGCGGCTCCGGCGGCGAGCCCCGCGGCCAGTCCTGCGGTCCCGGTCCGGAGCAGGGCGCGTCTGGACGCGGGGCGGCGGGAGGCGGGGCGGCCGTCGGCGCCGGCCGGCCCGGACGGGGCGGCTGCGGTGCCGGGCGCGGTGCCGGTTGCGGTGCCGGTTGCGGACATGAGTGGCTCCTCTCCGCGGTGCGGGCGGGGCCGCGCGGCCCCGCCCGCACCGACTGGCGTTCCGGTCCGAACCATCGGAACACCGGACTTCGGGGCGGGTCCAATGCCTGCACCCATACGCTTCGGGCATGGACGGGCGGCGGATGACCGGACGCGCGGCGCCGGATGCGGACACGCGGGTGCTGCGCTACTTCCTCGCCGTCGCCGAGCAGTTGAGCTTCACGGCCGCTGCCCGCGACCTGTACGTCACCCAGCCCTCGCTGAGCCGCCAGATCCGCCGCCTGGAGGAGGAGCTGGGCGCCGACCTCTTCGAACGCACCGGGCGCGAGGTGCGGTTGACCGCTGCCGGCGAGGCGCTGGTGCCGGCGGCACGCCGGATCGCCGGCGACTGGGCGCGGGCGGTACGCGAGGTCCGTACGGCCGCGGCGGCGGCCCGCAACGTGCTGCGCCTCGGCTTCGTCGCCACCGGCGCGGGGCCGCTGGGCCTGCGGGCGCGGGCGGCCTTCGCCGCGCGGCGGCCCGAGGTGGCGCTGGAACTGAAGCGGTTCGACTGGGGCGGCGAGGCCGACGGTCTGCGCCGGGGCCTGGCGGACGTGGCGTTCCTGTGGCTGCCCGCCGACCTGACGGGGCTGCGCGCGCACACGGTCGCCACCGAGCGCCGCTGGGTCGCGCTCCCGCGCGCGCACCGGCTGGCCGCGCAGCCGGACGTGGGCATCGCAGACCTGGCCGACCAGCAACTGATGTGGACGCGCAGGGCTCCGAAGGCGTGGGTCGACTGGTGGGCGGTCAACCCGCGGCCCGACGGCTCGGAACCGGTGTGGGGGCCGGAGAACGACAACGTCGAAGAGATGCTGGAGCACGTCGCGGCAGGTGAGGCGGTGTGTCTGGCGGCTGAGTCGATGGCCGCCTACTACACGCACCCGGAGCTGCTCTGGCGGCCGGTGCGCGACATCGAGCCGCTGCGGATCGCGGTGGCCTGGCCGCGGGAGCGGATGAGCCCGCAGGTGGCGGACTTCCTGGCGGCGGTACGGGAGTGCGTGCGCGACCCGGAGGCGTTCGCGTGAGCCCTCAGCTCTCCGGGGCCGGGGCCTCCCGCGCCTCGTAGTGCTCGCGTGCCGCGTGCACCTCTTCGATGTGCTCCTCCGCCCAGTCCTTCACCGCGGTGAGGAGCCCGGCGAGGCTGCGGCCGAGCGGTGTCAGGTCGTAGTCGACGCGGACCGGGACGGAGGGGGTGACGGCGCGGGTGAGGATGCCGTCGCGCTCCAGGGTGCGCAGGGTCTGGGTGAGCATCTTCGGGCTGACGCCGGCGATCTTCCGGCGCAGGTCGCTGTAGCGCTGCGGGCCGCCGGACAGGGCGGCGACGACGAGGCTGACCCACTTGTCGCTGAGGCGGCCGAGGAGCTGGTTGGTGGGGCAGTCCCGCAGGAACGCGTCGTACGCGTAGCGCGCCTGCTCGCGCCGTTGGGCCGCCGTCGTGGTCGCCATGGCTCTCCTCCGGGTGGCATAGGCACTCTCAGGTAACTACTTACCACGAGATACCAACTCTTCCTAGGGTCGCAGCAGCGGAGCAGATACCGCTACTAACACCGATCAGGGAGGGATTGGCCATGCGTGCTGCGGTGGTGACGGAGTTCGGCGGCCCCGAGGCAGTGACGATCGCCGAGGTACCGGTGCCCGAGCCGGGGCCGGGGCAGGTGCGGATCAAGGTGGCCGCGGCGGCGCTCAACCCCGTGGACGGCGGGACGCGCGCGGGCGTCTTCGGCGCCGCGGCGGGCGGGACGTACACGGGGCTCGGCTGGGACGTCGCGGGCACGGTGGACGCGGTGGGCGCGGGCGCGGGACGGGCCGCGGGCGACGCGGTCGTGGCGCTCGTCTACGGGCCGGCGAAGCCGCTCGGCACCCACGCCGAGTACGTGGTCGTGGACGGCGGTGCGGTCGCCCCGGCGCCGACGACGGCGGACGCCGTGCACGCCGCGACGCTGCCGCTCAACGCGCTCTCCGCCGACCAGGCGCTGGACCTGCTGGACCCGGCGCCCGGTGCCTCGCTGCTGGTCACGGGCGCGGCGGGGGCGCTGGGCGGGTACGCCGTCCAACTCGCCGCCCGCCGGGGGCTCACCGTGACGGGGCTGGCCCGGAAGTCCGACGGGGAGCTGATCCGCTCCCTCGGCGGGACGCTCACGACGGACCCCGCCGACGGCGGCTACGACGCCGTGCTGGACGCGGCGCTGCTCGGCGGGGCGGCCCTGCGCTGGGTCCGCGACGGCGGCGCGTTCGTCGCCTGCCTGCCGAACACGGCCCCGGCGCCGGTGCGCGGCCTGCGTACGGCGGCGCTCGAAGTGCGCGCCGACGGGGCGCGGCTGGGCGACCTGGCGCGGCTCGTCGACGAGGGCGCGCTGACGCTCCGGGTCGCCGAGACCTATGACCTGGCCGACGCGGCGAAGGCGCACGCCCGGCTGGCGGAGGGCGGGATCCGGGGGCGGCTGGTGCTGGTGCCGTAGCGCGGGGCGCGAGCCGCGGGCTGCGGTAAGGGGCGGGTGCCCCTTCATGTGAGCCCCTTACATGGGCCCGTTGTACGAGAACGGCTTGTCGTCTGCGGCGTGTGGGGCCCGCTCTGCCCGCGGCCCCGATCGCGTCTCCGAACCACCGCGGAAAGGCCGGCGGGGGTGCGGGCCTCGAGCCGGGAGCCGCCGAGCCCGGGAAAGCGGGCCGCGGCCCCGGCCGAACGCGACGGCCTCGGCACCACGTTCGCGCGCCCGACCGGTCGCGGGGGCCGTCCCCGCGGCGACGTGGCCGGCGTCAGGGCAGGGCCAGGACGCAGAACTCGTGGCCCTCCGGGTCGGTCAGGCAGGTCCACGGGACGTCGCCCTGGCCGAGGTCGAGGTCGGCGGCGCCCAGGGCCCTCAGCCGGTCGGCCTCCGCCTCCTTGTCGTCGCCGGGGTACGGCAGCAGGTCGAGGTGGACGCGGTCCGGGACGGTCTTCCCGCCGGGGACGCGGAGGAGTTCGAGGTACGGGCCCGTGTCCGCGGCCGAGCGCAGCACCGCCTGGTCGTCGGTCACCTCCCGGAGCGTCCAGTCCGTCGCTTCGGCCCAGAAGCGGCCCATGGCCCGCGGGTCCGTGCAGTCGACGACCACTGCGGCGATCGGCCCGGTGTCCCGGTAGACGTCCCGCGGCTCCAGCACGCAGAACTCGTTGCCCTCCGGGTCGGCGAGGACGGTCCACGGCACCTCGCCCTGGCCCACGTCGGCGGGGGTCGCGCCGAGCGCCCGGAGGCGGGCGACCAGCTCCGCCTGGTGGGCCGCCGAGGTGGTGGCGAGGTCGAGGTGCACGCGGTTCTTCACCGCCGTCTTGGGTTCGGGGACGGGGACGACGTCGATGCCGACGGCGGCCGGGTGCGGCCAGATGAGGCCGCCGGGAGGTCCGACGTAGGTGGTGGCGCCGGCGGCGTGGACGTGCCAGCCGAGCGCTTCCGCCCAGAACCGGCCGACCGCCCGGTGGTCGAGGGCCTTGATGTTCACCTGGACGGGTCGCAGAGGCATGCCGGCGATCCTATGCACCCGCGTCCCGCGTGGCGCTCGCTTCTTAAAATCGAACACACGTATGATAGCGAGTCGTGAGCGACTACGAGTTTCCGGAGGAGTTGCTGCGGGCGAAGCGGGAGTGGTTCGCCGTCGCGCAGCGGTTGGAGGAGTTCCCGCTGCGCCCGTACACGGACAGCGCGGGCGTTGAGCACCGGGCCGGCAGTGGGTGGACGCCCGAGCTGGACCGGCAGGAGACGGTGCTGCGGAAGAGGTTCCGCGCGCTGTCCATCGAGATATCGATCCACCCGTTCTGGGAGACGCTGAACGGGGGGACGGTCGCGGCGCGGATGGCGCTGCGCGAGGCGGCCCGGCCGGGTGACTGACGGGGCCTGAGGGGCAAGGTGGTTGGGGGGCAAGGGAGTCGGGGGCTGAGGGCCGGGTGCGTACCGGCTGAGGGGGTACGGGCCGTGGACAGCCGTCCGGGGTGGGCGGAGGACCGCCCACCCCGGGGGTGGTTCTGCGGGTGCCCGGCGCCGGCCGGGTCAGCCGCGTATCGGCTGCGGCGCGGGCGGCTCGGGGACGCCGGTGTCGTCGGCGTCGCCGGTGTCGCCGGTGTCGCCGGTGTCGGGCACGGTGCCGTCCTGGGCGCCGTCCGCGGCGCCCGGCCCGTCCGCCGGCCCCGCGGGGGCCGTGCCCGTGGGCGGGACGTGGTTCAGGAGGCGTACCGCCAGGACCGCCACCCCCGCCAGCAGCACCGCCGCGATCGCCGCCGCCACGTGCATCCCGCTCACGTACGCCTCCCGCGCCGGCGCCAGCAGCGCCTCCGCAGAGCGTGCCGGCAGGTCAGCCGCCGCGGTCGCGGCGCCGGTGATGCCCTCCAGCGCGGTGTCCGCCGCCGGGCCCGGGACGCCGGCCGGGGCCGAGTCCTCCATCTGCCCGCGGTAGACGATCGTGCCGATGCTGCCCAGCGTCGCGATGCCCAGCGCGTAGCCGAACTCGCCGCTGGTCTCGTTCATCGCCGCCGCCGAGCCCGCCTTCTCCGGCGGCGCGGAGCTGACGACCAGGTCGGTGCCGAGCGTGACCAGCGGCCCCGCCCCCAGGTTGATCAGCGCGAACCCCGTGACGACGTACGGCAGTCCGCCGGAGACGTCGGCGAGGACGAGCAGCAGCAGGCCGGCGACCGAGACGCAGAGCCCGCCGCCGATCAGCCGGGCCGGGCGGACGAAGCGGGCCGCCATGGGGGCGAGGCCGAAGCTGAGCCCCGAGGCCGCGACCGCGGGCAGCATCCACAGGCCCGCCTTCAGCGGCGTCAGTCCCTGCACCAACTGCAGGTACTGCGTGATGAACAGCATCAGCGCGCCCATCAGGAACGTGCCGGCGAACATCCCGCCGAGCGCGGTGCAGAAGGCCCGGTTGCGGAACAGCCGCAGGTCCATCAGCGGGTGCTCCAGCCGCTGCTGCCGCCGTACGAAGACCGTCCCGAACGCACCGCCCGCCGCGAGCGCCGCCAGCGGCACCGGCGCCCAGCCGTCCTTCGCCAGCTCCTTCACCCCGTACACCAGCGGCAGGACCGCAGCAAGCGACAGCGCCACGCTCGCCAGGTCCAGCCGCCCCGCCTTGGCGTCGCGGTACTCGGGCAGCACGACCGGGCCCAGGATCAGCAGCAGCACCATCGCGGGCACTCCGAGCAGGAACGCCGAGCCCCACCAGAAGTGCTCCAGCATCGCCCCGCCGACCAGCGGGCCGATCGCCGCGCCGCCCATGAAGCACATGAACCAGACGCCGATGGCCGCCGACCGCTGCCGGGGGTCCCGGAACATGGTGGTGATCAGCGCCAGCGTCGACGGCGCCAGCGTCGCCCCGGCGATGCCGAGCAGGGCGCGGGCGGCGATCAGCATCTCCGGGCTGGTGGAGTACGCGGCGGCCACGGAGGCGACGCTGAACGCCGCCGCGCCGGTGAGCAGCAGGCGGCGGCGCCCGATGCGGTCGCCGAGCGTGCCCATCGTGACGAGGAAGCCCGAGAGCAGGAAGCCGTAGACGTCCATGATCCAGAGCTGCTCTGAGCTGTTCGCGCCCAGGTCGGCGCTGATGTGGGGCAGGGCGAGCAGCAGCACGAAGACGTCGATGGAGATGAGCAGGACGGGCAGCGCGAGCACCGCGAGCCCGATCCACTCCCGCCGCCCGGCCCGTGTCGCGATGTCGGTAGCCATGGGGTGTGCCCTACCTTTCAAGTCGTGGGTTCGAACTGGTCATTCGTAAGATCGGTGGGCCCAGGGGCTCTGGGTATGGCTGCATGGGTTGCCCTACCTTT